>NZ_RQER01000004.1:0-300000 GCF_004770615.1 Leptospira langatensis
CTCATCACCTTACATCAATCTCAGCTAATAAAAAATTTAATTTCTCATTCGCAGTTATTAAGTTGTAAAAGAACTGATTATTTGCCTCAGCGAACCTATGTTTTTGAAGGAGAAGGTCTCCGTCTTTTGGACTCGCTTTAGCCTTGCCGGCGATCTCCCATACGGAAAAGGCCGTAAAAACCAATGTAGGGAATTGAGCCACCCGGTCAATGAAAAAGTAAAGAAAATCACTTTCATTTCTTGAAAATTTTACTGCCGAAACTTTTAAGCAAAGATAGTAATCTGCCCTTCTGCGAGCCTCTTATCGAATCGAATAACTCATCTGACTCGAATTTCTTTTTTCAAAAATTCCCCAGGCGTTACTTCGTATTGCTCCTGAAAAGCTCGTATAAAATGCGAAATATTTTCATAACCGATAGAGAGAGCAACATCCGTAACACTCGCTCCTCCGTTCTCCAACAGTTCTTTTGCTTTCTTCATCCGCTGAATGGTCAGCCATTTTTTAGGACTAAGTCCATAGATTTTTTTAAAGTCTCTCTGAAACGACGAAATGCTTCTGCCAGTAAGTATGGAATAATCTTCGATAGAGAGACGTTTATCGAAATTTTTTTCCATAAACGTTTTTAAATCCCTATGCTTGTTTTGAGTAACTTGAAAAAGCCAGTCGAAGAAGGTTCCAGTCTTATCGGAGCTTGATGCAATTTGCAAGGCCTCCAAGAGTTTGATTCTTAATAGGTCTTCTGTTCTCGGGGAAACGCTCTGAAACAACGGTTTTAAATTTTCTGCATAGAGTTTGAGCCCAGTCCCGTAATGCAGTCGAAAAATATCAGCAGGCTCTCCTGAAGAGAGACGAATTTTTTTAGTAGTTAGAAATTCCTCTATAATGGTATCCGGAAAAAAGAAAAGATAACTTTCAAAATCTCCTCCGCCTTTTACCGGAAGTAGATCCGAAATCATGTATAGATCTGGCGGCAAAAAAACCGCCTCCCCTTCTCGGATCTCGAAAAAATCTCCGTCGTAAGAAGTGACTCTTTTTGTTCCCCTACAGACGATAGTAAGCGAGGCGGCTCTAGAAAAGACCTCTTGGTCCGGCAACAGCTCTGTAACCTTTTTATATACAATTGCCGAATTACTTTTTTTCCCGAAAGCTATCGTTTCCACATTAGGCATGCTTAAAAGTATATTCGGGACGATCTTTAAAGAAGAAGGAGTCCGAGATTGAATTAAAGGTTTATCAATTTTCATTTTATCCAGACTCCCCGTTTTTCTTCCGTTACATCGAAGCGAATTGTTTTTCAATCTGTTTATGATCCTTCTTCCAAGCATCATAAACAGATTCAGACATAGGATCAGGAAAAACGTCTTCCTTTTCGGATTCCAATCCGGCGAGTATAGAATTTGCTACGTCTTTCGGACTCGTTTTTGCTATATCAACAGCTGATATCATATCCGTATCTACAGGCCCCGGAAAAACGTTCAACACTCGTATGCCTTTATCCTTTAAGGTAGCCCGCAGAGAAAGGCACATGGACCAAGCCGCGGCCTTAGATGCGTTATACACTGAAAATACGGGCATACTTGCAAAGGAAAGAATGCTTAGAATATTCACCATTGCACCACCCGTATTCTTTTCGATAATTGGTGCGAAGGCTTTGGCCATTTTCCACATTCCAAATAGATTCACCGAAAAGTTTCGCTGGAACTGTTCTTCGGACGCGTTAATAATGTCTACAAAGTCAACGACTCCTGCATTATTCACGAGTAAATTCACATCCCCTGCTTTTCCAACCAATGCATCGATTTGTTTTTGATCGGTTACATCCAATTCGACATGAATAACCCTATCGTTCATCGGTTTTTTCCCGTCCCAAGTCCGAGCAGCAGCGTAAACTTTTTTTGCACCGTTTGCCACTAGACTCTCTACGATCGCTTTTCCTATTCCTCGATTGGATCCAGTGACTAGCGCAACTGATTGATTTATTTTCATCTGTTCTCCTAATAGCAGTCGACTTATTCCTAAGAGTTAGAAAGTGAATAAGCACTACTAAATGTTCGAATAGAAATTAACTCTTATTTCTCCGTCTTGCTAACCGGAACAGGTATGAAATAGTCGAAATCGGTCAAAATAGAAAAAATATTACAAGAAAATAGGATCTCTGCGATTCACATCTCTTCTTCCGGATCAACCGAATAGTTTTCGCCGATCGAAAACGCACAAATGCGAGATAAGTGAGTATACGACAAGCCAGTCTCCTCGGCCCAAACATTGAATTGTTTTTGAATTGCGGATAGATCTTTTTTGGATTTTCCCGTGGAGGACAAAGGAAGACCTATATCACGCAAACATAATATAACATCTGAAGATAAAATAAAGGAATCCCTTCCGATAAAACGCAAGAAATACTGACCAGTGTTTCCACCCAATCTGGATCCATGTTTGGAAAGAAAATCCAAAAGCCCGATCTGATCTTGGATCGGCCAATCCGTCAGAAATTTTCCGAAACTACCATGTTCCCGGGCAATATCCACGACAAACTGTGCATTCTTTCTGACTGATGAAATCTTTTGCGCGTTGCGAATGATCTTCTCATCCGATTCTAAGGCGTCCCAAAACCGATTCGGCTGTTTAAGTAATTTTGCAGGGTCGAATCCTAAGAACGCCTCTTCGAATCCGGGCCATTTATTTTCCACAACCTTCCAAACAAAGCCGGCCGAAAAGATCCGCTTTGACATTTCGCTGAGCACTCGATCATCGGAGAGACGAGCGAGTTTGCTTTTAGGACTTACTTTGGGAAGAAGGGATTGTAGAACCTTCTCCCCGCCTTTTCTTTTGGCTGCTCGTTTTTGGATCTTGTCAAAAGAGATCATTCATACTCCTAAACACAAACGATACGTTCATAAAAGAAGATATCAGTGAAAAGAATGAATTTCCTTAGTAAAGGAAAAATCAAATTTGATCTGCCTTTCAAAGATGAACTTTAAGATTCTTCAATATTGCTGCCATTATGCTACTCACATACTTGCAAGAATGCTTGGCCGCCAAAAGTATAAGAATGAGAATATGAGTTCCTACAAGTTGACATGAGAAGTTCCTACAGGAACGGAGGAGGGAAAATTTTCCCCTTGCAAAGAATGTGATTTTGTGATATAGCAAGCGCTTGCTCCCACGGGCCACTCCCCCCACCCAAGCCCCGGGTGGGGGCGCCCTTTATCTCGCCTAACAAAGAGTTCCCACACTCTTTTGGAATTGACCTTCTCGCCGAGTCTTCTACTTTTTCATGTACTCGTATGCCGAAGAAAAAACTTTCGGGGTTCCTATTTCTCTTGGTCTTACTGAGTTGTAATACATCTCGGAGCGAACACCAAACCCCATCCGCAATAAACGGGACCTTAGACCTCAGAAACTGGGACTTCTCCAGCGAAAAGATCCCTTCGCTCTCTGGCGAATGGCGTTTCTATTGGAAAGAATTTCTGCCCAAAAATTCAGAAGAAGGCTCCGCCCCTATCTTAGTAAATGCACCGAGCGTTTGGAACTCCATCCAAGTAGAAGGACAAGAAATCGGCTCCCATGGATTCGCCACATATCGACTGCAAATCCTATTACCCGAATCGGCGGATCCATTTTACCTTAGAATCCCCGACCAAGGAACCGCATACGAACTCCATGCGAATGGAAAACTACTTACGAGTGCGGGCAAGGTAGGAAAAACCAAATCGGAAACAATCCCGAACTTCAAACATCATATCGCAGAGCTACCCAAATCCCAGGCCGTGGATATGATCCTATATATATCAAATTTTCATAATAGATGGGGAGGCTATTGGTATCCGATCCAGATCGGGACATTCGATACGATACTCTCGGCAAAAGAACGCGCCTCTATACTGACCTTCATATTAGCCACTGCGGAAGGGGTCATGGCTATCTTTAATTTTGTCTTATTCTCATTCAGAAAAAAAGACAGAAGTCCCCTCTTTTTAGGAATACATAGTGCCTTGATCTTTATCCGAACCCTGACATCGGACACTCGAGCCAGTTATGATCTATTTCCTTATTTGCCTTGGGAATTCCTATATAGATTAGAATATCTGTCTATTTATCTTACGAGCCCTTGTTTACTAGCGTTCATGAATGAGACGGTTCGTTCCGTTTTTTGGAAGAAATACGGTCAGTACATAATGCTGCCATATTATGCCTCTTCTTTACTTGTGATCTTTTCTCCGAATCAAATATTTACCCTGACCTTAGTTCCATTAGAGATCTATAATTTTCTAATCCCGGCCCCATTGTGGCTATTTCTTTTGGTCAAATCGGTTTGGTCGAAGACGGAAGATGCCGCTCTACTCCTCATCGGATTCGCAGGCGTAAACATCACCATAATAAACGATATATTATACCAGCACTATATAGTGAACACGGGTTATACGATCCCATACGGAGAATTAATCCTACTATTTACTTACTCAACTGTGGTCGCTAAAAAATCTTCTCTCTCCTTTGTCCGATCCGAAGGCTTATCTGAGAGATTGAAAATCCTGATCTCCTCCACACAAAGGATCATGTTATCTACTTCAGTTCAGTCTGCTTCTCAAGTTGCTTTAAATGATCTAAGCCTTTTTCTAGGATTTCTTCCTGATCATGCTTCTATGTATTTTCCGGAGAAGGACTCGTCCTCTTGGAAACGTTTTTTATTCCGGGAAGAAGCTGACCAAATAGAAGAAGGAAGATCAGAAGGTCCATTAAGTCCTCTATCAGAATCGGTTTTATCTTCTGTAGCATCGCCCAGCTTTATAGAGGATCGGATCATTCTTCCCATCAAAAGGGACGAGAGGACCTTCGCTCTCTTAGAGCTACCGATCCGAAATTCGGATTACTTAAGCAAAGAAGCGGATCTGATCGAAGGGATCTCCTATGCTTTAGCCTTATCCATCCAGAATTTGATCCGCTTAGACAGAGAAAAGTTAGCCGTAATCGGAGAACTTGCCGCTCAGATCGTGCACGATATAGGTCACCACACATTCCTACTTCAAAATCTTCTTAACAATATCATCCAAAACGCAGCCCAAAATCCAAGAGCAATGCTCGATCAGGCCAAAAGAGAAACGGATGCTTTGACGAATCTCTCGGTGGATATCCTAGAATTCGCAAAGAACAAGATCCTATTAGAATTGAAAGAAGTGAATTTGGAAGAATTCCTTTCCGAGATCAAGAAGGATCTAGAGTTATTCTTTCAAGAGAAGAATATAGATCTACTGATTCAATCCGATCCTATCGAGAAGATCTGGATCGATCCGATGAGGATCCGAAGAATGATCTTGAACCTCGCAAAGAATGCCGACGAGGCTATGGGAGGAAAAGGGATCTTTTCGATCCGAGTCGCAAAAGAATCCGGTTGTATCTACATGATCTTCGAAGATAACGGTCCCGGGATCAGCGAAGAAGCAAAACTTTCTCTATATGAACCATTGCTGAAAAGTAAAAAGCCGAAGGGAGCTGGCTTAGGTCTTTCTATCGTTCGAAAGATCGTGCTCGCGCATGGAGGAGAGATCCTAGTGGATTCGGAACCTGGAAAAGGCAGTAGGTTCACGGTCCTTCTACCCGAATAGGGATCAGTAGATTATGCCCTGGTTTATAGAAAGGCCACTCTCCCTTAAGCGAATAATGATCTGACCCAACTCCACTGCATTTTTGATCTGCAATTTTCTCATGATCTCACCTCGATGAGACTCTACAGTGCGAATGCTGATCCCAAACTCCTCGCCGATCTCTCGATTCATTTTTCCATTTGCGAGAAGTTCCAGGATCTCCAGTTCTCTTTTGGTCAGTAATTTTATCTTTCCATGCACATTTGCGAGAAAATCACTTTTAGGAACCAAAGGCTCGGCTTGATTCGGAAATACCTTCTCTCCATTTAATACTTTCTTAATGGACTCGAGAATATTCTGCATGGACTCGGATTTTAGGATATACCCTTCCGCTCCGGACTGAAACGCTTTTTGCAAGTAGGCCCAGTCACGATGCATGGTCAGAAAGATCACTTTTAATTCGGAAAACTTCCTCTTGATCGAATCTAATTCCTCAATCCCATTTTCGTCGGAGAGAGAAATATCGCAGACCATCAAGTCAGCCTTCTTAAAATCCATAGATCGTATAGCTGCTTGGATAGAACCTGCTTCGCCTACAAAAACCAAACTAGGATCGTTCTGGATCTCCACGCGGAGTCCAGTGCGGATCAAAGGATGATCGTCTACTATAAAGATCCTATTTTTCAACTCTTACTTCCGAATCGATATGTTTCGAATTTCAAATGATAAACAAACCTTGGACCTCTTAACCCAGAAAGGAAAGAAGAAAATCCTATCTTTCAATTATCCTGAAAGATTGCGTCTTCCACATTATAAGATCCGAAGCCAGGTAAAGTACAGGTCCCTTCTGCGTAGCCAACGTCGAAACCGAAGCCGGTTGAATCTATATAATAGCTTCTAGTAACAATCCCGCCGGAGGTTGGATACGTACAACGCCCCGTTCTAGTTCGATCAGGCACAGCATTATTCTGATCAAAACAATTATGATTACTAGGAGTGCTAGCTCCCGACATGAAATCATAACAACGATAATACGTCATTATCTCATTCGTCGTATGAACTCCGGCTATAATTCCGTCCGCTATCTGAATCACATTCTTCGTTCTCAAACCCGAAACATATCGGATCTCTATGATATGTTGCCCGGTAGAGGAAATGTTATATTTCTTAAATTCCGTATCCGAAGCGGAACTCTGCGCAATCGCAACAGGACTGGAGTTCGCATTGTCAAGGTAATATAAGTCTACGTTAGTAAACGAATATCCGAACACATTGAAAAGATGGTCTCCTGAAACACTAGAAGTAAACGAGTAGAAATTACTAATATCGGAAGAAGAGATAAAATTGCTATAACCATGAGGTTGCCCGATCGGGATCTCCACGAGAGAACGATACCGGACCGTCTTCGTCATAAAAGGTGTGCCGTTCTGTAATACGATCATGGTCGCATTCTTATTTTGGTTCACTCCTGGAAGTGTGGGCATCGTAAATTGCAAAGTAGTCGGATCGTTGAATGCTAAACCGGTAGCCGCTACGCCATCTATGCTGATCGAATAATCGGATGCAGTGCCAGTGAAATTGTCGTCCGTTATCGTATTTGCAGATCCCGGAAAACCTAACGTAAAGTACAGATCGGCAGGAGGATCCAACTGGGAAAGAGTCAGAGCAAACAGTATGCTATTGGAACTACTCCCTCCTCCGGTGCAAAAAGTGAGCGAGAGCACCATTGATACGAACAAAGTGAATATTTGCTTTTTCTGTTTCATATAATTTCAAATCCAAACTGCTTTAATTGGCGAATTATATGTGAAATAATCTTTCTTGTATATGAGCGGAAGTACGCGCAAATAGGAGCGAATTCCGTATTTATACGGATCGCCTTATTCGAATTGACCCTCATTAAAATCGTCAGAACGTTGGTCGTATGGCACTCTCGATCCTGAATCGGGTCTTTATTCTGGTCCTTACCCTTCTATTCGGTGCCCAATCTGTTCATTCTGCCTTCTTAGCTGTGGATCTGGAAAATATGATCTGCACTTGCAATCATGGTTCTACTCAGGAAAATCATTCAGCAAGTCCTGAAGATGCTTTTTTCAAGAAGGAGGGAGATTCTAAGTTAAGTCATTCTTCTTCTATTCATAAAGCTTCTAAACTGCCGAGTTGTCATTCTTCTACGGATAAAACGGATGTTCATACCTGCCCTTGCAAAAAACACGATAAATCCTCTCGCGCAAGGATCTCCAGCTCCACGTATATTAAAGAAATTGTATATTTGAGATTAAACCCGGATTATTCCGAGTCGGACCCATTTATAGATGCAAATTCCTCTTTAGCAAAAGGCTATCTTCCGAAATTCCTCAAACCACCCAAGACAAACTAACTCAGGCTAAAACTAGGATCCTTCCAAGATCCCAGTGAGGCTGGCGATTTACTTTCGCTTTTAGTTCCTTATGGATCCAGCCTCCGGCAAAGAATACCTACGGATCTTCGCTGAACCGACTGTTCCTTTGGGCCCGTTACAATAACGGACCGCTCTAGGTTCTTGCAAGTCCCCGATTCGATGCCTAGCCATATACCGGAACGAATTCGCAAAGAATGAAATACTCTGGTGAATATTATGTTAGTCAAACGGACGATTGTCTGTATTACATTTTTATTATTCATATCGAACTGCACCCTTTCCAAGGACGAAGGCTATAATCAAGGCGTAATGGCCTTGAATCTGTTTGCCGCGACACAAACCCAGGCAATCGCCTATGTCTCCAATGCGGGAAGCAGTTTCGGTGTAAATGCGTTAAGCACTACATTCGCAGGGGCGATGAATGTTTACGACCCTATCCAATCCTTAGGAATACCTACTGGTATACTCGCGACGGACGTGAGTTCGGGGCATATCCTTACTTCTATTCCCGGCAGCAATCGAGTGCAGGTCCTGGATGTTCGGAAATCGAACCCTATATTAAAAACCCTGAATGTAGGAACGAATCCTGGAATGCTTTTTGTAGATCCTGCGAATACCGACCACAACTGGTTGATGAACGACGGGGATGGGACGGGAGCAGATCCTATTCTCTGTCCAAGCCAGCCTACAAAAGGATCCTTTACCGTGATCCACGATAGTCCGGATCCTGTGATCCTAGCAAGCATCCATACTTCGATTTGCATCGGTTTGGGCCCCCACTCCGCGGCTTCTCAGACCAAGGCGCCATTTCTTGCAATGATCACGAACCAAGGTGATAACACGATCAGCGTTGTAGATAACGACGAAGATTCTCCTACATTCTTAAGTTCGAGCCTTCTGAATACGATCTCTCTCTCCAGCACCCCGAACGGTATCGTTTATTCCAAGTATACAAATAAGTTTTACACTTACTTAGCATCCGGTTCGGGTAGTATCGCAGTGATCGATCCGACAGGCAACGGGAATACCGGTGCATTGGGAACGAGCATAAGCAATGTAGGGACAAAGTATTCAGTACTTAAGATCGACTCTTCAGGACGTTATCTGCTCCTTTCCGGGACGGATACTTCCACATCTCCGAACAAGGGATTATTACTTGGGATCGATCTGCATACTGGGACTTTAGGGAATCCGATCTCGGTCTCGAACTCCGGGTTTTCAGATATCCAAGAGACTCCGGACGGCAAACGACTGTTAGTTGCTTCTGCTTCTACGGATCCAAGCACTACGACGGATCAACTTTATGTATATAGTATTCAGAACCTACCGGATCTAAATCTGGTCAAAAGCGTTTCGGTTGGGAGCACAAATCAGCCCTATCGTACCTTCTCTTTGAATTCTTCGGGAACTTCTCTATTAGGAGTCTTTGTCCCGAATTATACGGATGGTACGATTACTGTTCTAAGCCCAGGTTTGGATCCGATCCAAACCTTTACTGTGGGAGGAAATCCTACCTATACAACCGTATATTCGATGGGCGGTGGCTCTTCCATGGGCCACATGCATATGGGGGGAATGAATGGAATGTAGAAGATTCTTTCTAACATTCTTTCTTCTTCTCTGTATGCTCCAAACTCCACTCTTCTCTCAGGGAGGGATCTTCGATTCTCCTTCCGAGCCGGAAAAACCGAAAGAAGAAGAGAAGGATCACAAATCCCATAAGGGTTCTGACAAGGAAGCACATAAGGATGATCACTTACTGGAATCTCCCGCAGGTTTAATGGGAACCCATATTCACGAACCCGGGAAGATAATGGTAGAATATCGTTATATGCTAATGGGTATGCAGGGATTATACAACGGAGGCCAGACGATCAGTCCCATGCTTCCACTGAATGTCCCCCATACGACAGGAGTAAACGGCGGGACTGGAGGAATCTCCGGTTCCGGCACATACATGATGGTGCCTCAGAGAATGATGATGGAAATGCAAATGGCGAATGTAATGGCTTCTATCACCGAGAACCTTTCGGTGATGGTAATGATCCCTTATGTCCGCAATAGCATGGAAATGTTGAACGGAGGAACATACTTGAAGTCCTACATGAGTTCTAAAGGGATCGGAGATATACAAGGACAACTAACGTATAGATTCGTAAAAATGGAACATCATAATCTTTTGGTGAACTTCGGGCTTAGTCTTCCGACCGGTTCCGTTGACCAAAGGGATTCCATGGGATTGAGTATGGGAATGATCCAGGCCAAGGTTCCTTATAATATGCAGCCCGGAACTAGGACTTATAATCCGACTCCCGGACTCACTTATACCGGCAACTCGGGCGGATTCTTCTGGGGTTCGCAATTCTCGGCGAATCTTCGTTATGGAAAGAATGATAACGGATATAGATTCGGAAATCGATACGAGACATCTATCTGGGTTGGATTCAAGATCTTAGATTGGATGTCCCTTCTCGGAAGAATTCAATACCAGAAATGGGACAATATCACAGGCGTTGACAAGTCGTTGGATCAAACCATGGATCCTCAAAACGATCCGAACTTGCAAGGAGGAAGAAGAGGTCTCGCATTTGCGGGAATGAATATTAAACTTCCTTTTAGTTCAGGAACGGAAACTAGGATCAATTTGGAATACGGAACCCCGTTCTACCAACATCTGAACGGGCCTCAACTCGGAACAAAGTCCGTCTTTAATGTGACGGCCCAATTGGTCTTCTAATCAAGGAGAATATCGTGGAGGAAATAGCAAAGAAAATGAAGAAGAAAGATTTCGTTCGATATGCAATGATCGTATTGCTTCTATTTCAATCCTTCCTTTCCACGAACTGCGAGAACTCCGGTGCGGATCAAAAAAGGGATCCGCACCTTTTTAGCCTACTTGCCTCTTCTTCAGTGACGTACGTTTGTGCAGATCCTCAGCCAACGTTTGCCAGCCTAAACCAACAAGGGGCAATCGTCTCTAGTTGCGGAAGTTGTCATTCAGGCGGCACGATTAACGGTGGAGTGGATATCACTAGTTACTCCTCTGTCCGATCCCAGACTGTCTCCGGAAACGCAAGCATGAGCGTTCTTTATAGGGTATTACTTCCCGGCAATATAATGTCTGCTTATACTACCTCAGCTTTGAATCAAGCCGTGTATTGCTGGATCCAAGGAGGAAGCAATCCATGAGCTCCTTGACACATTCTTCGTTCCTCAAAACCAAAGATAGTTTTGATGGAAAAGCACACAGAAATGTAATATATACTGCGTTCATTTCCCAAAGGATATTACCCATTCTTACAACAACTTCCTACGGTAAATTCCATTGAAAGCTCCCAAACTTTGTTTCTTACTCAAAAGGCCCGCTTGCGGGCTTAAGGAGAATTACTGTCCTTCTCCGAGGACAGGAAACATGAAATGAACAGAAAATACTTTGGAACTCAATCCCTTCCCAAACAAGCAAGATACGGCATCTTCGCCTTACTATTGGCTTTTAGCTCTGCGTCATCTTTCTTCTGTGAGAATTCTAGTAAGAAACCGGACCCCGCTTTCAATTTGGTTACGGCAAATATGACGCTTCCGACTTACACTTGTACTTCAGTACCTTCGTTTGCGGATCTGACTTCCACTCCCGGCTTTAGCAGTTGCCAAGGTTGTCACGGCGCTTCAGCTCATGGAGGAGTGAATTTAACCGATTATAATTCCACCAAGGCAGATACGGTTCCCGGCCAACCTCATCAAAGTCGTCTCTTTCAAACTCTCTTCGGCATCATGGCAGGATACACAAATAACTCGGTGAAGCAAGCAGTGTATTGTTGGATACAAGGAGGTTCTTCTCCGTGAATAAAAGTTTTTATCTCTTTCCGATCGGGAGTCGAAGTGTTCTGCTTTGCTCGGTCATTCTACTCTTCTCCGGGCCGATACTTGCCGCTCCCTTGGAATTTCCTGGAACCAAACAAAGGATCATTCAAGGAAAGACGATTTTCAGAAGCGTTGCTCCTCAAGAAGAGATCTATGGAAGAGGAGATAACGTATCAGGAGAAGTAGACCCGGTCTCTAAATCTGTTCATGTTAGGATCGATCTAGGAGATCTTTCCACTGGGAACCGGCTCCGGGATTCCCATATGCATGATAATTATCTAGAGACAACTCTCTTCCCTTTTGCGTCCTTTACGGGAAAGATAGATTCTTATGATCCTGCTTCCGGTAAGACGAAACTTTCAGGGAGTCTCGTGTTACACGGACAAACTAAGGAAAATTTTATAATCGAAGGAACTCTTTCCTCCGAAGGGAATTCTCTTCGATTCGTATCCTCATTTGCGATTTTCTTAAAGGACTTTCACATCGAGATTCCAAGTCTTCTTATATTGAAACTAAACGAAAAAATTGAGATTAAAACGGACTTTCTCCTAGAAACCATTAAATGAAATCGGAACGAACACGCTTATTCACTCTTTTATCCTGTATCTTATTCTTACTGTCGGGATTTCGATCCGTCTTCCCTGTAGGCTCGACGTTCATGAGCCCTACCCTGATCAATATGCCCTCTACGGAAAATGTGGGCTATAAGAATCTGGACCTAAGGTTCAATCATAGATTCGGGGACGCGCAGAACGGTTTTAAGGATCTGTTCGGACTGGATTCGGGAGCAAACATCCTGATCGGAGGGGATTACGGGATCACCGAGAAGATCTCTGTAGGATTTGCCAGGATCTCCGACAATAAGACCTACGAATTCAGAACGAAGGCAAGGCTCTTTACACAATCGGAGAGCTTTCCTTTTACGGTTTCCTTTTGGGGAGTGGCTTCTCAGGATACTGATAGACAAGTGGTCCCACTTACTCCGAATATCCAAGTGCCAAGTACCGGAATGGCCGCAGTGGATTCCAAACTACAGCAAGACCTGAACCAATATGTTCTGAGCGACAATGATAAGCGAAGTTATATGGCGTCTCTACTCATCTCCAGAAAGGTAAACCAATACTTTTCCTTGCAGATCTCTCCTACTTTCGTTCATAGGAATTTCGTCAAATCCACTCTGGACAACGATCGCTGGGGAATAGATGTAGGGGGAAGACTGAAGCTATTCAGAAGAGTGGACTTCACATTCGAAGCGATCTTTACGAAACAAAGGGATTATATAGGAACAGATTACGCTTCCGCAGATAGACAATCTAAGATAGACGGATTCCAAACATTGACTGGGGACCAGATCAACTCGAATTATTCCTTACCGAAGGACCTTGCCGCAGTATATTTTCAAAACGTAATATTAGATAAACCCGTTCCACATTATTCCGTTCCTCTCAGCTTCGGCGTGGATTTTGAGACGGGAGGACATGTTTTCCAACTTTTCATCACGGACACCAGAACTCTTTCCCAAACCAAGCTACTGAACGGCGGCGACTTCGATTTCAACAAGAGACAATATTCCGTGGGATTCAATATCCACAGAAACTTCTCCTTTGATGAGGATAGCAAGAAGAGAGAGTGGGATAGCCCTAAAAAAGAAGAAGACACACAGAAGAAGGAACCTTCCCCTCCTATCCAAGAAAATCCGTCGGATAAAAAAGAGGAGAAGGAGCCTTAAATTCTAGATCTTATTCGCAGAGTTGCAAGGTGCCACCGGGATAATGAAAGCTAACGTCAGTACTACCACCGTCCGAAACCTCGTTTATCCATCCGTTGGCATCGTAAAACATAACGGAATCACTAAAGATCGCACTTGGTAAGGTAGGGCTATAATTATATTGGTAAGCAATACTTCCTCCACCACTGATATCCAGAGGGAACCCATTTATATCGTAATTTGAAAAAGTGATAGTTCCACCTCCCACTACATCCGTCGATGAAAGAAGCTGATGAAAAGAATCGTATGTAAATGTATAATCGTCATTCACAATCGAAGGATTTGCAGAAGGATGTGATTTGAGTTCTAGCAACCCCCTTTGCGCGACTTGAACGCCGAAACCAAAGGCCACGGAAGGAGGATCGATCACCCCCAAGCTTACTGCGCTTACCGATTCGTATGTTCTGCTCCACACTCGATCGTCATCAATATTGAGACAATTGTATTTAGTACCGGATACCGAACAATGAAATTCGTCAGTATCGTAACCCGATATTTCATCGTGATATATAATGATCCTCGGAACTGAGATACATTTCCTTGCAGCAAGTATGGCGAGGACTGAAGAGTTAGAATCTCCTCCGCCTTGGCAGTTTATCAAGATGGAAAGGGCAAGAAAGAGAGGCAGGGCATTGATTTTCATGATTGGTTTTCCTATATGAGCGAGAAAATTTTTTCGCTATGTAGGTGAATGCTATCATACGCACAAATTAGGGACAATATCGGGAAACACCTAAGCACCAATCCCCCTTCCGTAGAACTACGGAAGGATCAAAAATAAAAAACTTCTTCTCCGATACTGTAGGAACTCCCACATTCCGTCACAAACATTTCCGTTTCTGTCACAAACCAAATCCGCTCTCGTCTTCCTTTTAAAAGAGGAAATCAATGAGCACCAGATTTAACTATGCTAAAGTCTATCCACAAGTTCTAGAGAAAATGCTTGAGATGGAGAAATTCGCTAAGAGCACAGGGATCGAGCCTAAACTCTATGAGCTGATCAAGATCCGAGCCTCTCAGATCAACGGCTGCGCCTATTGCATAAATATGCACAGCGCGGACAGCAGAGCCTTAGGCGAAGAAGAAAGAAGGATCTATCTTCTAAATGCATGGAGAGAAACAACGTATTACACCGAGAAAGAAAAGGCCGCCTTGGAATTGACAGAGTATGTAACTCAGATCTCTAAAGCAGGAGTTCCGGATGAGGTATATGATCGGGTCCGAGCTCAATTCGACGAAAAGGAAACGATCGGACTCGTGATCGTGATCAATACGATCAATTCTTGGAATCGGATCGCAATCTCTACGAAGATGATGCCTCCGGCATAAAAAAGTTCGTCCCTGTTTGGGAACACATACGTACCTCTTTCAAACGACTTCAAAGTCGGAGGCAAGTATGAAAACGAAAACAATTCTAATTATAGTTTCTATCTCCATGATTCTTCCTTTCTTGGGAAATTGTGGAGGTGGATCCTCCAGCGGAAACTCTTCCACTGCTACCCTACTCTCTCTTGCAAGTTTGGAAAACGATCCGGTCGCTGACGCGTCCAGCTCCGGAATAGATTCCGTTATGGAATCAATGGAGACATTGACCATAGAGAATGCTCAAGTCGCAAAACTATATCATCCTCAACCCCCAAAACAACTCGCACTTTCGGACCGGATCGTCGAGTTTCTATTCCCTTCTTTGGAAGCATTGGATTCCACGATCTATTGCCTTGGTGGAGGAAGTTATACTCGCACGGTAACTTCGGGCACGGACTTTTATGATGGACCTTCCGCCAGCTTCTCCGTAACAAGATCCTTAAACTCCTGCAAATTCCTTCCTTTTGGAGCTTCGTATCACAACGGAGACACTCAAGTGTACTGGAATAATCTGTCGGCTAGCGCTCCTTATATCCAAGCGGGCACTCAATTGCGGATCGCACCCAATCGTTCCATCACAAATACGAGAAGGGTAAATAAGACTTTCACCATTATCGGGAACGGTTCCACAATTCCTTCTCCCGGAAACCAAGACATCGGGCTCTCAGTAGATTGGAGCTCCGCTTCTAGTTCAGGCTCTTCTTACACTCTTTCTATAAACGAGACTAGAGGAGTTAAGAATGATGAAGGCACCGATATAGTGCGCCATGTGGTCACAACTCCTAGCAGTCTCTCCATTACAACGGACAAGAATGCGGGAACAAGAGTAGTAGATGGAACCGTTAAGGTCGATCATCAGATTGCAGGATTCATAGTCACTCTTACATTCAATAGCGCTACTTGGAATTATACGAATTGTCTCCCAGTGTCCGGAGATATTTCTCTCACTGTGACCGGAACAAAGACTGCAACAGGAAGCATTGCTCTTAGCACAGGTTCTCTTTCCTATGAGTACAGCGGTCCGAGAAGAAATAGTTCAGGAACGATAGATCCCGGCGGATGCCAATGATTTAGGAAATAAAAAAAGGAGTCGGAGAAAATAAGATTGAATGGGTTTGGTAGTGCATCTTACAAAGAGAATCATTCCATTCTCCTTGTAAGATGCAAGAACCAGAACATATTTCTGAAATTTACGAAAAAAGTAAAAAGGCCCTATTCGTTTATTTCTATTCGTTAACCGGCGAAAAAGAAAAAGCAGAAGACCTGATCCAGGAAGTGTTCCTAGTCTATACCGACAACCCGTCCAAATACGATCCCCGAAAAGCTTCCTTTTATACTTGGGGATCCGTAGTCGGAAGAAATCTCTACTACGGCGAACTCAGGAAGAAAAAGAGAATGTCCGTCCAAGACTCTGCAGAGATAGAGACAGTGGCTTCCGCCAACCGGGATCCCGGGTCCGAAATCGTGGACCTTTGGGAAGAGGAGCATAGGCTAAATTCTCTCTCGAACTGTATGCAATTATTGCCCGAAGAAGATAGACAACTCGTAGGGGAAAAGTTCCGAAATCAGGCCACTCTAGAGGGAATCGGTAGCATATTAGGGATTACGAAACGTTCTGTCAGTCGCAGATACGCAGATATTTTAAAAAGACTGAAGCGTTGTTTGGAGGGGAAGGGGGTTCGTTTATGAGTTCGATACAAGACAAGATCCGAAAATTCGAAACAGACCCCGATAGCTTCGACGAACTCGTTGCAGAATTTCTAATAAGTGAAAAAGAGGAGCAGGCCCAAGAATTATATGAGCTAATCATAGGTTCTAAGATCCTTAGAGCGAGATTCGAATCCTTAACAAAAATCCATAGAGGGGTCGAAAGGATCCATCACCCGATCTCTATTACTAGTAATAAATCTGCAAAATACAAAACAATTTTATATTCTGCAGCGGCAATCCTACTCTTCTCTCTCGGAGCTTATTTCTACTCGGCAAATCTCTTCTCTCCTAGTCCTTGGGAATCCGTCAAAACTCTTTCCTTCGGGGATTGCAAAGAAGAATTTCATTCCGAAGTCAGATCTCTGCGTTCCGGGAGCCATTCTCTTTGCGAGTTTTATTTCCATAGCGAAGAAAAAGGAAAGAAATTCAAACTGAGACTATTACCAAATTCTAATGTTTCCGTTTCCAGAATGTCTGATGCCTGGGAGATCAGCTTCAGATCGGGAGAGATCCTGATCGATTCGCAATTCTCATCCTTTCTCTTCGGCAAGTATCCGAAAGATGTTCATTTGAACGTATACGGACATCAGATCAAATTCCTGGGCACAAGAGTGCGAGTATATTCTTCTGAAAATTCGGAAGTAAAAGTAGAAGTCCTGGAAGGAAAGCTACAGCTGGAATCGGAGAAGAATGTTCCGGAAATTCCGATCGCACAGGGCGAAAAGGCTCTGATCTTCCTGAATGCACCTACTCTGGTACAAAAACTAAAAGAAGAAGAAGAGAAAGACTTAGTCCGTGCCTTCTCCACAGTCTCGGTAGAGTCCGAGCAGAAAGAAGGATCTAAAAAAGAGATCCCAAGTCCTGCCAAGATACTCTATCCGGAAGCCACAGAAATCCCAGGAAATCGGATCATTCTTAAAAACGGAACTATTAAGAAAGGAACAAGTCTATTACAAAAAGGAGATATTTATATTTTGATCCAAGGAGACGACATGCAGGAATTCAAGGCTTCCGAGATCAAAAGGATAGAATTCGAATGAAGAAAAGAACCTATCTCATTATCATTTTTCTTTTTTTCTGTATATTTAAATCTTCTTATGTATTCTCAGACACTGTACGTCTGAAAGACGGACGTAGCCTTACGAACGTAAAGAGCAGAATAGAGGGAAAGGTAATCGTCGTCGAAAAAGCGGATGGCTCTAGCCAATCGTATCCGATCGAATCCTTAAAGGCGATCGAACCGGGAGAAGTGAAACCGAATCCTGCCACCCAACCCTCTAAAAAAGATGCTCCTCAAACGGTTGTGGAGAAAAAGAAACAAACCGAAATTCCAACTCCTTTAGAAGAGCCTAAACAAGAAGCCGCTCAACCTCCCCCTTATACTCCTCCAAAAAGAAATATTCTCTGGGCACCTGTTCCATTCTGGTCGGGATTAAATTCGGAGCCCCAGCAAAAATGGGGAGTTCCTATGTCTTTCTTCAAAGGGATTAGTTTCTTATTTGCGATTGCCTACATGAAGCAACCCGAATCAGCCAGAACTGAAAAGGAAAAGCTAGGACAACTATTACTACTTCGAAGAGCGAATCAAACGAGCGATGAGACCTTACTTGCCTTTACTTATCTTCGATATAAGAAATTCCAAGACGAAGTATATACTCCAAGCGGTGATAAAAGTATTACAAGAGAACAATACGCAAACAGAGCCCATTTCGTCCTAGGGCTCTTTGCGGCGGCGGTTTTAATCGATGGATTCCTAACTTGGAAATATTCCTCGAATTTAAGCATTCAAGGCACGCCTGGGTCCAGCGCCAGATTGAAAGTAACGCCGACAATCGAGTATTTCGGTAGTATGCACTCTTCCGGAATAAAAGCGGAAGCAAGCTTTCTCTTTTAGCGAATAAATGAAATAGTTTCCGTTATCATAATACTCTCATTGAAGATGAAATTTGACTTATAGTGAAAAATTACAGATTCAATATGTAAAAAATCTCACGCGATACCTCTCTCTCTTCCCAAAAGTTCTGCCAGGATCACTCCGGTCAGGATCAAGCCGCATCCAAGCAAACTTGTTCCCTCCAAGGTTTCTCCCAAAGTAAAGTAGGCAAGGATCGCGGAGAAGACAGGCTCCAAGGAAAAGATCAAACCCGCTCGGGTTGGGGAGATCCCTTGCTGGTACTTGGTTTGTAAGAACGTAGTTCCTACGGAGGAGATGATCCCATTGTAAAGAAGAGCGGGCATTACCTTCTCATTCAATTGAACGAACAAGGGTTCGAACCCGCTCGAATCCAAAAGAAAGGCCAGACCAAAAGAGAATATACTCGTAACCAAAGTCTGAGAGAGAAGAAGGACATCCAGAGGACAGGACCTACTTGCCTTATCCACATAAATAATGTACAAAGAGAAGAAGAAGGCCCCGCATAAGGTCAATACGTCGCCCAACCGGAAAGATATTATAAATTTATGATCTTCGGTCCATTCAGAGGAAAGGAAGAAAAGGCCGAGCATGACTACGATGACTCCCAATAGATTTCCCGAATTCGGCGTCTTCTTCCAGAAGATAGTCTGTAGGATGGGAGTGATAACTACCAGGGTCCCAGTCAAAAATCCGGACTTGGTTGCGCTCGTGAATCTAAGACCGACCGTCTCAAAGGCGAATCCTAGGAACATCCAGAAACCTAAGAGAAATGCCAAAAAGTACATTCCCTTGTTCTCTCTTAGGTTAGGGAATTTGGATTCCTCAGAACGTTGCTTTATAAAAATATAAATTAGAAAAATAAGAGACGCTATGGCAAACCTGATCCCGATGAACAAACAGGACGAAACGGAGATCAGGCTCATTTTGGTGGCGGAAAAGGTGCCACCCCAGATCATCGTGCAAAAGATAAGAGCGAATTCGTTCCTATAACGGTTCATTATTTCATTCTGCCGGATGGATCTTTTTTAAGACCAGATCCAAGGCAACCCAGGACTTCCAAGTATTTCCTTCCCAATACAAAGTCTCGTAACCATCCTTTTGGATCCGCATCCTTATTTTCTTTAAATGAGGGAAAGTCTGAAAATAGATCCCGTCCTCTTTTCTGGAGTTCCTGGTTTCCCCATGATAGAAATGCAAGTTTTCATAGATTACGTTTGCAGACAAAGGGTGGCCCGACTCGTCTTTGATCCTTAAATACAATTTATTCCCTTCTAAGATCTCTTCCAGTACCAGGCTCCAAGCGGGGCGTAAGGATTCCATGATCTTGGGAACATCCGCATACGGAGGATTCAAATGAGAAGACTCTAACAAATAAGCAAGCGTTCCATACTTAAAGAAATAATAATCCTGGTCTACTCCATCCACTCCGTAGATATTCTTTCTTGCGGAAAACTTTCGAACAGGGTTCTTACTCTCTACGGCGCTCGCAATCCTTTCCCCCAGATCCCAAACCAGATCCGGCTCGGGATTCACCGTTCCGTCGATCGTATAAGGAACGAGTAGACAATTCGCGAACGCATGATAACTGATGGAAGCGGCAAACCTTTCCTTCTCCGCCAATGCCATCATAGCCTGGGTCTCCGGCTCCGAGCCGGGAAAGGGTCCACGATAAAAAACGCTAGATGGAACAGAAGAAGTTTGGTTGGATTTTGTCTTTCCCCATTCGAAAGGATAATTGCGATTGATATCCACTCCCAAGTGTTCCTTTTCCGAAAGAGACCCTCTTCCGTTCTTTCTCCCCATCGCCAGATTCTCATGCCAGAAAATGCGGGAGCCGTCCGGATTTACGATGGGCACAACCCAGATCTTCAACTTAGAAAGAAGGCTCGAATTCTTCCTCTTAGCGGCTAATATCTCATAGATCACATCGTAGCAATGCTCTATGGAAACTACCTCGTTGGAATGATGAGCGCAATTGAATAAGACGGAAACTTTCTTCTCATCAGGGACATGAAGGTCCGTCAAGACAATTGCCGGGATCTCCCTTCCTCGACTGGATCTACCTATGATCCGAAAAGAAGAATGATCCGGAAACAACCGACTCACCCAAAATAGATAATGGGAATTTAATACGTTGTCCTTATAACCCTTACGTATATCGCCTAACGCGAATACCGACTCGGAGAGAGCGTCCTGGTAATTCCCAGAATAATATTTAAAAGGAAGGCTTTTGGAGAGACTGATCCCTTCTCTCGGAAATCCGTATTGCTTTACTTCTTCTTTCGAAAGGACCGCATACTGAATATCCTTTTCTATATAGGAGAAAGGTACCTTGCCTTCTGTGATCCTCAGAAACTCGTCCTTTGCACCTTTTTCGATCCGGATCAAAGAATGATAAGAAGGATCGTTTAAGGGTCTTGCAGGAATAGTCTCTCTCAAGGAGCAAGAGAGTAGAAATGCTGATAAAGAAGAGAAGAAGAGTAAGAACCGAACGAAACCGGACACTGTCGTAAAGTTTTAGAAGAAGATGGAAGAAGAAAAGAAAGAATTCTTTGTAGTCTTAGAATTTCACCGGATGAGATCCCCGTGGAATTCCATCCGATGCATCATAAGATCTATTTTTTGACCCAGAACTGAGAACGGCCAATGAGAGAGAAACCCACATATCCGCGGACTTCCAATTTCTTACCGCCCTCGACGGCTTTCAAATTGCATTTGTACCAAACTCCGTCGTTCGGATCCAGAATACGTCCACCGGACCACTTGTCTCCTTCCGGACCAAGGCCTTTGATAATCACCATGCCGAGCACAGGCTTATCTTTCTCCGCTCCGTCGCATTCCGTGCAACGAGCAGGCTTTCCGTCCTTATCGTTCGGATCCACAAGGGTCAATATCTTACCGAAGATCTTTCCGCCTTGCTCGTAGATCTCGACAGTGGATTCTTCTTTTCCGTTATCGCTGAATGTTCTCCAAACTCCAGTAACAGGAGCCGGATCGGCGGACAATCCTACATACGCGAAAAGAAATAAAATGGATAAAATAGACAGTCTGATTCTCTTCACGAATCACCTCTTATACATTGAAATGAAACGGGGAAGATCTCCCCGTTCGGATCGCATGATTATTTCTTCAGCCAGGTTTGGGTTCTTCCAATTAGGGCGAATCCGATAAACCCGCGAACGTTTAATTTCGCACCGCCGTCTACGGCTTTTAATTTACATTTATATGTTTTACCGTTGTTCGGATCCATGATGGTTCCTCCGGTATATTCGTCACCGTCAGCGCTCAAGCCTTTGATGATGACTAGACCGACAACAGGTTTGTCCTTATCTGCACCTTCACATTTGGTACAAACTTTAGGTTTACCGTCTTTGTCGTTTGGTTCTCTTAAGCTTGCGATCTTACCATAGATCTTTCCGCCTTGCTCATAGAGCTCCACTGTGGACTTCTCTTGCTTATCTTCGTCATCAATGGTCTTCCATTTTCCGACTACTGGAGCTGGATCTGCAAACGCCGATTCACCCACTAAGAAAGCCGCCAAAACGACAAATAGAACGAGTGATTTTCTCATCTTAGATTAACCTCTTAACGTTTCTGTTGAAATCGGTTATATTTCGCGCGAATTAGAAGCAAGCAAGCAACTTTCTAGAATAGGCTTTTTTTGCTAAAAAAACTAGGTTCTGGTGCATCTAAATTGGGATTTTCCGTAAAATAAAGCACGTCAGATAGGTTAATATAAGTAGAACTCCAGAGATTTTCTGTAATTTTGGACGTAACCCTATGCTTTCCAGGACCTATTTCCTTCCTATCTCCCTCATATTAGCGATCGGTTTATTGGCTCTGTCTTGCACGAATAAGAGCAAGAATTCCGATCAGGATAACAAACTTGCACTAGGCCTCTTAATCCAGAACGATAAGGTAGGAGAAGCATTGACCTCCGCATTCGATCCGGTCTCCGGTTCTATGGAAGGGTTAAGCGGGGAAGGAGCTTCTACCGCTCTCTACAGGACCAAGCCGGCATTCGGCGAAGAGGTCGCTTATACATTCTATAAACTTTGGCAGAAGGGACCGAGCCTAGGGGAATTACAGGCGTACAATATCTCTTTCGATTGCCTGGGTGGAGGAGATTACCAAAGACAGGTGTACTCCACCGATACGAACGCATACGATTTCATTGATTACTTCCTGAACGGAAATCATCCTTCTTCTTCTTTCTTCGCTTCTAAGGATTTTCAGAATTGCAAATTCCTACCGTTCACAAGTTGGAAAATCGACGGAGTCTCTGAGAATATTT
Source organism: Leptospira langatensis (assembly GCF_004770615.1). Lineage (NCBI taxonomy): Bacteria > Pseudomonadati > Spirochaetota > Leptospiria > Leptospirales > Leptospiraceae > Leptospira > Leptospira langatensis. The sequence goes on from NZ_RQER01000004.1 coordinate 22,901, forward strand.
GGAGCGGATTATCTTCTTCTTCTCCTTTCGTGCAGAACGGAACTGTCTTAAAGATCGGGATCAATAGGACCATAGAAAATTCTTCTAGGGGAATAAGTTACAAAGTCACAGGCTCCGGTTCCGCTCTCACCTACGGCGCGGGATCCCCTACTACAAATCTGGCTTACACTCTTACTTGGAATAATATACTTACGGGACAGATGTCCGGAATTTCTTCTTACTCTCAGGATGTCTCCGTCTTGAGAGAAGCTTACTCCGGCGCGGACCTAGTCTACTCTCATGCGATTACTACTCCAAGCTCCTTGCAGTACGGAGCGGATAAGAGCGACTCGAATCCTCTTTCCTGGTACAGACTCTGGAGTGCGGGCAGCATCCAAGTCCAACATGTCGAAGAGAATTTTACTCTCTTGGTATCGGTCACTTCTCCTGTGAAATGGAAATACGTGGATTGCCTTCCTAAGTCGGGAGAAGTTTCCTTTACTCTGAGCGGAAGTTTAACCGGCTCAGGGGTCATGAGTTTCAGCAACGGATCCGGGCATTATACATACAGTGTAACGGATGCGGACGGAAATTCTTCCTCAGGAAACGGATCAGTGGACTTTTCTTCCTGCGCTGTGCCACTCATTCTTCTTTAGTCCGAACGAAGAATTCAAAAAATAGAATGCATAACTCGCGAATTTTTCTCTTGCAGAAGTAAGAGTAGGCAAGAAATATCTGGAGAAGGTGCATTCTTTTCTCCGCCAAATGAATTCTTTTCGTCCGATTCATTTCACATTCCTAATCCTATCTCTCGCATTCTTACTCGCACCTCATCTATTAGGAGCCCCCGATCCTAAAAAGCCCTGTTTCGGAAAAAGGATCAAGGGAATGCAATGCATTCCCGCAGGAGAATTCATTCGCGGAAGCAATAAGCACGATGCGGACGAAATGCCGGAGCAGAAGATCTATATCAGCGACTTCTTCATGGATCTGTACGAGGTCACAAACGAGGACTTCAGCAAATGTATAGAAGACGGATCCTGTAAGGAATGTCTCTACAACGGGACCTGCGATACCATAGGTCCAGCGTACGGAGAAATTTATTTAAAACCGAAACAGCCTGTGCTCGGAGTGAGTTGGTATACTGCCAAAGAATATTGCGAATGGGCAGGCAAAAGACTCCCCACGGAAGCGGAATGGGAAAAGGCGGCCCGAGGTCCCAAAGGAAATCTGTACCCTTGGGGAAATAAGACCGCAAATTGCAGACTAGCAGTCATAGAGGAAGGCAATCGGAAAGGTTGCGTTTCCCGAAAATTAGATCCTCCTAATTTAATGCCCACCGCTCCTGTAGGTTCCCGACCGGCAGGAATGTACGGACTATTCGATATGGCGGGAAATTCCTGGGAATGGGTACAGGATTGGTATTCGGAAAGTTATGCGGCATGCGGAGATTCCTGTAGAGGAAAAGATCCAAAGGGGCCTTGCAATGGAGAAGAACCCTGTCCCGGTTTTACCAGAAAGATCCTAAAGGGGGGCTCTTGGTGGTGGCCTGCCGAATACGCAAGGGGTTCCAAAAGAAGGTCCCATGTCCCTCAGAATTTCCCGGAATACCACCATTTCGGATTTCGTTGCGCTAAAGATCCAGGCTAGTAAAAAGCTTTACCAACTCGAGGCAGTTTCGGAAAAAATTATGTAAGAGCTCAAAAGGGCTCATGCGAAATGAAAACGAAACTTAATTTGAAACGGACAGTTTCTGGACCGTTGCTATTCCTTTGTGGAATAGCGCTTTGCCTACGCATAGAGGCCCAGGAACCTAAAACACTTACCACAAAATGGGACCCCGCTCACGGGCCCTACGAACTCTCGGACTGGGTCTTTACCCAATTGCCAGTAGGTTCTCCTTTAACCAAGGCATTCGCCTTCGAAAAATTCCAAGACCCGGATCTAAACGAACTCGGATCAAGTTCGGCGAATATCCCGATCCTAAGTCCCTCGAGGATCGGAGACCTGGATCGCTTCGACAAGGATCTCACCTACGTATTCCTACATTCGGTCACAAAGAAGAAAGAAGACGAAGATATATTACTTTCCGCTTATATACCTTTTTGTCCCTCTAGATGTTTTTTTAGCGTACAATCCAAAGGACCTAATCAAACCATCGTTCCTTCCGAACTCAAAGAGTCCGCTAAACCAAGGATCGTACCGATCGCTTCTCAAAGCGAAGAGGTCATTCTCGCACTTTCCCTATTCGCCTTCGAAGGTCCGAGGAGCATTCTGGGAAATCCGATCATAGGGACGGTCTCGGAGATCCAAACAGTCTATCTATTAAAGGCCTTGCGTGTATTGCTCTTCAGCGTACTAGAGCTATTCTCTTTCGTATTCTTTGCCTTCATATACATACGAAGAAGAACAGATAAGTTCAATCTTTCCTTCGCTCTTCTCAATCTCTCTATGGCAATCTGGTATCCGTCCTATGAAGGATGGACCCAGTACTTGGTGGATTCTCCCTGGATCTGGGTCATTTTCGGTTACTCCTTAGGCGCCTTCTTGCCCATACTCTTTTACGAGTTCACGATCGGTATCTTCCAAGCCAAAGCAGGTAAACTCGGAAGATTTCTACAGTTCCTTTTTATCCTACTTACGATCTGGCCCACTTTAGAATATTCGATCATAGGAGGACATCCTTACTTCGGAAAATACGCATTTCAAACTTTTCTAATAGTGTTGGTCTTCTTTTATGGGAACACTCTCTATATTTTCTACAGATACAGGAGATCCAGTATCCTATCTTATCCCTGGGTTGTTTCCGGGCTTATTCTAGTTGCAGTGTCTTCTTTCTATACTGTCTTAAGTTTTGCGGGATTTAGCAAGTCCCAGCCTTGGGTAAACGAAAGCTTTCTTGGACTTACCTTATTATTCAGTCTGGCATTAGCCAAAAGATACGCCGAAGTATTCCGAGCTCTGGAAAAATCCCAACTCAAGTTGAAATTATTGAACGAATCCCTGGAATCCAAGGTAGTAGAGAGGACCAGGATCATAGAATTACAAAAAGCAGAGCTGGTACAGAAAGGAAGGATCCTAGAAAAGGATCTATCCATCGCTGGAAAAATACAAAATGCATTATTGCCTCGAGAACTTCCTGTCATTTCGAACGCAAGCATCTCCTATAGATACCTACCCATGATGGAAGTAGGAGGAGATCTGTTGGACGCATTGTACGATCCAAAAACGAATTGCCTGGGAATGTTTATCGGAGATGTAACCGGACACGGGGTATCCGCAGCCTTACTCGCTTCCATGCTCAAGATGACATTGGGCGAATGGTCAAAAAGATTAGCGGATCCTTCTTCCCTTCTGTTGCATATCAGAGAACAATTCGAAGGAAAGTTAGACGGTCATTTTATCACAGCGACCCTGGTCACGCTGGATCTGAATAGCGGACAGGCATTGATCGCAAACGCAGGCCATCCGGAATGTCTGATTCTAAGAAAGAAAGGAAAAGTCGAATTTTACAGACCGAAGGGAGTCGCGATCTACGAAGCATTCCCCACTACTTACCAAACGGAAGCAGTAGAACTTTTTCCGGGAGATAAGATCGTTCTTTATACGGATGGGATCCCAGATTCCAGAAATTCAGAAGGAGAATTTTTCGGAGAGGATCGACTGGCGAATATTCTCGAGAAAAATTCCGAAGCCTCTCCGGAAACACTTTGCGATTTCGTAATGAAGGGAGTGCAATCTTTTCAGGGAGAATCCCAACTGCAAGACGATATGGCCTTATTGGTGGTGGAGTTTTCAGGAAAATCGGAATAGAAAGTCGGAACCAAGCCCAGGATCGATCACTCGTTCCGACGCGACGATCTCAGGCGGGGCTTGGTTCGGAGATCATCAGAGACTTTAAGGATTCTGAATATTCTGTGAGATGCAATTCGTCGGCCATTCTCGCAGAATCGCTTAAGTAAGAATTTACTAGATCCGAGACCTGCTTTTCCAGTTGAATGTCTTGGAAGAAGCGGATAATCTCCTCTTTCTTTTCGCTTCCCCACTCCGATCGTTTGCCTTCGGGAAGAAAATAGGTCATGGAGGAAATCTCCTCATTCTCCAGATCTTCTTGCAGATCCTGATAATCGTCCAAAAGCCTCCAGGATATCCCGAAAGATTCATACATCTTTAGCACAACCTCGGCCTGGTCCTTGGAAAAATAAGAACGAGAGAGCAAGTACGGCTGCAGGGACCAGGTCGCCATTTGGGATCTAAATCTGGTTAGGTGAGCTTCTAAATTTTCCAAGAGAGAGGAATCATTGATCGTCTTGAAATACCTATCTATAAATTCATCTAAAATGGAGACTCCGCCATGGATCTCTTTACCGAATAATTTACTAGCTTGGGCGTACCTGGTCCAAGCTTCGGTTCTCAACTGCAGTATGGTATGATTGGCTTTCAAAGAACCGTCCGAAAGATGGTCGTCTAAAGAATGCAATAAGAGAGCACAAGAATGGGATTCTAGCAAAAGAGTCAGCCAAGAGTCCTCCCAAGGAAGCGCTTGGGCAGATTCGTTTATCCAATATAGGATAGAATAACTTGGCCCATAGTATCTCCTGAGAAAATCAAAGCCTCCAATCAGACTGCTTTCTGAGTATTTGTATAGAAAGAGTACAGCTTCCGTTCGTAAGGAAGTAGGCAACCCATAACAAAGGCTTAAAGTAGAACGATTCAATAGTTTACAGAAATCTTTTTCCTCATCCGAGGAATCCTTGCTTCCGAACTCTAGCCTTTGCATGACCACACTATGAACAAATTTCTTTTTTTTACCATTTCTTTCCACTTTTAAAGAAAATTTTTGTTATAAGTAAGTTGCAAAAAATGGAATATGAAAAATGGGAAAGATCCTATTTTGGAATTTTACATTCCGGCAATATGCTCGCATTCAAATCTCTGCATACGATCGTTTACGGAGCCGATATGCACATGATTATGTCCCGAAATAAGAGATCCAAGCCCATTAGAGAGAATTAGACCAATTTATACGTTATACACGCTCTATTGACAGCTCTCCTTCTAACAATCGAAGAACTCTCTTGCAATACAGCCCTTCCACATGATCCATATACGGCAAGGAAGGACGGGGATTTCTCGCCTCTCTGCATTTATTAAAAAAACTGCATGTGGGACAAACGGAATCGTCGTTCCGAGTTCTATACAGGTAGGTTTCCGACCTCAAGATCTCCTGAAATACTCCCGGCTTAAAATATCCGTATTCAGCCCTCGAAGAATGGGAATTTGTAATCTTTTCATCTACTAAGACCACGAACCGACCTTCCCCTTCTATATTGGGAGAATACGGAAGATGAGGAAGACCGATCTCTCGCGCCACCACATTCGATAAAGAATTATCTAATATATTCATGGGATATCCATAAAGAGACAAGAGAGAGGCGCTTCGAACCATCGTCACAAAGTCCTCCGGACTCAGCAGATCCTCACTTACATCATAATCGTCGTCCTCTACCCGATGCAATTGGATCAGGGTCAATCGATTCAATTTAGGAAAACGAGAAAAAAGAGAATGAGCGAACTCAGGCAAGAGGGGAAGGAGACGTTTGCCCACCACAGCGAATATCTCAACGGAAAGCCCGAATTCTTGAGCCGTTTGTAGGCCGAGGATCGCCGCTTGATAGCTCCCCTCTCCTCTGGAAGAATCATGGATCTCCTCGTTCCCATTCAAACTAATGGTAAGGCTGATCCTATCCCCATAAGAAGCGACCTTTGCACAAAACTCACGCGTTAGATGCCCTCCGTGAGTATTAAAGAAAAGACTTTTGTAGCCGATCCCAAATGCAAAATCAACCAGCGAAAAGAAATCCTTCCAGAGAGTGACCTCTCCTCCAGTCAAATGAAGCCTTTGGAAGCCTGCCAAAACACCTTCAGTAGCGATCAGTTTCGCTTTTTCTAGAGAGATGCTATACTTGCTCTCTAAGGCGGCTAACGCAAAGCAATGATCGCAACGAAGATCGCATTTTGTAGTCAGCTCTATGGTTAGCCATTGAAGGTTCAATTTTAATTTAAAAAGGTTCCCGGAATTTTGAATATCTGAAACTATATAAAAGAAATAGTTTAGAATTTAAAGGGTTATTAAAGTTAGTTTACCTTTGGCTTCAAGATAAAAATATGTCAAATATTCAATTTTTTCTTGATATGGTTTATCAAGAGAACATAATCTTTGGCTAATCTTTGTAAGGTGAAAGATTTGAGAACATTTATAGATTTCATTCAATCAGAACATGCAAACAATACCCAATTCATGAGCGTTGTTCAAAATTTAGACCCCGAATCCATGAAAGCATGGTTCGAGTATAACGGATATGAAGTCTCCAGTTGGGAATGTGCTCGGGTAATCGAAACGTATCAATCCGAGTCTGAATTCGCTGTCTGAAAGATCCTACCTACGAATAGTTTCATTAGGTCTATAATTTTAAAGTTTCCTAATATAATTTTAGATAGATCCGTATCGTATCTCTCCGATCTTTTTCCAAACAAGAAACCGAAGATCTGTTTTCTGAAAAAATAGTATTTCATTCCCTCCTTTCTCCTCAATTCCATTCGAATATTCTTCTCGCAAACTTCCTGATAATATTCGCCGAGGGACAGGTCCGCACGATTAGATCGAAAGGCTCGAATAATGTCTTCCGCTACGAGCGCTCCAGACTCCAATGCTAGATCGATCCCATCTCCGGTGATCGGATCCACCAAACCGGCGGCATCGCCGCATAGAAAGGCGCGATCCAAATACAAAGGACCCCTGCCGACTCTCATGGGGATATAATGACCTTTCGGTTCCGATTCCCAAATCCCACCCTGAAGCTCAGATCTCAATATGGGATTTTCCAAGAGAGAATTCCAAAACGTGAAAGGCTGAAATTCCCCTTTCGCTTCCAGACCGCAGGGAAAGCCAAATCCCACGTTTGCTCGACCCCCAGGCAAAGGAAAGATCCAGGCATAACCGGGAAATATATTTCTTTGGTAGATAAAATAATAACTATGAGGAAAAGAAAGATGCACATCTCGAATATAGGCCCGCATTGCAAATGACTTGCTTGCCTTCTCCCGTTTACGTCCAAAAACCGAAGAGGCAACCTGAGAATGGATCCCGTCCGCGCCGATCAATATACGAAACGTCTCCTCTCCCTTAGAGTGGATCGCTCGGAAGCCATGCGAAGTGGGAAGGATCTCCTGTACAGGTCTTCCTTCAACCACCTCAGCTCCAGCTTCTTTCGCTTTTTGTAAAAGAGTATGATCTAGATTCTTACGCGGGATCACTTGGAACGAATTCCCAAATAAGTTTGGTGGAAGAAGTAAATTTCTTTTTTCCCCGTTCCAATCGAAGAGTGCGATATCCGAAATCGACTGATGTTCCGGGAAAACGTCCCCTTCTTTGATCCCCATCCTGAAAAGAGTGTAGAATGCCTTGGCAGATACCGCGTCACCACAGGTTTTCTCCCTAGGAAAGAAGGCTTTGTCCCAAAGAGTGACCGACATACCTGCCTTTGCGAGGAAATAAGCGGCTGACGCACCGGCCGGACCACCACCTATGACTAAAATACGCTCTGAATTTTTCATAATGTTCTTTTTTTCAAAAATTTCAGTTGCATTTTGTCCTTCGAAGATTATTAACTTTTTCTCAATCTATTTATAGTGAAATCTAAGCAATTTTCGTAAATTAGAACATTACAAAAAAAGGACGTTCTCCATGGCCACATTCGTAAATTTCATTGCTGATGCCGCCGCAGACCCTGCTCTTGCAAAAGAGATAGTACAAGAGATCAACAACGGAACTCCTCAGAGTCTCCAAAGTTTATTCTCCAAGAAGGGTTATAATCTTTCGATCGAAGAATGCGAAACACTGATCAAAAACGCGCATCACATTGGACAAGAGAAGCTCACAGAAAACGTACGTTCTTATTAAATATCTAGCTTACCTGGCTCTGTTCTTTTTCTTCCTCCCCATCGCGAGTGAAGGAAAGAAAGAAGGGGCCAGTTTCGGAAGATACGAATTCACAGATCCTCAATTCCCGATCAAATTGCAGAAGGAGTGGAGATTTTCCTCTCAGGACGATCCCCAAAACTCTCAGCCTGGATTAGAAGATTCCTCCTGGTTCCCTCTCGCTACAAACGACGAATGGAACCGTCACCCGGAATTCGAAGAACATCATGGCATCGGTTGGTACCGTTCCAGTATACTTATCCCTGAAAATGCACTGCATTCGGGGTTAGGGCTACTCATGCCGGTCCGCGCATTCGGATACGAATTATTCGTAAACGGAAAGGAGATCTACTCATCCGAGTTTGATCCGAAGTCCAAAACATTCAGTAAGAATAATGCAAGGCCCATTTTGATCTCCGTTCCCGACGAGATCCTGAAACAGGGAGAAAACTCGATCTCTATCCGAGGTTATTCGGAAGACAATCTTTCTTCCTTCGAAGGAGATATCCTTTTCGGAAAGGTCTTGGATCTATCCCAGGAGCAGAATTCCAGGACGATCCGCGTCATTTCCATCACAGCAGTTCAGATCTTCCTTTTCATTTACGCCTTCGTTCTATTCTTGAATCGAAGAAATGAAGCCTATTACCTTCATTATAGTCTCTTAAATCTATTCCTTGCCTTTTGGCTTCTCGGTTTTAAAGGATATATCAGCCTGATCTCCGGATCGAAAACGTATTATATCTATTGCACATTCGTTTCTGCAATGTTGATCAACGTTTCTCTCCTGAGATTCGTATACGACTTCTTTTCGCAAAGAAGGGATAAGGTCCACGATGCAATAGTCGTCTTTTATGCTCTGATCGTATCGGAGATATTATTCGAATATTGGTTTAGCGGATCCATATTATATTTTATGAAGTATCTGTACGATCCTTTCATAGCTTCCGTTCCTCTCACTCTTCTATTTCTGATCTATAAATTGTCCCGCTTCTCCATTGCAAAGCTCCCTTTTGCATTCTCCTTACTTTTCGCATTCTTAGTTGTGTTCTCCTTTGTAGTGCATGGGGCCCTGATCTCCATAGACCTTATCGCGGATGATCCTTTAGTAAACGAAGGATTCTTCTTGATGAGCTTGATCTTCTCCTTCGTGCTCGCCAAAAGATATTCGAACACATTCCATGCACTCGAATCCGCTCAGGCTTCTTTGCGATCTTTGAACGAATCCTTAGAAACGAAAGTGATCGAAAGGACGCAGACAATCGCCGCTCAAAAAGAAGAGATAGAGCGAAAGACTCGGCTCTTGGAAAGAGATCTTGCGATCGCAGCTAAGATCCAATCTTCTCTTTTGCCTTCCGATCTACCAAAGATCCCGAATATAAAGCTAGCTTATAGATATGAACCGATGTTGGATGTGGGAGGAGACTTCGTGGATTCCGTTGTGGATCGGACAGGAAGAGCGATCGGGATCTTTATTTGCGATGTGACCGGACATGGAACGGGTGCCGCTATGGTCGCTTCTATGGTGAAAATGGCACTTGCTGATTGGACGGACTATCTAAGCGACCCGGGTCATATGCTCACTAAGATGAGGGCCCAATTGATCGGAAAGCTAAGCGGGAATTTCCTGACTGCTACGATCGCCACCTTCTTTCCGGAAACAGGAAGGCTACTGATCGCGAACGCCGGTCATCCGGAGACTGTGATCCTTCGCCGAAATTTCCCTAAGCCTGAATTGTTCCGACCTTCCGGAATGGCGATCACCGAACTCATGAAGTCCCCGTATCATACGGAAACGACCGTAATGGGTCCGGGAGATAAACTAGTATTGTATACGGATGGGCTTCCGGAAGCAAGGGAGCCTAACGGTGATTTTTACGGAGATGAGAAGTTTTTAGAATTATTAAGCGACTGTGCGAATTTGGAACCCGATCCGTTCTGCTCCACAGTCATACAGCAGATCCGCAGCTTCACACAAGAAGGAAACAACTCTCACGACGATATGGCAATGATCGTCTTGGAATATCTGGGTAAAACTGGAAATCCGACCGCTTAGACCGCTAGTCCGAATAGGATCTGCAATTGTGCCCCGTATGGATTCGAATGTTGTCTAGCTTCTTTTTCCGGTTCATTCCAATTCTTCTGCAATTCACGGGAATCCCAAGCAGCATTGCTATCATAAGCATCCCTTACGACACTCGTAGGTCGATTCGGATAGAACAGTAGATTCGCTCCCAAATGAATGAAGAATCCGGAAGGGAATATATATCTAAATCCTGAGCCCGCAGAGAAATACAATTTCTGCTGAGAAATACTCCAAGCGTAGTCCGTATACACTCCTGTAGGATATAGTGTTTCCGTTTTTCTTTGCTTCTCTAGATAGCTTTCGATCCCTACTCCTCCCGCAAAATAATACGGATTGGAAAACGGGAACCATTCCAGTTGTAGACTGGTTTGTCTCTGGATCTTTTCCGAATTTGTGAGAGTGAATGTCCCCGAAAGATTGGATTGCACTCCGCTTAGATCCAGATCGAACCTTTGGATATCTCTTTGCTCCTGCCATTGTAAGGAAAGAGCCAGCTTAGAAGAAAATTGGTATCCTGCCCCGAACCAACTCAATCCATTCGCAGTAAAACCTCCCGCAAAGATCTTTCGTTTCGCTCTTCGATCCGCTTGTTCCCATTCTCCCGGAATAGGAGCGAGTTCCTTTTCCTGAGAATAGGAGACTGTAGAAGCTAAAAGTAAAGCGACGATCCAAAATGTTTGCAGAAGGTTTTTCATATAAGTCCCAAATCCGAGCCAAGATCCGATCTTTTTACAGAAAGGTCAAGCTACTCGGAAGAAACATATACGCTAGCTCCTTTTCTCATGAATTCCTCGGATTTTTCCTTGAGACCTTCTTCCATTGCTTCGTCGCTGGAGATCCCTTTTTCTTCCGCATACTTTCTGAGTTCCTGGGTCAGATGCATGGAGCAGAAATGAGGTCCGCACATGGAACAAAAATGCGCTGTCTTCATTCTATCCTGGGGAAGGGTCTCGTCATGGAAGGACTGAGCCGTATCCGGATCCAGAGAGAGTGCAAATTGATCCTCCCATCTAAACTCGAAGCGAGCCTTGCTCAACAGATTATCTCTTTCTTTGGCTCCCGGATGTCCCTTAGCCAAGTCTGCGGCATGAGCCGCGATCTTATAAGCGATCACTCCTTGCTTCACATCTTCTCGATCCGGCAGGCCTAGATGTTCTTTAGGAGTAACATAGCAAAGCATTGCTGTACCATGCCAACCGATCATAGCGGCCCCGATCGCAGAAGTAATATGATCGTAACCGGGGGCTATATCGGTTACAAGAGGTCCTAACGTATAGAACGGAGCCTCCTTGCAGATCTCCATTTGCAGATCCACATTCTCCTTGATCTTGTCCATAGGCACATGCCCCGGACCTTCGATCATGACCTGGATGTCCTCTTTCCAAGCGATCTGGGTTAACTCGCCCAAAGTTCTCAACTCTGCGAACTGCGCCTCGTCGTTCGCATCCGCAATGCTGCCAGGACGAAGACCATCTCCTAAGGAGAAGGAGACTCCGTACTTTTTCATCACCTTGCAGATCTCTTCGAAACCTGTATAAAGAAAATTCTCCTGATGATGTGCCAGACACCATTTTGCAATGATGGAACCGCCTCTAGAAACAATGCCGGTCACCCTATTTGCAGTCAGAGGAATGTATCTCAGAAGGACTCCGGAATGAATCGTGAAATAATCCACTCCTTGCTCCGCTTGTTCTTCGAGAGTTTCCAGAAATACGGAAAGACTGAGATTCTCCGCCTTGCCCTTGACTTTTTCCAAAGCTTGGTAAATGGGAACCGTGCCGATCGGAACGGGAGAATTTCGGATGATCCATTCTCTTGTCTCATGGATATTCTTTCCGGTAGAAAGATCCATCACAGTATCCGCTCCCCACTTGGTCGCCCAACGCAGCTTCTCCACTTCTTCTTGTATGGAAGAAGAAAGAGCCGAATTCCCTATATTCGCGTTGATCTTGACCAGGAAATTCTTGCCGATGATCATCGGCTCCAATTCCAAATGTTTCTTGTTCGAAGGAATGATTGCCCTTCCCCTCGCGATCTCGCTCCTTACAAACTCAGGATCCATTCCTTCACGAAGAGCGACGTATCTCATCTCTTCGGTTATCAATCCTTGCTTTGCGAAGTGCATTTGGGAATGGTTTTCTACAGGCATTTGTCCCGTTTCTCGTGCGCGTACCCATTTTTCCCTGAGCTTGGGAATTCCCGCAGTCCAGTCGGAAGGATTCCACCCGTCCTTCCACGGACCCTCTGTACTATACGCGCTGTAAACGCTGCCGTTCGTTAATTTGATTTCTTTTTTGGGGATCTCGAACTCGGATGAGACCGTGCGTTGATTGGATTCCATAACATACTCCCTATGTTGAGGGGAAATTCCGGGATCCGACTAGGTGCAAAGGAAGAAGGAGACGAAAAAAGTTTATGCGAAAATTGTAATCTTCGGGATCCGTTCCGATCGAAAGACCGACTAGACTTTTTCTTTCCGTTTCCCTTCGCAGGCATTATCCTGATCAGGTTCCGGGGACTCTCTCAGAGACGAACTTCGTCCCACCCCCAACGGTTCCTTCCAGTAGATCCTAAGGTACTCAACTTGCAAGGAGTTTTCATATTTGAAAATTTGAATGAAAAAGACGAACTATCGTTCGTTAGTTTGTCACGATTCGATACAATCTAGTCACAAACTTTGTGTTGCGATGCTTAAATTCCGCTGCAATATTATTTTATCTAACTATTGTTCAAAATAAAATTCTAATCCAACAGACTTTTTTCCCTTACTGCGAATATCTGTTTGACACTCAGGTCCCGACCGTTAGAGTCCTGTCCTATGCTTGGGCCCAGTATAGACATAAATGGTTCAAGTGAAAATCTCTCTACAATACGAAAAGTTTAAGGAGCTATTTAAATGGTTCGTAACATTACGAAAGCTTTGCTAGTTTTCGCCGTCCTGTCATCTACTGCCGGCTTAAGCGCGAAAAGCTACATCACTGGAGGTTTGGGACTCCAATTCGACTTAGGAAGTTTGGGGCAAACAATTGCAACAGACGGTTTGGATGCTTCCAGCAATTACTCATCGACTGCAACTGACGGAACCCCAGGTATTTTGCAACGTCGTGCAATCATTCCTGAGAACAGATTGCTGACTCTGCAACACACTACCGACGGTTTGATCAAAACCAAAGCGAATGGTGCAATGTCCGGTCTTGTGATGTCCCTAGGATACGAGCAAGATTTCGGAAAGGCTTTCTTCTGGAGAGTGAACGCGCACTATACTCGTAAAGTAAGCGGCGGTCAGACCACTGCGAACTTCCTCGGATATCAATTCTATGATATTACTTGGGATTACAACGCTGTTCAGATCCCTGTGAACGTAGGTATTAAACTTTCCGCAACCGAAGATACTTCTTTCTATATCGGTGCAGGGGTTCACTACTTCAAAGGTGGATGGAGCTTAGCAGGAAGCAACAGAACAGAAGACGTTCACCAATTCTTGGCAACTGTTCCAGGTGCGACTCAGTTGAGTAACCTTGTAGCAGACGGAACTTCTCCAGTTGCAAACTGGGAAAACACTCGTTTCTCCGTTGCTGGATTCGCTCCAAACTGGGTGATCGGTGCTCAATCCAGAATTTCCGACAAAGGACATATTTACATGGAAGCTGAGACACTGTATTCCTTCAAATACGGTATCGCTCACCCATCTTCTTTGGGTGGTGCTTTAGGACTCGCTCCGAGCGTTGCTTATCCTATCGTATTGGGTGGAACTCAATACAGATTCGGATACAAGCACGAAATCTAATCATTAGATTTTCATAAAGTATGTAAAGGCTCTCCGAATGGAGGGCCTTTTTTATTTGTAGACCTTGGAACAAGGGTCCGTAATTCCAAAGGATTAATTTTTAGTTTTGTCTCCGGCCGTTGCACAGAGAAAGTAATACTGATTACGATCTTCCCGCTTGATCCAAGAGCTCACGGTTTGTTTGATGACGTATGATCCGAAACAAATGGGCCTCTCTTGCCCTTCTACTCTTAATACCGTTCGGCTACGCTGATGCAAAATCCTATGTCATGGGAAGCTTAGGTCTCCAGTTCGATTTGGGAAGCCTGGGAAACACCATCGCTACTGATGGATTGAATGCATCCAGTAACTACTCATCTACCGCATCCGATGGAACACCTGGGATCCTCCCTCGTAGAGTGATCATTCCCGAGGACAGGCTTTTGACCCTGCAACATACGACTGACGGTTTGATCAAGACCAAGGCGAGTGGCGCAATGTCCGGTATAGTCCTGTCCTTAGGATTTGAGCAGGATTTCGGAAAGGCATTCTTCTGGAGAGTCAACGCGCATTATACTCGCAAGGTAATGGGAGGAGATACTACTTCCTCATTTCTTGGATATCAATTCTACGATGTTACTTGGGATTACAACGCGGTTCAAATCCCCGTGAATGTGGGTATCAAACTTTCCGCAACTGAAAATACTTCTTTCTATATCGGCGCAGGTGCGCACTACTTCAAAGGCGGATGGACCTTAGAAGGAAGCAATAGAGCGGAAGACGTTCACCAATTCTTGGCGGCCGTGCCGGGTGCCACTCAAATCAGCGATCTTCTTGCTGATGGAACTTCTCCTGTAGCGAACTGGGAAAAAACCACTTTTACTGTGTCCGGATTCGCTCCGAACTGGTTGATCGGTGCCCAATCCAGGATTTCCGATAAGGGCCACATTTATATGGAAGCCGAGACTTTGTATTCTTTCAAATACGGGATCGCTCACCCATCCTCTTTGGGCGGCGCCTTAGGACTTGCTCCGAGCGTTGCTTATCCGATCGTATTGGGTGGAACTCAGTACAGATTCGGATATAAACACGAGATCTAAACATTCCATTTTTATAAAGCTACTTCTGGGCCTTCCGACGAAGGCCTGGGGAGTTTTTCTTTCTCTCGTAGATCGATCGTTCTAAAGATCAATGTTCGCTTTCTTATATTCGTTTACGAAAACCTAAAGAATTTCCGTCCTTCCTAGCAAAGGAACGAATTTCACGGAGAGTCGGTTCGTCTCGATGAGGCGGCCCTTCTCCTTTTTGAGCGTAAGTAGGAACTGGAAATTTTCCTTTAACTCCACCGGTAGGACTGCGATCCCATTCTCCTCTAAAGAATCGAAGAGTGGGCTTGTTTCAGAGGGAATTTTAGGAAAGCAAGCAGAGGAAACAAACTTGGTAAATCTCGTTTTTCCTTTGGTAAGCAGAAGAGCATCTCCTTCTAAGATGCGATTCCTGTTCGTGAATCCCGGAGACCAGGCTTCCAGTGCGGAGACTGCCCTTCTCCTTAACTCCGGAAAAATTTCCACGGAGAGGATCTTTGCCCCCATTGCATCCAGAATGGCGGAAAGATATCCGGAACCCGTCCCAATCTCTAACACAGTATCCGCCGAAGAAATCTGGAGCCGATCCACGATATACGCCACAATATAAGGCTGAGAGATACTCTGCTCTTCTCCGATCGGGATGGCTCTGTCCTCGTAGGAGAGATGTCGGACTTCTTCCGGAAGAAAGATATGTCTGGGAACTTTCAAAAAAGCGGCGAGTATTCTCTCGTCTCGGATCCCTCTTCCTGCGATCTGCTCCTGGACCATCTTCTCTCGTAAGAGGAGGGTCTCCGGAGTATCGAAGGAAGAGGAAGAGTCTAATTTAGGATTTTCCATTGACGCCTAGCCCCGACTCAGTAATTTGGTTCTGGGTTCGGCTCTGTAGCTCAGTCGGTAGAGCAGAGGACTGAAAATCCTTGTGTCGGCAGTTCGATTCTGCCCGGAGCCAAATCCAACTTATCCCTTCTTTCTTTCTTCTCCCAATTTCCATAGTTCCGTAAATACCAGATCCTCTACATGTTTGCAAAGCTCGGGCTTGTATAACTTCTTTACCGGTGGCTTGGGATAGACATGGATCTCGTCCGTGTCCGGAATATAAGTTAGCATTCTCAGAATCTGGTCCTCTCCTTCGATCTCGTACATCGTATAGGACATTCCTTTCGAAGGGATGATTTGAGAAGTTTCCAAGTATTTCATTCTTCGTATCTATCAAGCCGATCTCATTTGGAAAGAAGTAATTCTAAAATAGAAATCACGAAAAGGCTTGTACTAAAACAGCTTCTTCTATACGTTTTCCGAATGACTCGCTCTGCTTCCAGAACAGATGAGAGTTTTCTTGTCGGGATCACCGGCATGATCGGGGGTGGGAAGTCCACGGTTACCCGTATTTTCGAGGAGCTGGGAGCCTTTCGGATCAGTGCGGATGAAATAGCCCGAAAATTCACCGAACCGGACAGTCCGGTCCGAGAGGAATTGGTCCAAGCCTTGGGCAAGGAGATCCTAGATGATTCAGGTGCCCTGGATCGGAAGAGGATTGCCAAATTGGTCTTTGGGGATCCGGAGAAGCTAAAGGCGCTGAATGGGATCGTGCATCCCAGGATCCGCCAGGAATTCTCCGAGATACTCGCAAGGCAAACAAAGGACACTCTGGTTGCGTGGGAGGTTCCGCTCTTATTCGAGACGGACTCTTATACTCTTTGCGATGCTACCGTATGCGTGGTCTCGGATCTTGCCTCCTCCTTAAAAAGGGCTTCCGAAAGGGATGGGATCCGTCTGGAAGAAGTGGAAGCCAGGGCCAAAAACCAGCTTTCTCTTCAGGAAAAAGCCGAGAAAGCCGACTATACTCTTAAGAACCTAGGGGACTTGGGAGACCTTCGCAAAGAATGCGAACGATTGTACTCTGAATTGAGGGGAAGAATGAAATGAAAGAAAAAGTTTTCTACGTCATTAATCTAGATAATAAAAGGATCACTCTACTATCCCTATTCTTAGTGGGGCTTCTATTCTCCTTCTTCTTCTTAGGTGTTTCTGTGGGAAGAAAAAGAGGTCAGGTGCAGGATGATCTAACCCTGAACTCGAATCGAGAAAGCTTACAGGCGATGTCCTCTTCTTCTGTGACCCAAAACCTAGATGAGTCCGCAAAGCTCTCGGAAAGCAAACGAGAAGAAGAAGTGAAATTCAGAAATCTTCCGCCCGGAGCAGAAGTAGTAGATCTCAGAGCGGAGCCTTCTTCTCCTGCTAAGAAAGAAGAACCTTCCAAAATAGAGACTGAGGCTCCCGTTTCTTCTGAAAAAAAATTGGTTCGCAAGGAAAAGGAATCAAAAAAATCCGTTGGGACTCCGCATAAAAAACTTTCTCATAAAGTAGATAAGGACTTTTTCGTTCAGGTAGCGGCTTTCAAAACGAAAGAAAAAGCAGATGAACTCAAATCGTCCCTTGGTGGGAAGTCCTACGTGAAAAAAACCAAAAACGGTTATTTCACGGTTCGCTTAGGCAATTTCCCTTCTAAAGACGACGCGGAGAAATCGATGAAAAGACTTCCCGCAAATTTGAAAGAGAACGCTTTAGTCTCTAAGGAATAATCCGCTATCTCGGAGAACGTCTGTACATTTCTACGAGATAGAATTTCTTGAGCCCAAAGTCTTTCGTTTTTTCAATTGACCGACTAACCGGGGAACTTCAATTTCGTTGTTAATAGAAATGGATCAAAAAGAACTCGAACCAGTTCGTATAGCAGTTGTAAGATCCACCATTGATAGATTGCGTCACACGTATTCGGACTTGATCGGCTCGATCAAGGGATACGACGGAATCCCAGACTTCTTCGAAAATAATCTCTACGCCCCTAGCAATAAGGAAGAGAGAGACAGCGCTCTCGAAAATCTCTACGAGAAATTAAAGACGGTCGCCGGAAAATCCATGACGGACAATATCCATCAGATCATTCTTCTGAATCGGATCACCGACTCTTTGGATTTCGATACGGCAAAGGTCGTGGTAGAGAATAATCTGATCGAAGGCGGCATAATTCCTCAGGAAGGATTGTATGCCGCGTTAGGCGCTGTCGGCAGGTTCGACGACAGAAGGGAACAGGTCCGTATGGTAGGAGAGACCTTGAAATTCTTCTTCTCTCTTTCCAAACTTCCTATGGTTAAATTGATCATGGCTCCGATCAAGGTGGCGGCTTCGATGGTTGGCGCCACTTCTCTCGTGGATACTATGGAAGCAGGTTACAATCTATCCACAAGGATCAAGGATCTGCAACCGTTCATCGAATCTTTTGTCGACAGAGAGAACCGACTTTTGGGAAAACTAATGAACGGCGAAAAAATAGACGCCTGATCTTCCTTTCCTTCCCCCAACCCTTATTCCATTTCGAATCCCTCTTGCTATTTTTCCCGGACACTATCAAATCTTGTCCCGATCGGATCCTGGATCCGAGGAGG
Source organism: Leptospira langatensis (assembly GCF_004770615.1). NCBI lineage: Bacteria > Pseudomonadati > Spirochaetota > Leptospiria > Leptospirales > Leptospiraceae > Leptospira > Leptospira langatensis. Next base: position 41,244 of record NZ_RQER01000004.1, read on the forward strand.
ATGAATTCATGTTTATAGGACATTACAGCGTCGCGTTTGCGGCCAAGAAGGTGGAACCTAAGACCCCTCTTTGGACTACTTTCTTAGGGGTCCAATTCGTGGACATTTTGTTCATGATCTTCATTGTGTTCGGCATAGAAGGAGTTCGATTTGTTCCGGGGATCAACGAGGTCAATAGCTACGATCTCTATTTTATGCCGTATACCCATAGTCTCGTTGCCGGGATCGTTTGGGCGATTATCGTTGCGGTCTTCTTCAGATATACATTATTAAAATCTAAATCGTATTCCGATTCGAGTAAGAATAAAATAGCGGGGCTCATCGGCATCAGTGTTCTTTCTCATTATTTCTTGGATCTTCCCATGCATAATCAGGATTTACCTATCCTATTCGATTCCGGACCGAAAATCGGTTTCGGTCTTTGGAATCACAAGTTCTTGTCCATCGCTACCGAATTCGTTTTAACATTGATCGGGCTAGTTTTGTATTTTAAAGCGACCAAGCCTAGGCCCGGGTTCGCAGGTCAGTATGGAATGATATTGTTTTCGGGATTCCTATTTCTTTTAGTCTTTGTGACACCCTTTATGCCTCCTCCTCAAAGCATTGGAGAGTTTTCCACTTCTTCTTTAGTGGGATACATTCTTCTGATCGTTTTAGCCGGTTGGTTGGATAGTAAGAGAATTCCGGTTGGGGCTTAAATTGGAAGAAAGGAAAAAACATTTTCCAGGGGTAGCTGGTACGATCCCGCTACTATTACTCGTTTTAGTACTCAGTGTACTCATTCCTTATTCACTTTCTTTTCTCTCCGTAAGGTTAGAGCAAAAGATCCTAATGGGAATCACAAACTCTTTCGCCTTCGGGATTGCTATCCTGATCGGATTTAAACTGAGTAAAAGAAAGGCCTCCGAGGTGTTCCGTATGGATCCACCTCGTCCCTTGGAATCCTTGAGCTTCATCCTAACTGCGATCGGCCTTTCTATCCTCTTGTCGGAAGCGGATAATCTATTTTCCTTGGTCTATCCGAAGCCAAGATGGATCATCGATGCATTCGGCGGTTTATTCGACGGGGAGAATATGCTGCAGTCCTTTCTTCTTCTCTCGGTAGTAGCGCCAGTAACTGAGGAGCTTTTCTTTAGAGGGCTTTTGCTCGACGGATTCTTAAGGAATTATTCCGTGAAGACGGCCTTTTTGCTTTCAGCATTGTTGTTCGGTGCCATTCATCTCAACCCTTGGCAATTTGTAAGCGCTACCATGATCGGCGTGTATTTGGCCTGGATCCTGTATCATACCAACTCGATCTTTCAGACAATCCTCGTCCATGCGGTCTTCAATGGGATCCCTCTACTCGTGCTGCATGTTCTGAAATTGGAGATCGTAGGTTATACAACTATTTCGGAATTCGGAAGACCTCAGTCCTTACAGCCTGCCTGGCTAGATCTTTTGGGTTTACTCATTACTGGTTTTGGGTTATTCTCGACCCTGATTTTCTTTCGAAAAAGGAAAAGCGAAAGATCGGCTGAAATTTCCTATGCCGATTAACCTAACTCCGAAAAGTTTATTTTCCTAGTTAGGTTTGTGAAATTGTAAAATTAGAACGATTTCTTAAGTCCAAATCAATACGGCCGGAAACATATCCCTGTCCGTATTTTATCCAAAGAATTTTATTTAAAGAAAGGATCATAGTGATCATATGTCTTCCAGCTTAGTCCAGACTACTAATTTCTCCATCAAAGGAGCGATCAGCATCAACCGGATCCGGATCGGTTTTTCGATCGTAATGCTCTTCGTGAACCTGCTCTCCATTGTGTCGAATGCGCAAGGCGACGGTATCTCCCTAAGCACCATATTGAACTTACTCATCGAATTTACTATCCTAGGATACGGGATCGCTCAGATCGTAATGATCCGAAAAGATAAACTTTCTCCAGCCTTCGTGACGCTTTGCGTATTCCTGGATATCCTGATGTATTCCCTGATCTTCATCGTGGTTACAGTTACTGCAGCTTCTCTAGAGGCTATGGTGGGAACTCTGAAGATGCCTTTCTTCATTATGCTTTACTTTTTCGTAATGATCTACTCTGGGCTTCTTCTTTCGCCTAGAACCACCATGATCGTCGGGTATGTGGCCTTGATCGGGACCTTCTCCATGGATTACTTCGCTTGGCTAAATGGGGTCCAGTTCAAATACGCGACGGATAAGGCGGAAGAGATGTCCGTATTCTTCGAGGTGATCAAACTCGTATTCTTTATCTTGGGGATCCATATCCTTACTTCGGTAGTTAAATTCTTAGTGAACGTTTCCGATATTGCGGCTGCTTCTAGCAAAGAGGCAGAGCAGAAAACTGCAGAAGCGGAGAAGACAAAAGATAGGATCACCTCCGAAGCAGACGCCTTGAACAAGAGTACTTCCGAGATGAAGAATGAGATGGATACTCTAAACACGGAGATCCAGAGTCAGGTTTCCAGTATGGAACAGATCGGTGCTTCCTTAGAAGAATTAGCGGCTTCTACCGACAGTGCAGCGGAATTTGTTAAGGCTCAGTTCATCAAGATCGAAGAATTGAATAGGGAAAGCGATACTCTTCATTCTATCCTGAAAGAGGTCCGAGTTTCTACAGAATCTCTTTCCAAAACTACCGAAGAATCCAAAGTCTATAGCCGAGATGTATCTGCCGCTATGGAAGTGCTCGGAACGAATTTTAACGAAGTAAGTAAGTCCTTCCAAAAAGTGCAGGATGTAAACGATATTATGAGAGAGATCGCCGATCGCACAAACCTCTTAGCATTAAACGCATCTATCGAAGCAGCAAGAGCGGGAGATCACGGAAAAGGATTTGCTGTTGTTGCGCAAGAAGTAGCAAAATTAGCCGACAGCGCCTCCGAAAATGCTTCCACCATTTCTAAGATCATTGCAGAAGCCGCAAAGTTGATCACAAACGGAAACTCTGCTGCAGAAGAAACCAAGAGAAAGGTCTCCGTCCAAGAGTCCGGTTTTTCTTCTATCGTTACGAACCTGAACCAACTCCAGACTCGAGTGGAAAACCAAGGCCAGATCCACGATTCCTTCTTAAAATCGTTCCGTGAATTATTCGATCTCTCTAGACGGATTGAATCCGTCGCAAGCGAACAGAAGAATGGAACGAAGGAAGTGGTGCAGGCGCTTTCTTCTATTGAGCAGTCTTCGAACCTAATTTCTGAGGGCTCTTCCAGAATGAGATCGAATTTGGAAGAGCTTTCCGAGCAATCGCAGAGATTGGTTGGAAAGTAGGAACTCAGGGGATTTATAGTTCCCACATGCGTCAATTTGAGTTGCTTATTTGATGTTTTTCTGATATAGCGGCAATCGCGATCCCACGGGCCACTCCCCCCTATCCCGAGATGGGTGGGGGCCGCATTTTGCAGGCCTGGGGACAATTGGCGCTCCTGGAACAAAACAAATTCAATCTGCTTGACTGTAACTCGACTCACTACAAATTGTCCATAAGCCTCGCGAGTGTGGTGAAATTGGTAGACACGCCAGATTTAGGTTCTGGTGCAGTAATGTGTGGGGGTTCGAGTCCCTCCACTCGCAAAAATCCCATCCAACTTAATCATTCGTAATGTCCCTTTGCCTGGGTCAATATTCTCCAAGAATCTGAATAGAGCCTAACTTAAGGTCATCCAATAGTAATAATCCTTTTATCTAAACATCTCTTCCAGTCAGATCATATCTCAAAAAGGATATAACTTTTTCATTATTAGGAAAATTATGAAAAATGAATGTAAAATCTATTGCGCATTTTTTCTGTATTCATTCCTTTAAACAAAATTCCTTAAAGGAGATGAGATGAATATTTTTAGCAAGAGATTCACGTTACTTGCGCTTTCTTTAGTCGTGGCGATCGGATGTTCCACTACGCAAAGGGTTTCCGTACTTTCCTTCGGAAATCTGGAAGGAAAACAAATTCCAGACTCCACCGAGAAACTGACCGGAGGGGCAGTAGAAGGGGAGAATTGCGGTTTTGCCTATAGCCTGGCTCTAGCTGTCCATCAGGCTCTCCAAAAACTTCCCCAAGCAGACACTTTATTAAACGCGGATGTCACCCATAAGACGGGAATATTTGTTATAAGCAATTGCATTTCTGTTAAGGGATTCGCAACGAATAGCGCTAACTTAAAAGAGGAGAAAAAGAAATGAAGACGTTCAAACTTCTTTTGATTTTGGCATTATTTCTATCACTTGCCTGCCAAAGCGTTCAATATCCCGGTCCTTTAACGTACATTGCTGTCGATCAACCTGTAGGAAAAATCGATACCTCCCAGTCTCAAAAGGCCATTTTTAAAAAGTCGAGAGTCGGCTTTCTATATCGGAGCCCCGTTGGAGTCGCAGATTATCTGAAAGAAGCGGAGAGCAGAGGGGCAGGCCAAATCCAACGTAACGGGGATGTGGTAATGCGAGTTCCTTTTTGTATCCTTTTCTTCTGCATTGGATCTGACAGCATCACAGTGCGTGGAAAATAAGATCAGAAATATTCGGTTTTTCTAATTTTTTACGAGAGCTCGAAAAAGCGGTAAAATTGCCTCCGCTAATGCCAGATCCTCGGGCTGCGTGATTTTTAGATTGTACGGATGCGATTCCACAAGTTTGGACGGAATTCCCCGGAACTCCGTCCAAGTACATAGATCCGTGGGCTCGAAGCCTTGGATCTCTTTCGGCAACTTCTTCAGTATATCGCCTCGGATTGCCTGGGGTGTTTTCATGAACCAGATCTTCTCCCGATCCAGAAAATGAAAACTATCCTTTTGTTCCTCTAAGACTGTTTCGTAGTTTCGGGTCGCTAGCGTGGCCACTCCCTCAGTTTCGGCAGCGTGAGCGAGTCTATCCAGATCGTCCCCTAGAACGAAAGGCCTCGCGGCATCGTGAACCAGAATGATATCCTCGTTTGCGATCTGCAAACAGGAAAGACCGGCTAACGTAGAAGCGTGCCTCGTTTCTCCGCCTTCTACGATTCTGTCCCAGTCCCTCAGAAAAGGAGCACAGATCTTTTCAGTCTTTTCTATATAATCCCTATGAGATACCAAGATAATGCTCTTGGTCTTTCCCCACTCGAGCAAAGATTCTAAGCTATACAGTAATAGTGGCTTCCCTTGCAATTCCAAGAATTGCTTCGGCAAGGAACTTCCCATTCGGGAGCCTGTTCCTCCCGAGAGAAGCAGTACATGCACATTACCCGAGGGCAACCAGGACTTCATTTTGTAGGATCTGTTCCAGACTTTGTTTTTGGCGGATAAGCTTTAGGCTTCCGTCCGAATCGATGAGTACTTCAGGCGTTTCCGGATAAGAGTTATAGTTCTTCGTAGACATAGAAGAGCAGTAAGCGCCCGCCCCCTCCATCACGACCAGATCCCCGATCTCCGGAGTTTGGGTCGTTCTAAGTTGAGGCCCTCCTCCTTCTTCCTGAGTGATGAGATCTCCGCTCTCGCAACAATGTCCTACGTATACGAAATCCCCGGTTTCTGTTTTTGCTCCATCTTTCTGCGGAATAACAACTAACGGATGTTTGGCTGCATACAAGGCAGGCCTCGTATTTACATCCATTCCCATATCCAGTTTTACGAATGTAAATCCTCCATCTCCAGTGGTAACCTTATCGTCCACTTGGGCCAGGATGGCTCCATTATTCACCATTAAGTAAGAACCCGGCTCGATCTCCATTTTGAGTTGGATGCCTTTTTCTTTTGCGAAATTCTCGAATAGTTCTTTGACTGGCTTTCCGATCAATTGGGGATCCGTAGTCTTCTCCCCTTGCATCCTTCCTACTTTAAAGCCTCCGCCCAGGTTTACTGTTCTGCAATCCGGGAACTGAGAAGCGATCTCCAGAGTATAATGCGCCACTGCCTTCCAGACTTCCGGATCGGATCCGGAGCCTATATGAGTATGCACTCTTACGAGTTTCAATTTGTATTGAGAAAGTATTTCTTTGACCTTTCCGATCTCTTCATGCCAGATCCCGAAAGAAGAAGTATTTCCTCCCACATCCGTCTTCTTAGTAGCGCCTGAACCCAATCCCGGATTGAAGCGCACGCTCACTTCCCCGCCAGGAAATGCTTTTCCGTATTCTTCTAATTGTCGAAGGGAACAAGCGTTGAACTGCACTCCTTGGGGAATGAGTTCCTTTAAGGATTTCGCAAGCTGCTGAGAAGTGAGAAGGATATCGGAAGGTTTAAATCCCGCAAGAAGAGCCCTCTTCACTTCGTGTTCGGAAGAAGCGTCTATATGAATTCCTTTTTTTCTCAGGATCTCCAGGATCGTACGACCTGGATTTGCCTTCATCGCAAATCGGACGGTGATCCCGAAAGCGTTCGGGAATGCGAGCACGGAGTCGCAGCTGTTCTCGATTCCTTTTCGGCTATAAACAAAGATTGGAGTTCCGTACGTTGCGGCGATTTTTCTAGCTTCTTCCGGAGTCAAAAATTTAAGATTTTCTATTGATTGCATAGGGTTAGAGGGTTTTCTAGATAGTTCTAGGCCATCTTTCCGATCGGTCGGGGTTTTTTCAAAGGCAAAATTCCAATATGGCAGGCAAAATCACTCACCTCGAAGCTCTTTCTCAGGTCTGCAAACATTTGGACCATGGCACACCCGAACAAAGAAAGATCGCCAAATTGTTAAGAGAAGAAAGCACCCGCAAGTTTGCGAACATCGGCGCAATCGCTCCCGACATTTTTTATTTTTATCATGTTCTCTCTCCGGTCCGAACGAAAAAAGCCCTACCTTGGGGAGACCTAAGCCACCACGAAAATGTTTTGGAATTGGTCCTGAATTTTCTGGACCGAGTCCTGACTGTAGAAGAGGGAATTTATAGAGATAGATTCCTAGCTTTCACGTTAGGTTATATTATCCACTGCGCGGTAGACATCGTAACTCATCCGTATATCTTCTTCATTTCCGGGGATTATTATAGCGCGGACAAAGAGATCAGCGCCAAGGCGCAGTACAATCACATGAGGGTCGAGTTCGCACTGGATTCCTGGCTTTTGGATTTCCGCTGGGGAATGACTCCCAAGGCTTACGATTTCGTGCAACATGTGGACGTACTCTTCAAAGGCAAGGATCGAAAAGAAAAAATGGATCCTATGCTCTGGAACTTCTGGCTACGAGGATTGAAGGAAACCTTTCCGAACGAGTTCAAAACCAAATACATCGGCTCCGAAGAAAAGATCATACCGGGAGATATACTGAACGAATCTTTTTTAGGTTATCTATATTTTCATAAATACCTGGATTCCCGTAGTAAATTCATCCGTACCGCTCTCAGTCTCATAGACAAGATTACTTTTCATAGAGTGAAATCTTCCGTTCTAATGCTTCCTCTCAAAGAGCATATCGATAAGAGGATCATGAACGAAGAAAAAAGGGAATGGTCTTATCCTGCGGATCCAAGCATAATCCGTAATGATTCTTTCGTTGAATTGATCAATCGCTCCTGTGAGGCAGCCAAGGAAGCGGTCACAATGGCCTGGAACTATGTGCATGATAAGGCTTCCCGCTCGAATATGATCAAAGAATACCAAGGATATAATCTGGACACCGGCCTCAGATACCACGGTATAGATAAAATGCGTCAGTTTTCGCCTTTATAATTTGAAATACAAATCACTCAGATGAAACACGAACCAGTCGACTTTTTTACCAGATACTTTGTTGTATTATTCAGAGAAAGGATCCAGAGCCGCCTACATTCCTCAGATCCGATCCGAAACGTATTCTATTTAGTATTGATCCTTCTTTTCCTGAACGGATTCCTGTTCGTGTTCTCTATAAAAGATATTTGGAATGTTCCGAAGGCAGACCAATACGAAAAACCTTCTCTCTTATTTGGGATCAACTCCGAAGGGAATTACGAGCCGATCGCAGAGTTCTATCGTTTCTCTAGGATCGTGCTTACGGACGAAGACCTTCCCGGAGGCTGGGACAATAAAGTAATCCGTTGTTTCGAATCCACTGAGGATAATAATTTCAGATCTCACAAGGGCTTGGACCTGCGGGGAATTTTCAGAGCAGCCATGGTCAACCTTCTCGCAGGAAGAGTGAAAGAAGGTGCATCCACCATCACCCAACAGGTAGCTCGACTCAAATTCCTGAATACGGAAAGGTCCTTCGGACGAAAGATAAGAGAGGCCTGGCTCGCCCTTCTCTTAGAAGCTGTTTTTGACAAGAAGACATTGATGCATATCTATCTGAACGAGATCCCTCTCGGTCACGGGACCATAGGCGCTGGAGCTGCAGCTAGATTCTATTTTAGAAAGGATCTGAAGGATCTAAGCTGGGGAGAAGCGGCGCTACTCGCAAGTCTCACCACTCGTCCCAAGGAATTTTCTCCATTAGTAAATCCGAATACTTCCGCAAGTAAGGTGAGAGTAGTCTTTAAGAAGCTGGTGGAAAACGGGATCCTGGACGTGGATACCGCCGAAAAGGAATTTTCCGCCTTCTCGGAATATTATATAACCTTAAATCGTTCCCCTAACGATTCCGCGTTTTCGGATCGATTGAACCGATTTCCTTATTTTACGGAATATGTGCGTAAGAACCTTTCCCGTTATATTCCGCAGACCCAATTGTATGAGGGTGGACTCAAGATCTATTCTACCCTGAATATACAACACCAAACCCAAGCGGAGAAGGCGCTTATCTCCGGGTTGAAACAGCAAACCCAACTCTCGAACCAGAGGGCGTTTACTAAGATAGACGCATTTGAGGATTCTTACGGTCCGATATTCCAACTTCTTTCGGATCTGAACGATGTTCCTGAGTTCAAGTTCAAGATCTCCCGTTCTTATAGGACCTTCAATCGGGCCTGGCAAGAGGACCTAAGGGACGAATTGTCCGTATTGAATCTCATCTCCGGGACAGAAGGCTTGGGAGAAAGCATAGACCTGAACTATAAGACCCAGGCCACTCAGGATCACCTTCTCCCTGTAGAAGGAGCGCTCATCTCTATTCGACCGGATACGGGTTATATCACTTCTGTGGTGGGAGGATCCGGATTCCGCTCCGACAACCAACAGATCCGAGCCTTCCAAGCGTATAGGCAGCCTGGTTCCGCATTCAAACCGTTAGTCTATGCTTCTTCTATGGAATACTATCACCAACATCCGGATGATAAGAAGAATGTAACGGCGGCCTCCTTATTCGACGACTCCCCTCTTCAATATGTTTTGGAAGATGGAGACGAGTGGAACCCGAGCAATTATTCCGGAGAATATTCAGGATTTATAAGATTAAGACAGGCGCTCGAACTTTCCAGGAACAGCGTTGCCGTACGACTCTTGGAACATACAGGCTTGAATAATCTTCTTCCGAATTTGGAAAGAATATTACAAGTGGAGAACCGAAATCTACCTAGAGACTTTTCTATCGCATTAGGGAGTTTCGAAGTTTCTCCGTACGAACTCGCAAGAGCCTACTCCGTATTCGCTTCCGGAGGAAAGCAAGTCTTCCCTCTCAGCGTTCTCTATGTAGAAGACGAGAACGGGAATATGATCAAGGACTTCCGAACAGAATTCGAGACCAAGGAAAGAAAACGTTTAGTTTCTTCCGAGGTAAGCTATGTGATCACCTCCATGATGGAAGATGTGATCAAAAAAGGAACGGGCACAGGAGCTAGATCCTATGGGCTCACTCGACCTGCCGCCGGAAAAACAGGAACTACGAATAATTTTAGGGATGCTTGGTTTGCAGGCTACACTCCCGAACTCGTGGCAGTGGTCTGGGTAGGATACGATACGGGAACTCTTTCTTTGGGAAGAGGAATGTCCGGGGCTGTCGTCGCCGCTCCCATCTGGGGAAGGTTCATGGCAAACGCTCTTTCTAAAGAAAGATCCAAGCCCTTCGATTTCGGAGACGCCAAGATCGTCCGAAAAACGATCTGCTCTATCTCCGGAAAACTTCCGGGAAGCCATTGCTACCAAACGGAAGAAGAAGTCTTCGACTCCAAGACCGTTCCGAAAGAAGTCTGCGAGGACCATAAGGGGATGACAGGTCCGGAACCGAGTCACGAACCCAGCCCCCAAACTACTAAGAAAAAGAAACCGAATCTTTTCGAAGGCGACGAGGACGTAATTAGGTAAATTTTCAATGCAGCTTTCGCGATTCTAAGGTTGCCTAAGATTGCAAATTTGACTTTGCTTCGCTTCAGTCACCGATTCGCTTTCGCGGTCGTCTCCTCGTTCCCTACGGGTCGCTGCGGAGGGCGACGAGGACGTAATCAGGTAATCGTGTAGGATCTCCTACAAAAAGAGTTGTCGATTTCGGAAGCGCTCACCAAATAGATGAATCAGCAATCAGGAGTAACAGATGGCCATCGGTAAGGATAATAATAACAGCGTAATCGGCCCCGGTTCCATATTTGAGGGCAAATTCTATATCGCTGGTTCCCTACGTATCGACGGAAAGTTCGAAGGGGAAATTAAGACCGACGACGCATTATTCATAGGTGAAACAGGAAAGGTCCGCACCAATATCTCTGCGAGAGAAGTGATCGTAGCGGGAACCTTGATCGGGAACATTAAAGCGGAGAACGAGGTCAGACTCGAAGAAACCGGACGTCTCTTAGGGGACATCATCGCTCCTTCCCTTGCTTTAGCAAAAGGGGTCGTTGCCAAAGGAAACATTACTGTTACCGGCGGACAAAAGAAAGACGTGAAAAAGATCGTAGAAGAATCCTTCGGCGGGACCAGAACCCTGGACAACGGGAAGGAAGAGTAATTTTACGGCCAACCGTTCTTTTTCCCTCCTCTTAGGATTCGTCCCAATCAAAAACTCGGGTGGAAGCCCACCCCGTTGGCCGATACTGATACTATGATCTTCAAGAAGCCCAGGCAATTGACAGCCGGAAAGGAAATCCTCCGGACCGATAACTTCACTCTCATATACCTGGGCGCCTTTCACTTTCATTATTCCTTTTATTTTCGCGGCAACCTATACCACGGGAATCTCGACTTCAGAAGACGTAAGTTTCGCATCATTCCTGCAATCGCATCCGTTCTATTTGTATTATTATTCCTCGGACTCTGGATGAGTCCTTCTAACGCTTCTATGGAACAACATAACCATGGAGCAAGTACCGAAGTCACCGAAAACGACTCCGAAGACTTAAAGGCAAAAAAAGGCGACGAGAAGTTTTTAGAAGAATCCGAAAAGGCCAAGCTCACCATTCTGATGGCAAACGAGATCAGAAACTCTTCCGACAAGAAGAAGCAACTTAAAGTGGTTACTTATAAAGTAAAAAGGAATGAAACCCTCTCTGAGATCGCTACCAGATACAAGGTCTCCATGGAATCCATCGCAGGTTCTTCCAATATCAATATGGAAGACACCTTGTATCCGGGACAAATATTACAGATCCCGAATAAACAAGGACTTCTCTACAAAGTTAGGGTGGGTGACACTGTGGCCAAGATTGCGGTCCTTTACAAGGTTAACTTGGATGAGATCCTAGAAGAGAATAAACTCGACGATCTGGATATTCTTCGCCCAGGACAGAAAGTATTCCTACCGGGTGCCGTGATCCCGGATCCGACACCAAAATGGGTGGTGCCTGTCACTTCTCATGTGGTCACTTCCAATTACGGATGGAGAACCTTCCCTCAGCATAAATTCCATGAAGCTTTGGACTTAAAGGCCAACTACGAAGCGGTGATGGCGGCAAGGAACGGAAAGGTAATCTTTGCGGGATGGATGGGCGGTTACGGAAACGCGATCGTGATCGAGCATAATGACGAATTCAAGACATTATACGCACATAACTCCAGATTGAATGTGAAACGAGGAGACTACGTGGTTGCAGGAAAGAAGATCTCCACTTCCGGATGCACAGGTTACTGCTTCGGACCTCACCTTCATTTCGAGGTGATCCATAAGGGCAAATCGGTAAACCCCGGCAAATACCTGAAAGGCCTCGCGTATAAGAAAGGCTCCAAGCCGAACCATTAAGATCCTATTATGAAGAGACTCGCACTCTTTTGCCTACTTGCGGTTGCGCTCCTTTCTTTCGGATGCGGACCTTCTGTAGTCGAGTATTTGGAAAAGCGCACAGACCAGCAGTATTCCGCAACGCAAGGAATAGAAGTATTCTTTCTGACTTCCAGAGCGGTGAACCCAGGCTCTCAAGTCGCTTGCTCTAACGCGTATTTTTTGAATTTCGGAAATCACACCCAAAAGACAGGAAGCTGTCTAGTCAGCGTTCCTGCGGATCGGGAAGTAGGTGCGCTTCCCTTTGGCCTAGGAAATAAGGATAAATCCTTTCAATTCTTGGAACACAAGATCGGGAACCAAAGCCTGAATCCTGCAGAACAGGAAAGTCTTTGGTGGAAACGGATCGAAGAAGATCCGTTCGAAGAAGTGATCATATTCGTGCACGGGTTCAATGTAAACTTTGAAGAAGCAGTACTCCGTGCGGCCCAACTTAAGTATGATCTGAAATTCCCCGGTAAGGTCGCCCTATACAGTTGGCCTGCCGGAACCGATGGAAGCATGCTCGGTTCCCTCTTCTTAAAGAATACGTATGAAAAAAATCTAACTTCGGCAAGAAGCAGCCGAGATTCCTTTAAAGGTTTTATCAGAAGAATGTCCCAAACCAAGAAGAAGATCCATCTTCTTGTGCATTCCATGGGCCATCAGGTAGTACTGAATTCCATCGCAGAACTTTCCAAGGAAACCGGATCTCAGCCCTTCTTAAAGGAATTGGTATTAAACGCTCCCGACTATGATACAGGTGAGTTTATACTCATCCTCCAAAGTCTATTGAGATCCTCGGAAAGGATCACTCTCTATTGTTCCCCGGGAGATTCGGCATTATTCGCTTCGGCGCAGATCCACCAAGCTGGGCGCTTGGGTGCATGCTCTCGATTTCCTGGAGTAGACGTGGTAAACGTAAACCCGATCGATTCGTCCCTACTCTCGCTCGGACATGGATATTATTCTTCTAGACCGGTAATCACCGACCTGTACCAACTATTCTTAGGGCTCCATGCGGAGAAGAGATTGTTTATCCGAAGATCCTACGGAAACGAGAACTATATTCTCAGAAATTAGCCCTCCCTTCGCTTCCATCGTTTATCATTCGAAAGAAGAAAACACGTTAACCGATACACCGAAAGCCTCAGCATTCTAATCCGTTTGGATTAGATCCCGTTTCGCGGTTTGTAATCATCTTTATGTTAAGTTGTAAACGATATAATTACAATTCTCTGTTGTTTTTATCGATTTCCAGAAAGATTCTAAACAAAGAGCCCAAAGAAATCATTTTCGGAACAAAAAAATTCCCTTTTATCGATTTTACTTGCAACCATATAAAAAAAAATTCCGTGCCCATTCGCGCATCATTTTCGGAAATCATTTTATATTTATGTAGTTGAAACTAATAGTTTTCTTCGTAGATTAGAAGTATGCTTACGAAACCCAAGATCCTAGTGGTTGAGGATGAGATCATAGTCGCCGTTAACTTGGGACAGAAATTAAAAAAGTTAGGTTATGATCTTGTGGGCATTACTTCTTCCGGAGAAGAAGCCATCCAAAAGGCCGAAGAGAATCATCCGGATCTTGTCCTCATGGACATCAATATAGAAGGGAATTTAGACGGGATCCAAACCGCAGAATTACTCAGAAATCGATTTCAAACACCTGTTATCTATCTTACAGCATACGCGGATGAGAATACCTTAAACCGAGCCAAGAGGACCCAACCTTTAGGCTATATTGTGAAACCGTTCGAGTCGGACCAGCTTCGCTCCTCCATCGAGGTAGCTCTGTATAAGAATGAGTTAGAACATCGGAATCGTAAGAACGAAGAATCCCTCAAATCCACTTTGAACCAATTGGAGTCGGGGATCATTACAACTGACGAAAACGGACTCATCCTATTTTGCAATCCTATGGCCGAAAAGATCACCGGGGTCAGTTATGCCGAGTGCATCGGTCAATCCCTGAGCAAGATCCTGAAACTGGAAGAAGAGAGCTCCGCTTCCTACACGATCCCTATTTCCGAAGTACTGTCCGCAAATCATAGCGTAGAAAAGAACGGGATCTTTGCGATCGACGGCATCGGCAAGAAGACTCAGGTCTCACTGAATGTATCTCCTATTCTGAACTCTGACGGAAGAGCAAGCGGCACTATCACAGTCCTTCGCTCCGGAGAATCGGACGGGATCAATCAGTCGTATTTAAAAGAGATCCATCATCGAATTAAGAATAATCTCACGGTCATTTCTTCGCTCTTGAGCATGAATGCCTCTAATCTGAAGGATCAGGAGACTGTGGATATATTCAAGGACAGCCAACATAGGATACAGGCTGTAGCGTTATTACACGAAGTCTTGTATGAGAACCACGATCTTTCTTCCATCAGTTTCGACCTGTATGTAAAGAAGTTAACGGATCTTCTGTTCGAAGTGTATAAGGTGGACCGGGAGAAATTCAAACTCACTCTGGATATCAAATCTTCTCGCATTCCGAGCGAAACTGGAATGAACTGCGCGCTGATCATTAACGAACTTCTTACCAACTCATTTAAACACGGATTCAAAGGCAAGGACTCAGGTTCCATAGAGATCCATTTCCATAAGAATGAAGAGCATTACTTCTTAGAAGTGAAGGACGACGGGATCGGCCTACCGGATCCCCTTCCCCAAACCAGAGGCTCCAGTTCCTTAGGATTATCCTTAGTGGATTCCTTTGTAAAACTTTTGAGGGGCAAACTAATTCTGGAAAACTCGGACGGATGTAGGGTCACCCTGATCTTCCCCGTATAGATAGTTTTACAAAAAACGTTTTACTACTCTAGGGAATCGGGCAACCCTGATCCCGATGAAGACAAGTTTTGAGTTTTTTGAGATCGAAGAGAAAGAAGACGGAGTCGCCGTTGTCTTCTTAAACCGTCCTGATAAAAGGAACTCCATGAATTGGAGTTTCTGGAGAGACCTTCCGGATGTGGTCGATGAGATCAATAATAACTCTAAGATCAGAGCCTTCGTAGTCGCAGGCAGAGGTAAGTCCTTCTCCACTGGATTGGATCTGGATTCCTTCTTCCAAGAATTCGGAAGCGTGGTCCAAGGCCAATTCGGCGACGACAGAAGAAAATTCTACGAACTCATACTAAGAATGCAGAAAGGGATCAATGCAGTATATGATTCGCCCAAGCCTTCCGTTGCGGCAATCCAAAAGCATTGTATAGGCGGAGGCTTGGATCTGATCTCGGCCTGCGATATCCGTTATGCGACATACGATGCTTCCATTTCCTTAAGAGAGGCAAAAGTCGCCATCGTAGCAGATATGGGCTCTATCAATCGTCTTCCTTCGATCATAGGACAGGGACACACGAGAGAATTGGCTTATACCGGCAAAGACATAGACGGAGAAGAAGCTTACAGAATAGGACTTGTATCCAAACTCTTTAAGACCCAAGAGGAGCTATTAGCAGGAGCAATCCAAACTGCTACTGAGATCGCTGCGAATCCGCAAATTGTGGTGCAGGGGGTCAAAGAGGTTATGAATTTTGCCGAAGGAAAACCTCTTAGTGCAGGATTAAACTATGTCGCGGTTTGGAATTCTAGCTTCCTGGACTCCAAAGATTTCAGAGAAGTTCTGACTTCCTTCCGGGAAAGAAAAAGGCCAGAATACAATAAGGGCTGATCTATTACGCGTATAGATCCAAGAGCCGGGATTTACCTTCTGCAGCGCTTGCTTGCAATTGGGACTCTACGTTGAGCTTCAGCATTTTGGAGTTCAGATCGGACTGAGCCTGAAAGATCTCTCTCGGCAAATTGGCGATCCTTTCCAAAAGGAGAGATTGGCTGGTTTGGTTACTAATTTCCATTTCCTTTTCCTCTATTGAGATTCGGGTTTTTCTTTCTCTATTCCCCCAATTCAATCATCGGTTGATGCGAGGAAAACTTGATTATTTTAGCTTTTTTTTTAGCCTGTCCCAGTCGTGGGATTTAGGGAATTAATCGTTAGCGCAGTTCATAGGGAACGGCAAAGGGAATTTACGAAGGCATTCAACCTTTACAAGGAGTCCCTGAATTTTACCCAAAATCCGAAAACCATCCTGAAAGTGAAGAACCGACAGGCTTGGTGCCAGTATTATATTGGAAATACTAGAGAGACCTTAAATCTATTTCAGGAATTGCAGGATCGTTTTTCTTCCCATCCGGAGAGCCGCTTATACTACGCAAATTATCTGATCAAGGTCCATAATTATAAGCTGGCGAAAAAGATCCTTCTGAATGCGATCGAGCTATTTCAGGATCAGTTAGAACTATATCTTACTCTTGCAAGCTTGTTGAAAGACACGGACAGATCTAACGAGGCAATCACCATTCTAAAGCAGGCGCTCTCTCAGGAAAAACTTTCGAGAGGTAGAGGGATCAAACGCAAGGATATATGGGCGGAGCTTGGATATTTGTACTTTCAAAGAGGGGATTATAATTCGGCTCTCGCCTCCTTAAAGACTGCTATGAGAATGGATGAAGAGGAAACCTTCCTGCATTATGATATGATCGCGCAGTGCTACTTGAAAGTTGCAGATCATAAGAATGCTCTCAAGTTCATAGACCTATACATCAAGTATTTTGGGGAATCGGACGCGGACATCCTAGTGATCAAGGCGAGAGCGCATGCGCAACTGCAAGAAAGTCATCTCGCCTGCGCTTCTTTATTGCAGGCATATTCTATGGAGAATGGTCTTAAACTCTCCGCAGAAGATATGGTGGATTTCGGTCCCTTACTCCAAACAGGATTCTTTGATACGTTAGAGAACGTGGAAATAGACGAGGCCTGAAACCCCAAGCCTCTCCGGTTCTCGCGAATCCGAAATGATCCTTCTATTCTAAAAGCTATTCCTCTATTTCAAAAAGATGCAATCCTGATTTCCCAAGCTGGGAGATCGCGTCACTTTCCGGAACGGTTGCCCAAAGCCCATTGCTCGTAAAAACGGAGCCTCCCGGCTCCCAAGCCGCTTGGTTCGTTTGTAAGGAAGAGACAGGGATGGATTTCACGACCATCAAAGAAGGGACTGCCCTTACCTCGATCGCGCCTCCGTGAGAGAAAGCGAATAAGTATTTTCCAGTATTAGAAAATACTAAATAACGAGCCCCATGAATGGAATCCATGGTTTGCTGTTCCAATGTAGTTAAATTGGTTTTCACCAATTTTCCGGTTTCGTTACTGAGGATCAAAAAATACTGATTGTTCGGATCGAATGCGGCACCGTATGGGGACACTGGAATCGGAAAATCCACTACCTTTCCTTTCTTCAGATCCACTATATGTCCTTTTACGTGCTTCTTCAAAGAAAGTTCAGAATATTCTAATATTCCCAGCTTCGAGAAATCGGAGCTCGGGGCAAGTGTAGGCGAAAAATACTCGGAATCGGGGATCTTTTCTATCTGCAAGGAGACGATCTCATTCAAATCCTTGGACCCGATGGAAAATCCCATTATGGAAATGGAAGAGGGCCATCCCTTCTCTCCCCTCTCCTTTTCGATCATATAATAGAAGATCTGGCGATCCGAATCGATCCCGATCGGGATCATTAGATTCCGAAGAAACGATTTTGACTCGGTGACCCCTCCTCCCCTACTTATCTCTAGATTCTCGAATTGGTTCATTTCCGAGATTACCTTGTTCCAGGTAATCTGATTCGAACCGAGATCCCAATTCAAATAAATGATCCTTTCTTGGGTCCTTTTCTTATCCGAGTTGGAAATGTTTTTAAGAAGGATGCCTGCCTTATTCCCATCATAATAAACCAAGGAGGATCTGAATTGAATATAGGTCTTTCCGTTCGGATAGCTCACAACCGGATTTCCGTCAAAGAATATCTCGAGGTTCTTTTGAGCATAGTCTGCGATCGGAGGGACAACGGACTGCAGCTTCTTCTCTTTTACATCAAATATATGGAATGTGACCCTATGGCTTGCTAATACATCCCAGTTCTCATTCTTCTGGCCCACGAGAACATAACGGTTCGCATCCAATTTTACAAAGGAGCTCGCCCGGTTTTCGGTCTTAAAACTATCTATTTTCTTCAAAGATTGAGAAGAAAGACTAACGTTAAATACGGCAAAGCCAAGAATAAGAGAAATTATAAACTTACGTCTCATAGGAAACAGGTTCTCCGAAACTTCAACTTAAGAGACGAATTATATGTAAAAATCTTAAACTAACGGCTTAAATTAATTTCCATCCCGAATAGGTTTTATTGTTATGCGACCTATATTATACGCCCGTCCCATTGGCTTCTTTATATTAAAATAAAGAACATAAGAATACTTTATTCGGTTTCTTAAGAGGGTTCCAATTCTTTCACTCTTCTAACCGATTTCAATTTAGCATTTACTGTGAAGATACCGAAGATGACTAGAAAAGCCCCACCCAGATCGTATTTATTTGGGACATCTCCCAATACCCAGGAGGTCAACATGGCTATGACCGGAATGAGATTCCCAAAGATCACTGCCTTGTCAGGACCGACTGCTTGTATCCCATAATTCCAACAAAGATATCCGAGAAAGGTACTTAACACAGACATATACAAGATCGCTAGCAAAGCCGAACTTGGAATATCCCGGAATTCTATATTCCAATCTCCGTTGATCAGACTCAGGATGAGCAATCCTATCGTTCCGAAGAAGGCAGTGAAAGCAGTCGTTTGGATCGTAGATGCTTCCGGAATATATCTCTTCAATCCTACCGAATAGAAACTCCAACAAGTTGCCGCAAGGAAAATGAATAAGATCCCTTCTCCATGAAACGCATTCGTAAGAGCGTCGATACTTCCGTCGGAAATCACAAGTAAGACGCCTAAGAAAGAGATTAGGGTCCCCAGATAATGTTGGAACTTAAGCCTTGTCTTTAGTAAGAAATAAGAGAGAAAGATCGCGATAGCAGGACTGATGGCGACTACAATAGCTGCATTCATAGGAGAGGCCTTTTTCATTCCTATAAAAAAGAAAAAATTGAATCCGAAGACTCCTATGATCCCTAGAAAGATAAATGCAAGTAAACTTCTACGGTCTACTTTCAATAACTTCCTGTTCGTTATAAGCAGGAACAGGAACAAGAATAGTGTTGCTAGAACAAAACGCAAAGCTCCGGTGAGACTGGGCGAAAAGTAAGCTAACGCTTCCTTGGCCACATGGAATGTAACACCTGTAGTCAAAGAAAAATATAATAGAGAAAGATACGGTTTGATAGATTGCATTTTGATCCTTATTCTGTTCCTAAAAGAGTTTCGTATTCCTTTAATTTCGCTTTCGTGAGTTTGATCATGGCTTCCAGATCTTTTTTCTTTTGTTCCAAATTCACCAAATGAGTCCCTAAGATCCGGATCCTTTTGTTTAGAGGCGGCTTAAAGTTCTCCCCACTCTCTATCTTTTCCAAGATGCATCCTTCCAAAAAGAATCCTTTGATATCGTCCAAGGACATTCCGATCTCTTTCAACGTCTTGAGGACTTTTAGTTGTCGGAGTTCCTTTTCTGAATATTTGCGATCTTTTCCGTGTGCTCTTTCCGGTTTCGACAGAATCCCCACCTTCTCATAGTAACGAAGTGTATGAGGAGTGAAACTCGTTATCTGAGAGACTTCGGATATGCTTAGAAACTTACTCACTGATATTCCCCAGGCCCCTTTTAGACCTTATAGATCGGACTCACCTAGAGTTAGCTCTAAGTCTAAATTAATCGCATTCGCAGGAAAAAAAGGTACGAAGAAGCCGCTCAAACACGAATTTCGGTTATTCCACTATAGCCTTGGCGGATTTAGAAGTAGGTTATTGTCGAGTCGAAAGATTAGGCTGCGACCCTCTTATAGAGGATACCGCCGAGTATGACCACGAAAATCGAGGAAATCAGTAATATCGCAAAATCCAGAAGAATACCTAAACCGGAAGGAACTCCCAACATCAGGGATCTTAAGCCGTCTATCACGTATGTCAAAGGATTAATATGAGAAAGAAACTTTAGCCAGTCAGGCATCAGCTCGATCGGATAGATCGCGTTGCTCGCAAAGAACAAAGGCATAGTAAGTAATTGGCCGATCCCCATAAATCTCTCTCTCGTTTTCACTAAACAGGCAAGGATCAGAGAGAATGTAGAGAAGAAGATCGAACCAAGTATAACGAACACAAATACTCCAGCGATATGGAGTGCATCCCAATGAATGGAAACCCCGAGTATGATCGCAAGAAGATAGATAATGATCACGATCGGTATTGCTCGTGCTCCTGCCGAAAGCGCTTTTCCCAACACGATCGCTGTCCGAGGGGTGGGAGTAGTTAGGATCTTTTGTATCAGTCCAAGATCCCTTTCCCAAATAATGGCTATACCCGAGAATATGGAGACGAACAACACGCTTTGAGCCAAGATCCCCGGAGTCATGAAGGAAAGATAATCCGTATGGAAAGATTGGATCGGCATCTTAGCAAAAACCTGTCCGAAGATCAGAAGCCAGAGCGCAGGTTGAACGGATCGAGTGAAAACTTCTAGAGGATCGTGAATGATCTTTCGGATCTCCAATTCCAAGATCACCAAAGTTTTTCTTATAAAATCAAACATCTGAAAATTATCCTAGTCGCTTCGCTATCTTTCGCTCTCTACTCACGGAACTAAAGTCCTCGTCCGAACCTTTATTGTTTTCCTTAGCGTAATGGATAAAGACTTCTTCCAAAGTCTTTTTGGGTCCTCCCGCGGATTTTTTTAATTCTGCAGGAGATCCGATAGCAGCGAGCTTCCCTTGGGACATCAAAGCCATTTTGGAACAGAGTTTATCCACCTCATCCATAAGATGTGTGGTCATTATGATAGTCGTGGAGAATTCCTTTCTTAAAGCGGTGATGTGCTCCCAAACAACACTTCTTCCGATGGGATCCAAACCTACAGTAGGTTCGTCCAAGAAGAGTATCTTTGGACGATGGATCGTTGATTGAGCGATCTCCAATCTACGCACCATTCCTCCGGAATAATTTTGAACTAGAGTATCTCCGAAAGAACTCAATCCCATGAACTCTAACGCGTTCCTTACCCTTATTTCCCTTTCTCGCCTCGGAATATCGTAGAGCTTAGCGAATAACATTAGATTTTCATAACCTGTAAGGCTACCGTCCACAGAAAGCATTTGAGGAACATATCCTATGATCTTGCGGATCTCATTGGTTTGCGTAGCCAGATCGTGTCCGTCAATGATCGCCTCTCCGGAACTTGGCTCGAGAAGAGTAGTAAGCATCTTTATCGTCGTAGTCTTTCCCGCGCCGTTCGGCCCGATCAAGGCAAAGATCTCTCCCTGCTCCACGACCAGATCCAAAGAGTCCACGACCTTTCGGTCTCCGAAAGCCTTTGTTAATTTCTTCGTGACCAGGATATTCATTCTAGATTCACTTTGCCGTATTTAATTCATTCGTCTCCCATTCTTCTCGTTTTCGATCATAGAGGAGACTTTGACAATTATCAGTAGCTATCACTCCATTTCAATCAAAAGGGACAGCGGTAAGCCCGTGCTTCCAGCGTTGGTCGTTATAAATACGATGACGATACAACTGGGGAGACATTGATGGATCGAAATAGAACTTCTCTTTGAATTCATCGACGGCTTGCTCCAATTCGTCAAGCGAATCGGCGACGGTAAAACCGTACTGGACCAATAATTCTCTATCCTTATCAAAGTCTTCCGAATAAGATCGAGATATAAGGTAATCGGCGATACGAGTAGCAATAATCCTGTATTGCCCTTCCAGGTCCAATTCGACTACCGGAGCATTTGCAAGTTGTATGTTCGAAGGTCCGACCCAAAGTCCGATAAATCCCCCTACGTCCTTTCCGATCCAATAGATCAATCGATTTGTCTCGCTCATGGCAAATACGTTAGCCATAATATCCATATCCTGGCGATCGCTGTCATTTAAATAGCTCGTATCCGATGGGTCCTGCCAATTCAGATCGTTACATCTTTCAAATCCTATATCTTCCAAGAATTGAGCTAAATTCCCCTCAGCATTATTAAGAATTTGTAACTCGATAATAGCGTCTTTATTCATGATCATTAAGGCCCTTATAAAAATAACACATTCTGTCGTCTCGAATTGACTTACTTTTTAGAATGGGAATATTTACCTTTCGGAATTGGATCACTCCTATCTGTTTGTTTAAAATACGAACCTTGTAGAATATTCCGAAGAATTATCCTCTTATTCCTTAAATATTATTGTTCATTCCTGATCGAACGTACGTGCCACCGATAATGTTTTCAAATAAATCGAAAAGTCTGTGTTGAACTATCAGAACATAGAAACTGAATATTTCAGTCGAAGGAAGATAGAATGATCGAAAACGAATTTGAGCAAATAAATACAAGATCCAAATCAATTGCAAAATATGGGACCGGCTTTCTGGCAACTTTGCTAATCGCCTTCTTAAGCAATTGCGTCTCCACACAGATTAACGATGAATTTTACCGAGCTTATCTTACGAGGGATTTCAATTATCCAAAAGATAAAGTAATGCAAGCCACATTAGCGGCACTCAAGACCCAGAAGATCGGCGTAGAAAAAATAGATCTACAAAAAGGTGTGATCGTAACTGAAAGAGATGCGTTTTACAAGCAAACGACCATTTCAGGAAATCAGTATTATGCTACCGCTCAATCGCAAGTCGCAACTCACCAATATTATCTCTTGGTAACGGGAGACAAATCCAGAAGTACGGTCCAAGCTACAAGATACAGACTTTGGAATAACAATATCGAGCAGACGCATCTAAATGCGAACTGGGGCAAAACAAATATATGGGATCCGTTCTTTAAGGAAATCCAAGAAAAGTTAGAAGAATAAGCATTCTACGGAACGCGATTATGGAAATGTGAGCGACCAAAAGCGTCTCCGAATCAAAGCAGATCCCCATTGCCGGAACAACTTTGACAATTATCACTGGCAGATAACGTATCCCGGAACTTTGAGCGGATTGACTCTTTCCCAATCAAGGTGTTTAATCCAAATGGGTCTGATGGACCAAACATCGTTGGGGAGGCGAAAACGTATGTCGCATTGTATTCTATGGATCGACAGCTCGACTGCCAAAAGGATAACCTTTGATAAGACTTCTTCGGAGTCGCATGTCATATCGCATAAAACTAAACCGGAAAAGCACGATACGCATAAGGATCGTATAGGACAGATCAAGGCAGAAGATCTTAAACATTTTTTCGAGGACGTAGCCTCCGAACTTTCCGACCACCAGGATCTGTTAATAGTAGGTCCTGGTCTATGCAAGACCCTCTTCCGAAGACATCTAGAACAGCATCATCCCAATCTGGCAAAACTTGTGTTAACCGAGATTGGTGTGAATCACCCTTCTGATGCGGAAATCCTGAATATCGGGCGAACGTATCACAAACAGCACCCTCATAACATTTGAGATCAAACTATTGAATCGGATCGGAGTGCAACGCCGATCGAATGCTGTTCACCGAGAAAAACGGTCAGATCTTATAATTTCCAACGATATTTTGGGTTGTGAATTATAAGATCAGTCGAATATAATCTTCGTTTCGATTATTCTCGAAGCATGCTCAAAGAACATTTCGACGTCATCACTGTGGGTGCTGGACTTTCCGGGATCAGCGCCGGCTACCATTTGCAAAAATTCTGTCCTGGTAAGAAATACGCGATTTTAGAAGGCAGACCCGAGATTGGCGGGACCTGGAGTTTATTCCAATATCCTGGGATCCGTTCCGATTCCGATATGTTCACCCTTGGCTATTCATTTCGTCCTTGGAAAGAAGCAAAAGCGATCGCCGACGGTCCTTCTATCTTGAAGTATGTTCGGGATACTGCAAGCGAGTTCGGTATTGATAAGCATATTCGCTTCGAACATAAGGTATTGTCCGCGTCTTGGTCCGACAAGGATCTACAATGGACCATCGAAGTAGAAGTGGGTCCCAAGAAAGAGAAGCGCACTTATTCCGCGAGTTTTCTTTATATCTGCAGCGGATACTATAATTACGAGAAGGGATTTACTCCGA
Organism: Leptospira langatensis; assembly: GCF_004770615.1. Classification (NCBI taxonomy): domain Bacteria; kingdom Pseudomonadati; phylum Spirochaetota; class Leptospiria; order Leptospirales; family Leptospiraceae; genus Leptospira; species Leptospira langatensis. Next base: position 65,293 of record NZ_RQER01000004.1, read on the forward strand.
AATTCCCCGAGATCGAGAAGTTTAAGGGCAAGATCATTCATCCGCAATTTTGGCCTAAGGATCTTGATTATCGAGGAAAGAAGGTAGTGGTGATCGGAAGCGGAGCGACTGCAGTGACACTTGTACCTTCCATGGCAGATCAAGCCGCACATATCACGATGTTGCAAAGGTCGCCAACCTATATTACAAGTTTACCGTCCAAAGATATCGTAGCGGACATTCTAAGGTTCCTTCTTCCTGCGAAGCTCGCTCATCATATTACTCGGATCAAGAATATCCTGATACAAATTTGGTTTTACCAGCTTTGCAAAAGATCGCCTAACGTAGCGAAGTGGTTGATCCGAGCCAGATTGAAGGCCGCTCTTCCGAAGGGATACGACGTGGATACCCACTTTAAACCTAGCTACCAACCTTGGGACCAAAGGGTTTGCTTGGTTCCCGATTCGGATCTTTTCAAGGCAATCTCCAAAGGAAAGGCTTCTATCGAGACAGATCAGATCGATGGATTTACTGCTCACGGGATCAAGCTTCGATCCGGCAAAGAACTAGAAGCGGATATTGTAGTGACTGCCACCGGGCTGGATCTGGTTGCGGTCGGCGGAATTCGCCTCACCGTGAACGGTTCGCCTGTCGACATTTCCAAATTATATACCTTCAAGGGTTTGATGCTGAGCGATATTCCTAATTTTGCATTCTGCGTAGGATACACGAACGCATCTTGGACTCTAAGAGCGGATCTTACTTCTACCTATGTGGCTCGTCTGTTGAACCATATGGATTCCAACGGATATACCAAATGCGTTCCTCTTTGCGACGAATCAAAAATGGAGAGGGAGCCTATCTTGGACCTGAATTCCGGCTATATACAAAGAGCCATAGACAAATTCCCCGTGAGAGGAGCGAACAGACCCTGGAGATTCCATCAGAATTATCTAATGGATCTATTCGATATAAACTTTGCGAACATAAAGGATTCCAATCTTTCTTTCAGATAGATCGTAAATCCAATTCGTAAGAAGCAAAAAAGGAGAAGAGAATGAAAAGTTTTAAAAATAAAGTAGCCGCTATTACCGGAGCCGGTTCCGGAATGGGAAGGGAATTAGCGATCCAACTAGCAGAGCGAGGATGCGATCTCGCCTTATCCGACGTGAATGAATCCGGACTAGCGGAAACGATCCAGATCATCAAAAGCCAAAATAAGAATCATGTAACGATCACGAGTCAGAAACTGGACGTATCGGATCGATCCGCAGTGTTCCAATGGGCCGCTCAAGTTGCGAAGGATCACAATCGAGTTAATATGATCTTTAATAATGCGGGAATTGCATTCGGCTCTACGATAGAAGGTTTCGATGAGAAGGACTTTAAGAGAGTTATGGATATTAATTTCTGGGGAGTGGTTCATGGAACCCAGGCCTTTCTCCCCTTTCTGAAAGCAAGCGGAGAAGGACATGTGATCAATACCTCTAGCGTGTTCGGTATCATCGCAGTGCCTGGCACTTCCGCTTATAATTCCTCTAAGTTTGCTGTCAGAGGTTTTACGGAAACTCTCCGACAAGAACTGGATGTGATGAAATGCGGAGTTTCCGCCACAAGCGTTCATCCCGGAGGAATACAAACTGCTATCGCGAAGAGCTCTCAAACCAATGAAAGCGTGAGGTCCTTAGGTCTAGATCCGAATACGGCAAAGGAGAAAATGTCCGCTCAATTCATCACTACTCCTAAGAAAGCCGCTTCAGTGATCCTGAAAGGGGTTCGAAAGAATTCTCGTAGAGTTTTGATCGGACCGGATGCCACCTTTGTAGATCTTATGCAAAGGATCTTTCCGAGCTTTTACCAACTAGTCATTTCTAGTGTGCTACTTCGGCAAATGAAATGAATGCTGCCCATTCTTTCCAAGACGGAGAGAATGGACTGAACTCCCAATTCAGATCTATTGCATTACCTGTTTTATAATATCCAGGAATTGTGCTGGACGAAAAGGTTTCACGATCCATCCATTCGCTCCGGCCTCTGCCCCTTTTTGTTTCATGTTGTCCTCGGACTCTGTAGTGAGTGTCAGGATGGGGATATCGGAATTCTTCTTACGAACTTCTCGTATGAATGCAATCCCGTCCATTACTGGCATGTTGATGTCTGTAATCACCAGATCAAAAGGGGCCAATCCGAATTTCTCGATCCCTTCTTGACCGTCCGAAGCGAGAACCACGTCGTATCCTCCCATCCCTAAAGTTTGTTGAACGAGACTTCTCATCGTAGCGGAATCGTCTACAGCTAATATCCTTAAGCTTTCCATATATTATGCTCCTTTAATAAATAACGTAAAATTGGAAGGATTCAATTCGTAGAAACGGCATAGACCGAATTCACGAATAATAAAACTTTTCGAATATTCAGAGATGGATTCCGCAGATCCCAAGATCATGAAACTATCCTGGTTCAATGCCTTCTCAATCTTATTGAAAAGGTTCTTTCTTTCCTGATGATCGAAATAATAGGAAACGTTCCTGCATAAGATCACATCGAAGTTATCGGGATAAGGATCCGAGATCAGATTATGCTGCTTAAACTCTGTGATCGAACGTATCTCCTCGCTCACTCTATAAAGCCCGCCACCGATGGGATCAAAATATTTCTTGAGATGGGAATCCGTAAGTCCTCTACCTATTTCAAAAGTAGAATAGATTCCCGATCGTGCCTTCTCGATGGTTTCCTTTGCGATATCCGTGGCCAATATCCGAACATCCTTGAATAGATGCGGATATCTTTCGTGGATCGAGATAGCAATGGAATAAGGTTCCTGCCCTGTAGAACATGCAGCAGACCAGATCCGGATAGAAGGATTCTTGCCTCGTTTCCTTTCCAAGATCTCGGGTATGATCCTCTCCAAGAGTGCGCTGAAAATACTCTCATCCCGAAAGAAACGAGTCTCATGAGTGGTTACCCGATCGATAACCTTTTCCTTAAACTCCTCGTCCGGATCGTTCTTAAACTTCCTTGATAGCTCTCTGAAATCGGACAAACTGTAGTCGCTCATGATGTCCGACAATCTACTCTCTAAAAGATAGGTTTTTTCTGCCGTAAGGGAAAGTCCGGTCACCTGCTTAATCGCTTCCATCAATTCGAAAGTAGCGTCATCCATGTAAATCAACCTTTTGTAATATATATGCTATCTTATCCGCAATTCTTTCCACATCTAGGACTTCGTCTATTAAGCCTTCCTGGACCGGCCTGTTGGGCATTCCGAAGACGGTACATGATTCTCGGTTCTGAGCGATAAGATAGGACCCTTTCTTTTTCAGTTCCTTTAATCCTAAGTATCCGTCTTCACCCATGCCGGTCATTATGATCGCAACGGTTTCCTTGGCAAAATTGTCCGCCAGGGATTTGAAGAGTATATTAACCGAAGGCTTGCAAAGTTCCTCTTCCGGTCCTTGAAACACTCGAGTGCGAGGACCTTCGGGACCCGGGATTATTTCCAATTGCTTTCCTCCCGGCGCGATATATGCGACCCCCTTTTTCAGATCCTCTCCGTCTTCTGCCTCCTTGACCCTCATATTCGCCGCTTGGGAAAGACTCTCCGCAAGATAATTGGTAAATAAAGGAGGCATATGTTGAGCGATAACAATGCTCCCATTTAGATCGGAAGGGAGTCGCAGAAAAAGCTCTCGTAAAGCGATCGGACCTCCTGTAGATATTCCGATCGCGCAAAGAGAAAATTCTTTATCCTGCCTATTACGAAAAGGCAAGTAAGCGATAGGCTTCTTGTCCGGTAACGGCTTGCTATCCGATTTTTGCGATCGAATACTTTTAATCTTAGATGTTAAGGAATCTAACGTTTCGGACAACGCACCTTCTTGGGTACCGTCGGGCTTGGGAACGAAATCGATCGCTCCCATATCCAAGGCCTTCATTGTGATCTTTGCCCCTTCCTGAGTCCTCGAACTAAGCATAATTACCTGAGTTTCAGGGAATTGCGCCTTGATCTCTTCGAGGGTTTGGATCCCGTTCATCTGAGGCATTTCGACATCCAGGATCACGAAATCCGGTCTGAGCTGAGCAATTTTAGGTAAAGCGAATTTTCCATCGATTGCCGCTCCAAGGAATTCGATCTCCTCATCCTGGGTGAACATATTCCGCAAGAGATTCCGATACACTAGCGAATCATCCACGACGAAAACGGAAGTCTTGCGAGTCGCTTTACTTTTCTCTACAGGGACTTGCATAGGAATATCCTTCTATTTTCCCGTATTAGAGATCTTGAATTGGTTCACAAGCATGGTCAGACCGGCAGCCAGATCCTGCAAAGACTGAGACAACTTGGAAACACTGCTGGCATCCTTAGCCCCGTCGAGAGAAGCAGTGGAAATACCGTTGATATTCTTAGTTACATCGTTGGAAGTAAGAGATGTTTGACTTACGTTAGCCGCAATTTCTTTAGTAGTTATAGACTGTTCCTCTACCGCAGATGCGATGCTTCCACTGATCTCGTTCACTTCAGCGATCACGCTCGTGATCTTGCCAATCGATTCGATGACTTTCTCTGTACTCTTTTGGATAGCGGATATCTTGCTCTTGATCTCTTCGGAAGATTCTGCCGATTGACGAGCAAGCTCCTTCACCTCGGAGGCGACCACGGCAAAGCCTTTACCGGCCTCTCCCGCACCAGCTGCTTCAATTGCCGCATTCAAAGCCAATAGCTTGGTTTGAGCGGCGATATTGGAAATACTTTCGATCACATTCCCGATCTCGTTCGCATTCTCTCCGAGTTCCTTCACTACGCGGCTTGTCTCGATAGCAGTCGAATTTGCTTCTCTTGCGATCTTAGCGGAATCTGCGGCTTTCTTCGCAACTTCTCCTACGGATACGGACATCTCTTCTATAGAGCTGGATACAACGTTCAAATTCTGGTTCATCTGGGTTGCTGCCGCCGCGATCGTCTGAGATTGCTGGGACATCTCTTCGATCCCAGAAGAAAGATTTAAGCTCGCTCCGGAAAGATCTTGAGAAGATGCAAACAGTATATCCCCGTTTTCCTTCAGTCGGGAGATCAATGCAGCCGTATTGATCAGCATATTCAGGATCGCTTTACCTAATTCCCCAACTTCGTCGTTACGATTATGAGCGATATTGACCGAAAGATCACCAGTTGCAATTTTGTTCGTGATATCCGTTGCTTCTTTCAGAGGTTTTAGAATATAGGAAATGAAATAAAATCCTAAACCGACCTGTATCAATGCGAACGTACTAGCGATACCGATCGAAATAACCGGATCCATCTTGAATAGTTCCGAAACAGTGAGAAGCCCAAGTCCCAAGACGGTAAAAAGTACGAACGAAGTGAGCTTCATTCGAATGGATATTTTTCTCTTTCGCGTAGGCTCTAAAGTCCTCTTACCTGCAAGAATGTCCGTGTATAATTTTGAAGCGTCCTCTACCTGTTGGCGAGAAGGAGATCTCCGTACCGACATGAATCCTACGATATTCCCATTCTCCACCTTCGGCGCTACGTTTGCATCGACCCAATAGTGGTCCCCGTTTTTAGAGCGATTCTTTACTATACCTCTCCAAGGCTTACCGCTTTGGATGGTATCCCAAAAATCCTTGAATACGCTCCTTGGAATATCCGGGTGCCTAACAATATTGTGGGGCTTCCCGATGATCTCATCCTCTACGAGACCGGCAATATCCAGGAAATCCTTATTAGCATACGTTACTCTACCCTTAAGGTCCGTCATAGAAACGAGGGTAGTCCCCTCTTTCATGAGCCTTTCCTGGTCCGTTACGCTACCGGACATCTGCTTTCTCTCGCCTTCTTTTTCCTTGCTTTCAAAAATGAAACCTAACATATCGTCTCCTCACTCTTCTTCTAGTCGAAGCAATTCTTCCCTGTTCAAAATGATCATTGTTTTACTTTTTAAAATAGTTACGCTTTGTATAAACTTACCTTCTCTCTCGCTAATATGAGAAGGACAACTCTCGAGATCCCTATCCGCAATCTCGACGATATCCGCAATAGAATCGGAAAGGATCGCGAAAGACTCTTTCTTCCCCTTTAAACGAATGAGAGAATACTTCAGATCATTGTATCCTGCGGATCCTGTTTCTTTTCCCAAAAGGGATCGGAGATTCAGGATCGTTACTAGATCACCGCGAAGATTCACAATCCCTTCTATATAAGAAGGAGCATGTGGGATCCTTAATATTCTCTTATTGTGATCGACTTCCTTACATCCCTCCAAAGGAATACCAAAGGTTTCCGATCCGAGTAAAAAGGATAAGTACTGTCTTTTATCGCTCGATTCACTCATAGACTTGCTCCGAAGTAATTTCTCTCCTCGACGAAGTATTCTTTATTTCGTCGAGCATCCGTACTGGATCGATGACGATCACAGTTTGTCCGGAAACGATCCCGCTGCCGATCTCTCCCGAAGATTGATCCTCGTTCTTCGTGAAGGCGCCGATCTCCTCGATCACATTGTGGATTTCGTGAACTAGGATCCCTTTTTTACCTTTGCCAGTGTGAACCAGTATCATCGTACGTTCAGAAGCATGGTCTTTACACTGAATGCGGAAGTATCGATCCAATCTGCAAAGCTCTATCACTTCACCACGATATTGAATTAGCTCACGATCCAAGATCTTCTCGAAGTTCTGCGGATCGATTTGTTCGATACGGATCACTAAGCTGGAATCGGTCGCGAACAACTGAGGGCCAACGGAAAAAAGTAAGTAATGCGCTTTAGAGCTATCTTTTACTAACTGATTCGAACGAAGCTCATCCTTAATGTTGGCTTGCAACTTCAGGAATTTGCTAATTCCTGAAATATCAAGGATCAAAGCAACGTTCCCATCTCCCAGGATAGCTGCGCCCGTATAGAGATTTATCTTTGCGAGATCCTTAGATAGAGGTTTTACTACGATCTCTTCCGGGTTCTCTATCTCTTCTACGAGAAGTCCGAACCGATGCTTTTCGGTATGGACCACTACAACATATTTATTCTCAGTGACTTCGGAATCCGATGCGGACAATCCGAGTTCTTTCCCCATTTCGATTAAAGGAAGAAGATGGCCTCTGAGTTGATAGACTTGCTTATTCTCGACATAAGAGATCATCTTCCGATCCGTCAGGATCAGCTCGGAAATATTCTGTTGCGGGATAGCGAATAACATTCCCGATATGCGGACCATCTGACAGTTAATAATGGAAAGAGTCTGAGGAAGAGATGCGGTTACACAAGTGCCTCTTCCCTCTTGTGAAGTAATGGAAACAGTTCCACCAGCCTTCTGAAAATTCATCTTCACTACATCCATGCCGACTCCTCGACCGGATGTAGAAGAAACTGATTTTGCTGTGCTAAAACCGGGAGTAAAGATCAGCTCGGATAATTCTTCCTGAGATTTTCTCAGGATCTCCTCCTGGCTGAACAAGTTCTTTTCGAGTGCCTTGGCCTTGATCCTTTCGTAGCTCAAGCCTTTGCCATCATCTTCCACCTTGAGAATCACATTTCCTCCACGCAGCGATGCGGAGAGAAGCACCTTGCCCCTTCTAGATTTTCCTTCCGCCAAACGCTCCTTAGGAGATTCTATTCCATGATCTACGGCATTCCGGATCATATGAGTGATCGGGTCGGAAATGGAATCGATAATATTCTTATCCAGTTCTACTTCCCCACCCTCTAAGACTAAATCTATCTCTTTGCCTGTAGTATTTTCCAGATCGTGGATCAGCCTAGGAATTCTCTTATACAATGTCTCCAGCTTTTGCAACCGAGTTCGCATAACGCTTTCCTGAGAGGATGTGATCAATTGACTCAGGTTCCGTACGATAGAAAGCAAAGAAGGATCATCGTACGATTCGATCCTTTGCAGGAGTTGGTTCCGAACTATGATCGTCTCTCCCGCAAGATTGATCATATGGTCCAGTAGATGCAGCGGGATTTTTAGATATGTCTCCGCAGGCATTTCTTTTTGTTTAGACACGATGCTCGAAACAAGATTGGAAGCCGCCTCTTCCTTCTGGGTCGCCTGCACTGGAGAAGAAGAAGTTCGATCCTCCTTCTCTTCGAATTTAAAAATAGTAGAGGCTGATAAAAGGCGGATCGGAGAATTCTTTAAAAGGGTTTCTCTTTCTCCGGAATGCAATAGAAGCGCATAATCGACATTCTTATGAGAACCGTTAGAAGAATCTGAACTTGCGCTTCCGTTTACAAACGGTCCGTGACTTAGTATTTTTGCAAATTTTAGTAATGTGTCGACTGGAACAGAACCGTTTTTGCTTTCAGATCCCTTTGAGAGGAATTTCACCAGAAAAAGGCTTAAATGTTCCTGCTCCGCTATTTCTAGATAGCGTTTCGGGATTAATATCTTTCCATCCTTAAACGAAACATCCCCATTTTCGATGGGAGCGGTTTTTTTCTTTTTCGGAAGGGAGAAGAATCCGAATGCCGGTTTAGCATCTTCTTCTTTCTTTGTTTCCGGCGTTAGTAGAAATCCTTCTATCTTAGAGATCAATTCATCAACCTCTTTTGTATCTACGTTTCCTTGTTGCTCGTTCAATTCCTTAAGCATATCCAGACAACGCAAATACAGAGAGATCTCCTCCGACGAAGGTTTGGTTTCCGTCTTTCTCTTAATATTCAGTAGATTCTCGAAGGAATGAGCCAAGTTCGTGATAGAAGGTAAGTTAAAAATGGCCGAATTCCCTTTGATCGTGTGGATTGCCCTAAAAAGACTGTTCATTCGGTCAGGATGATATTCCTTCTCTAGCTCCAATACGGATTCTTCTGCGATATCCATAAGTTCTCTCGTCTCAACGAGATAATCTTTCAACAGATTTTCGTAATCAACTTCCATAACAATTTATCTACCGAATATAAATTCAAAAACAAAACTAACGTTAACTCTGCTTACTCAAGTCGCATCGGATAACGTATACCACTCTCAAGCACATTTTCGCAAATCGAACATTCCACACATCGCTTTCTATTTTCCAGACACAATTCCGCAGCTATTCGTTGGGAATTCCCGACATCCAATGATCTCACCTTCAAAAGCAAGAAGTATAGCGCTTCGGCTCTGGACATGAATGTTCTTTTCATGATCGAAGCCTCTTTCTCGGAATAGGCACTCTGATAGGAATCAGCCCATTCCGCTTCACCTATATTCCACCAATCCGGGACCGCATTCTGAATGTCATCGTAGAGCCGGTTATACCGATCCAGAAGGATAAGCACTGCATACTTTCTCAGCTTATCTTCCAAATCTCTGCTTCCTGAGGATCCAGACATAGGTTCTTAAACTTCCTTCTCGGACAGGACCGGTAGAAAGATCTCCGACATGACGCAAGGCTCTATGCAGGCCGAAGTATGGTCGGACACATTATGAATATTAAATATGCCCCTATGTTTGCTTACGATCAGTTCGACTGCCGTCAACCCCAGTCCCATTCCGTATTGCTCCAGGTCGGTAAATTCCTCTACAGGAGGAAGGAGCCGAAAGAAAGGACGAGTAACTAGTATTTCCTTGTGCTCCTCGTCGACAAGATGCTGATGGGTGATCACACCGTTTTTGACCGCTATGCAAAAATATCCGTCTATACGGCCGAAATAAATATCTACAAAAGTTCCTTTTTTAGAATATTTTAATGCATTTAAGATCAGTTCTTCAAAGGCGATCTGTATCCATTCCTCGTTTAATCTTAAGGATTCACAAGCCTTCGTGGATGAGAAACGCATCTTCAAGTCTTTCTTTTCAAGGTAGGGAAGAAATATCTGAGATCTTTTGCTTAAGGAGCTGATCAACTCGTTTATGCTAATGGTGTCCAGCTTAGGCTCTTCTGCGGCTAAGGTGAGGATCTTAGATAAGCCATCGATCTGTTTTCTCAGGACCTCTTGATTAGAATAGAGGAGATTGAGTATCTCATTATTTACAAGAGCCCCATTATCCGTAGTCTTATGGCCCATTTTCAAAAGATCAAGTAAGGAAAGAATGCTCCCAATACCGGATCCTTGAGAAAAAGAAGTGCTAAGGGATTTAATCGTGGAAATAGACAAAGCGCTCTGATCCGACTTTCGGATAGAATCTTTATACGTTAACCAATCCAACTGCTCCTTTAATACATCCCTGTTGGATCTTTCCACATTACTTTGGAAATCTCGTAAACCGTTGTATTGGTAAGCCAATGTAATAGCTCGATTAAATGATTCTCTATCCACCGGTTTGATCAAATAATCGAAAACTCCCAGCTTCATCACATCTATGATCTTGTCCGGCTCCTCCAGTGCGGATTGGACTACGATCACCGCATCCGGATCTGCTTCCTTTAAACTCTTGATGAAAGTAGCTCCGTCCTGCTCAGGCATAAACAGATCGATAAAATATATGGAGTAAGGCTCTTTTGCCGCCTGGACTTTTTCCATTCCGAGCTTTCCGTTCGAAACTATATCGAACTCCCAGTTCATCTTTCTACAATACTGATCGTAAAGTAACGCGATCTCGGACGAATCTTCGAGGATCAAAATTTTTCCCAAGCCCGAATGTCCGGAAACAACCTGCACATCTTCTACTTGATCTAACTCGCCGTTCATATTTTCTCTCTTTTGCAAACCCCACTCAATTTCTTCCGGAAGGAAGACCGGGATAGCGATTGAACAATTTTTACAGACTGGAGGTAAACCGAAAATATTACGGTTAGCTAATATTTTGTAATGAGCGAAAATCTCAACTCAATAGACCTGTGATTGAAGTGACACAAAGAGAACAGTGCTTGTGTAAAAAGTCATAAATTTAACTCCACTAGTAACGGATAAGTGGATAAAAATTGACAAAGATCAATATTTTACTTGGGAGACGAACCATTGAAAAAAGAGAAATTTTTTTCGATGGCTTATTACAATACGTTAGAACATATTATAAGATGATGTGGAGGTTATTTCATTTTTTCGTCGGACATTACTATATAGACTACGTTTGAGAAATCCAATGAGCGCCCGAAAAACACAAGGAAGAGAATACGATACTTTATCCGATCATTCCGTGATCTATAAGATCATAAAATCCTTCCTTTATATGGAAAAACTAGGGATTAAAGGCGGATCCAGCGCGGACAAATGCGAAATTATCAATATTTCCAACAATTCCGAAATGATAACCGTTCGTTTTTCGGACAACTTCCAACCGGCCTCAAACGAAAGGATCCTTCTGCAAAAGACCCTGAAAAAGCATATAGAGTTAAATTGCAGGACAATAAACCGTATCGCGAATAACGAATTCACACTCCAAATAGAATCTATTCATATAGCTAAAGAGAACCGAAAGGACGATCGTATCTTTATTAGAAACGATTCCGTATTCGCAACCAACGTAGTATATCATCCGAAACAATTCGAATTAAACCATCACACTTCTCCGAACCTTATGCGAACGATCTTGGAAACCTTTAGCCAGGACTTGAATCATCCGAAGTTCGGGGAAATAAAGATCGGGTCCTTCGAACGAGGCCAAGAACTAAAATTTAATATCGTTAGAAAGACCAAAAAGATCTTCTTCATTCCTGACACGAGCAAAACGAGTTCCTACACGGAGAACCTTCCTCAGTTCGTGAATTATATAACTTACTTCGGCAAGAATATATTGTCCGCCATCCGCAGATATAGGAACGAATCCATCACTTCCGAACTTATACTTCCTATCCTTTTCGATAAAAATGATAAGGATTCGTACCCGAAGGCATACCTGTGGGTACAAAGCAAGGTGGAGCCTATCTTAGCGGAAGATCTTCCCGAACTCTATGCCTTAGCCAATAAGGTCTCAGAAAAAATAGAAAGTTCCGATTCTGTCAAAGCAACCAATCGATTCGATATTCTGGACATTTCCGAATCGGGCGCCCGAATCAAGATAAGCGATAAAAATATAATATATTGTCTATATCCCTGTGAAACACTCAAGTTCGACTTAGTATTCAAAGGAAAGCCCCCGATCCCAATAAACGGAAAGATCTGCTGGCGCACGATGGACAGAAAGGGAAAATTATATCTTGGGCTCAAATTCGAACAGGAGAAAGAACTCCTACCTAGCTTAAGAAAACTAGAATATAATATCCAATCGCTTCGGAACAAAATGCACGCCAAGAGCGATCAGAACTCTTCGCTCGTTAAGATCTATCGGAGTCCGAACGCAAGAAAGAGAAAGTCAAAATAGGCGGTATTAGAAGAAGACATTCTTCCAGGAATGAACCTCGATGAATATGCAGATGGTGTGATCGCAGAGCTGCAAAAGAATAAATTGGAGAGCACTACGGAATTCTCCTCCAAAAATGGACAGGCATCCAGAGAGAAAAAAGATCAAATTTTTATACTGCCAAATTCTAGGAGATAGGGAAATATTTCTCCCGAATAATTGTATTTTTCTATTTGAGATAGCTGAAGCACACTGACATAAGAGCTTTATCTAGTTGCTTACATTAAGTCTCTGATTTTTTCATCGTCACCAATGTGATCAAAAAGAAAAAACCATCTCCTGCAGTAGCAATAATGCGGAATGAGATGGTTGTAGCAAGAGCAATCCCCGGATCAAATTGCAATCCCAAACCAGTTGCGAGAGCTGCATCCCTTACACCTAAACCAGCAGGTGCACCTGGAAGGAGATAGCCAATAATCCAAGACGATGCAAACACATACGTTAAGAATAAAATATCATTTGCAGGAACGTGAAATGCAAAGTTTATAATTAATGAAAGCAATAGCCCTGATATCAAGAACGTAAGTAAATCAAAGAAAACTACGAAGACTAATGCGTAGATCTTAGGAGCCTTAAGCGGGTTACCACCCGTAATTTTTAACAATAAGGGAATACGCATGCGATTTACTAAGGGAACGAAGAAAGGAAATAGAATTATTCCTAGTAATAGTAAAATTGGAATGATCTCTATTCTCATAGAAAAGGATCGTTCTTTCGAAAGGAGAAAGCCTAAAAAGCTAACAAAAAAACCTGTTCCGGTCAAGATAAGGGTTTCATAAAAGATAGTCTGCAAAGAAACAAACTTAGGCACCCCATGTTTTGCGGCCATATAAAGTCTTCCTAAATGATGGCCGACATTACCGGGCAAATATTTCCCGAACTGGGTCAAAAGACTGATTCGGATCGCATTGAAGGGTGAAAGAAAATCGCCGTATTCGTTAAGCAAAAGAGACCAGTTAAGTCCTGCGATAATCATATTTATACAGTATAAGAAAAAGCATACCGAGAAAATAAGCGCCGTCTTAACATTCCAATCAATAGACGGAAACCTTCCTATACTGCCTTTCAAATAATACGCAAAGTATAACACACTCGCGATCACAATAATCGACTTAATAATCGTTGTAAAAACTTTTGCTTTTGATCTTTCGCCGTTCTTTATACTATTACTTTCATTCATCTAACAATGTTTCCAATAAGACCATATTACATGCCTGCCAATATAATTGGTTGGCTTTTATTTTTTGCAGGATGTTTATATTCAAGTTCTCAGGCAACCTCTAAAAGCCAATCTATTTCGAATACTGGGGAAAACGATTGACCCAGAGATCTAACTCCACTTGAATTACAAATAAGATCATTCAAAAAGCTGGAAATTCTACGATAGATGGAAAACAATAGCTACCCGAGTAACGAAACCCCTCCTTTCGAGCAGTTGAATTTATTGCAAAAATTCATTCGATTATTCGAACCACTAGAAAATATAATACCTAGCTCTTATAGAATGCCCTTTCGATATTACGCGCAGTATTTCTTCAAAGCGTTAGAGCCCGAAATATTTATACTTTCCGATCTGATCCCTAAAAACGGTATTGCAATTGATATTGGCGCAAATCGTGGAATATACGCATACGCTCTATCGAAATTAGCGAGCAAAGTAGAATGTTTTGAACCAATTCCAAAATGTGTAAAATACCTACAGGACTACGGTTCAAATAAAATTACAGTACATAATGTTGCACTATCGGATCAATCAGGGTCAATGAAATTATATATTCCAATATTAAAAGGACGTACGACTCTAACTAGAGCATCTCTCAATAAACCTAATGGCCCGTATGTTGACCTTGAAGTGGAAATAAAAACACTAGACTCATTTAATTTTCCGAAGGTAGATTTTATCAAGATTGATGTAGAAGGATTAGAATCTAATGTAATCAAAGGCGCTTCCAAAACAATCTCACAGTACCGCCCTAAATTGTTAATTGAAATAGATCATCATAGAAATTCCGCGGAATCTTTCGGTTGGATTTTTTCCTTTTTTGAAAAATTAAAATACAAACCTTATTTACTTCGCAATGGAAAATTAGAGGAATGTAAAGACCCTAAACAAGAAGCTTTATTGCAATATAATTTTATTTTTCTTCCTACTTAAAGTAAAAGTAAATAACTTTATCTTAATATGCATAATTTTGGTTCCCTCTATTATTTTATTAAATGCATATTCATTCAATATAAAGCAAGTGTTCGATTCTATCTGTTTCTACTTAGGGAAAGGCATAACAGAGTTTTAAAGAATTTCATCAGCCTCTCACCTAACTGCTTAATTAAATCGTTCTACGAACGGTAAGAAGTATGGACGGCGCGGGCTAACACCGTTGGTCTCTTCCAATACTTGGTCACCGGAGCCACTTGTTTGTTGATCCCGAGCAAAGTATAAACAGCTAAGCGAGCGGCTCTAACGGAATATTCCTCGGTAAATACCATATCTTCTGGAATTTCCACAAACTGACTGATCAAGGCAAGATTCGTTGAGCCTGTAGGCACTACTGCGGGTCGATCGGACTTCTTTCTAGGCTGGAACAACGCATCAATATAAGGTAGCATAACGGGAATTACGTTAATGACACTCGATTTGATCTTAGATCCATGTTCTTCAAAATGAAGATGATGGATCAGCTCATCCAGAACCTCTTCGCCAGTACAATCGGACATCCGTTTTTTTACAAGATCCCCTATTTGATCCGGGAACAAACCGTAACCCCAAAGGATAGTAGTATCCTTATCTTGGGTCTTGAAGTGAGGTTGGGCAGCGACCACAATCGACATTCTCCAAGAAGAATCCTTAAATGTCATCAAGGCTCCACTGCCCGGCCTATTCTTCGTGAATTCTTCGATCAATCGTAAGAAAAATTGACCCTTAAAGGTTGCCGTAAAAGAAAACCATTTCGTTTCATCCGGCTTCTGGAAGAACGGGTTCGGGTTGCCTAACTTGCCAGGTTTTTTATCCGATATCTTGCGCCATAAAAGAAAACTCGGCGGATTTTCCGGTAAATATTTTGCCGGAGTATGATAGCTCCCGTTATTCGAGTTATCCGTAATGCAACCGTTCGTAAAGAAACAGAGATCTCCCTTGTCTAAACCAGTCTTTCCCGCCTTACCATTTTTATCTTCCCAATGGATATGGGTCACAGTGATCTCATCCGCATCCAGAAATTGAAGATCGATTACCGTCTTATCCAAATGATAATTCACACCCTTTTGATCTAAGTATGTTTTAATGGGTAGGATCACCGAATCAAATTGGTTATAAGGAGTTCTGGTCACTCCTTCGAGTGTATCAATTCTAGAAAATTCCAGAAGCATCCGCTTCATATATCGTTGGAATTCAAATAGGCTAGACCATTCCTGCCAAGCAAAAGTAGTCTGCCACATGTACCAAAAATTCGTGGTAAAGAAATGGTCGCCGAACCAATCTCGGATCGTCAAATCATCAAGATCGTTCTCATTCGCAAAGAATAGTCGGACTAATTTGGATCGGTCCTCCGAGTTGAATTGCATATCGGTGACTGAGAGTATATTTCCATCTTTATCGATCAGACGAGCAAGAGAATGCGTAGGATTCGCATGATCGAAGGTGAATATCTCTTCCTTCAAGGAAATACTAGGGTCTTCCAAAGAAGGGATTCTTTCCATAAGATCCCAAAAATTCTCGTATGTCTCTTCATTCAACATACGGCCTCCACGACATACGAAACCCTTAGACTCGGTCCCTGAGCCGTCGTTGCTTCCCCCAAGAATAGATAAAGATTCCATAATATGGATATTCTTCCCCTCGAAACCTGCGTCTTGGATCAGATAGACAGCAGCAGCTAAACTCGCGATCCCTCCTCCTACAAAGTAAGCTTGTCTTTCCGTATTCTTTTTTCTCATATTCGCATCCTCCGATCCTACAAATAAAGAACGAAGATCTTCGAGGTCCGTTCCTTCGTAATGCAATCTGGTTGACCTGCAGTCAGCTTGACCATCGAAATTCCGATCAGAGGACATATGATTAAAAGCAATTTGAATCGAAATGTCCTTCCAATAGGATCGGAACTAGTCACTCTCGAAAATGTTTGTAAGAGTTACAAAGAAAAGAAGGATTGACCTTTCATGCTTTCCACAATCCTGAATTGGTTTAAACCTTCTCCACCTATTAAACGGCTCCCACAAGAAAAGATACAAGATCTCTACCCAAGGTTAAGATGGAGGGTCTTAGAATCTACGTTCGTAGGATATGCGGTATTCTATCTAGTCAGAAATAACTTTCCCGTAGTCGCAAAAGAGTTTGCCCAAGATCTGCAATACTCACAGGAACAGATAGGCAATATCCTGGCCACTACGGCAATTTCATACGGGATCGGAAAGTTCCTTATGGGCGCGCTTTCGGATAGAAGCAATCCGAGAGTCTTTATGTCGGTCGGTCTCGTCTTCACCGCATTATGTAATATCGCCTTTGGAGCCAGCTCGAATTATGAAACGCACCTACTTCTGTGGGCAATCAATGGTCTTTTCCAAGGAATGGGATGGCCTCCTTGCGGAAGGTCACTGGGACATTGGTTTAGCGCAGAAGAAAGAGGACAAAAATTCGCGATCTGGAACATAGCGCATAACGTAGGAGGAGGCTTAGTCGGACTCATCGCAGCGGCGAGTGCTTCTCATTTCGGTTGGAGAAACGCATTCTATATACCGGCAGGCATTTCGATCGTTACAGCTATCTATCTTTATTTACGTTTATATGATACTCCTCAATCTGTAGGGCTCCCTCCGATCGAAGAATACAATTCCAAGACTCCTTTGGAGGGACAATCCGAAGAAGATAGGGAAAGAGAGCTCAGTTTCAAAGAGATCATTTTAGATTCCGTTCTTTTAAATAAATATGTTTGGGTCTTTGCCTTAGCGAATTTCTTCGTTTATATAGTGCGATATAGTCTCACAGATTGGGGTCCGTCCTATCTAAAGTTTGCCAAAGGAGCCAGCTTGGAAAAGGGAGGACTCAGTACTTTCATTTATGAATTCGCAGGGATCGGCTCTACTTTGTTAGTCGGGTGGTTCTCCGATAAAGTAGGAGGGAAAAGAGGCATGGTCAGTCTACTGTGTATCCTACCCATCTTGGCAGCCCTCTACGGGTTATTGTTCGTTCCCCAAGGTCATCTTTGGATCGATCTGACGCTTTTCGGAGTAGTAGGATTCTTTATATATCCTCCGGTTATGTTACTCGGAGTTGCCGGTCTTGACTTCACTTCCAAAAAGGCCGTAGGAACAGCTGCAGGCTTTATCGGATTGTTCGGCTATCTTGGCCGGACAACGCTCTCGAAAGCCGTTGGTTGGATGACAAGCCAAGAAGGCTTTCGATGGGAATATTCCATTTACCTTATATTATTCTCGGCGGTTGCCTCCATCCTTCTTCTGTCCTTCACATGGAAATGGAAGCCTAGATGACCGAGATCCGGATAAAAATGATATAGAATGCAAGGCGCTCTGTGAAATAAATCAGAAAACTTTCTAATTTGTCCGTTAGTCGGAATTTTTGGCTTGCAAATCCGATTTACATATCTATTAACAATAGATCAATAATTTTTATCCAATAAACAATTCTCCTTGTGAGAGAATGGATCGACTGAAAGGAGAATTTATGCTCACTTCCCTATATCGTTTTTTATTCATTATATTTTTATCATGCTGCGTCTTCTGTAGCATTCTTTGGCCAAATCAAATTTCGGCGGAGCAATCGAGTGCGAAACAATCCGCCGGCATACAGGTCATTCGACAATTCGGAGACTCAATTACTTACGGTTATGGTTTTGTCCAATGTGCCGGAATACCCGGATTTTGTATGACATACTGGAAATACAACAGCCAACTCTATCAATGTGCAAGCTGTGCAATCTATTCTTGGGGAGGAGGATATCGCGGATGGATGACCGAACTGGCCTTGCAACCTTCGAATCAATTTCTCTTTGCGACAGAGGGTTATCAATGTGGAGGATCCTATACCGCTCAATGGGAAACCAATTCCATGTCACACGACGGATACCCCGGCTTTCGCACCGATCAATTGGTACCGTTAGCTTTGCTCCCTAGTAATGCATCTATCACACTAGTTCATGCAGGAACGAATGATTTTGTGCAAGGCAAATCCGTCTCTTCAGCCGAGACCAATCTGACTCAGATCGTGCAAAATTTGATCTCTCAGAATGCAAACACTAAGATCTATGTAGCACAAATCGTCCGTTTTGTGAAACCTGCCTCCACCTGCACAGGGTGTGCAGACCATAGCGTCTTAAACCCGCTCGTCAAACAGTACAACGAATGGATCCAAAGCACACTGGCAAACAACTTCGCAAAACAAGTGGTAGTAGTGAACATGTATGATGCACTTCAAACGCAAACGGATTATTCACCGGATGGAGTTCATCCGGGCCCGGTCGGATACCAAAAAATGGCCTGTTCCTGGATTCGTGCGATCAAACAAATGCCTTCTTCACCTTCGGATCCTTGCAATGGGTTCTCCTTTGGCGAAACAAAAAAGCAGAAGATTCCTTCTGAACCTGAGCTACAAAAGTCTATGCCGCCCTCGGAACTCATGAACCAAATTATGCAGGGTAAATCGAAGAATGTCTTGGGTCCCTAATTAAAGCCAAACAATACGCATCTGAATGCCACCCCAAAAAAGAGAAACATCTTATGACTACGTTTGTTTCAGTGAACTAGTGTACGAATATGATAACTCGAAAGAAACGGAAAAGAAGATCAAGAGAAGGTTGAAATACTACGAGTTAGGAGACTATGACCAAAGCAGAATAGATACGATCCGGAACTTAAAGAACGATCTAGACGAAGAAATACAAAAGAATCAAGGATCAAAATATTATTTAGGATCGAAGGAAGAATATGCAGCCTTAGGCGATTTTGATTTCGATCTGTTACTTCGAGACTTTCAACTAAAGTATCAGAAGATTAACAAAGAGGATATGAATGCCATTCTACTTCTCGCAATTTACACTTTCTATCTTCGCTAATCTCTTAAATAAAAAACTTTTTATCCTCACTCATTCAGCGTTTCTTTTTGGAGCTTTTCAGACCTCTTATCCAATATAAATCCGATAGTACCCAATATCAGAACTAAAATCAAATGTCTCAGAGCGACGAAATAATAGAAGTCGCCTGCCGCACCAAACGCATCCCTAAAATCCATGCCGCGATCAGCTCTAGAGATTAACGATACTAACCCATACTCCACAAGCAATATTTCGATCCCCCAAATCGACGAGATTATTAAAGAAATCTTAAATACAGGGCGAGAAATCTCCTCTAAGATCCATGGGAGTAAAGCTCCCGCCACAGCAGGGACGAGGAAAAGTAGGGGAGCAAGTATTATTATATTCACTCCCATTGAGCAGCCACTTCCACGACTACAGTATAAGGCCGAAAGCAACACAACAAAGACAGTGACAATTGCAAGCACCCCAAACACAAAACCAAGTAACAGAACGGGAACAAGGATCTTTTTCATATCCTTACTCTGATCCTATTTGCGTTCATGTATATTGGAAAACTGAATCTCTTTAAGATTGTATCAACTATTGGTTTTCAATAGAAACAAAATCAAAGGGAATCGCGAAGATGTGATTTAAAAACGCTTTACGCATTTAGTATTTTAAGATCCTAAACTTTTGGACCTTCTAGAAATAATATTAGCCGCAACAAAAAAGACAACTCCGATTAAAGACGATAGAACGCAAAGGAAAGTAAACCAACGTCCTTTCAAAGTTCCCGTATGTTCTTTTAAGAATGCGAGGAAAGAAAGACCACCTGCCGTTAAAAAGAGAATCCGAGAAATAGAATCCAAAGATTTAGCAAATCGAGAGGAATTAGGAACCGAGGATGTGAACGAGAGCAAATTTAAAAAGGAAACGAATAGAATATAAATGTGATTCGCACGCATTTCCATTCTAGCGGTTGTCTCCGCAAGATGTTCTGGGCGAAAATAAAACTGCATGTAGAGTCCGGTAATCGGAAATGCGATCAAAAGAATAATACCCAGAGAAAAATTCAATTTACGTAACATTGTTTTTCCTTATTCATATATGGTTTCTTTTTTAACCTTGCACAAAGATCGATCAATTGGATCCCTCCATAAGAACAAGCGATCGACATAAGAATTGTAAAGGTTTTTAATTTTATATCCAAACGAAAAGGATAATCATTCCCCCAGTCTTGAATTAGGGTCTTTTTGAATTCATTGGGTTTGAGTTCGCTTCATAAAGGGAAGGAAGAAATCCTGCTAATATTCCCATTTCTTCCAAGCAATGAATTTGTAAATGCTCCGCAGTCGAACGACGCAAAGCTAAAAAGCGAAGAATGGGTAAGTTAGCTAGTAATGATAGATTGAATATTCCTATCGTAGCTCCGCGTGAACGGACATGTCCCAACCAAAAACGCGAGCGCATTTCCGCTCCTTCTGCGGTTTTCCGTACTGAATGACACAAAAAACCGAAATTTACTGGGTAATTAAGGTCACCTACAAATGCACAAACAACGAAGTGGTCTTTATTATTTGGATCGTATCCAAATAATATTTTAGGATCAATAAAATTGATCCTAAGCTTCATCAAAGTTGGACCTATGTATTCATGCACAAGATGACTCGCACCCACTAATATGCCTGGCTGTTTTGATTCCCAATCCATCCAAACATGAGCCCTAGGATGCCAGCGTTTATAATCTTCTGTAGTACGAAGATATTCCGAAAACCAGAGTCCTACCATTTCCGGCGACACTCCAGGCATGGGCGTTCGAACCGAGACTTGAAATGCTCCGTTTGAAAGTCTCTTAACGGAGGTTGTGAATTCCCCATCGAACAGATCGTCCAACCGACGAGGTTTTGAGAATATAAGTAACCCGAAATTCACTGCCAAGAATAGCGCTAGCAATGCAATAAGCCAGAATGATCCCATGGAGCGACTCTGACCGGCGGATTGGGAATTGTCAACAAATTAGATCATGTTCTAGTTTTAATTATCTGGCTCTTTCTAAAAAGGATTGAGCTTAGTCTCCATTTCTCGACGAGTAAAGATAAGGAATAACCTTCTCGGATTGGCCTGTTTCCTCTATATTATGCCGGATCCAGTTTTCGGCAGTTTGCTTCGAGTATATGAAAGGAAGGACCAACCAATTTATTACCCAACCTAGTAGAGGGATATTTATGCCGATTAATGTTTCCGCATAAAAATCGATCCCATCTTTAGATGGAGAGTAATAATGCTTTATATCTCCGACGGTCAGACCCCATTTTTTGATCAGAAAGGTAAACTCGGTTTCGTCTAACTTGGTAGTATATACTCTTGCGGAAATCCTTTCATGAAAATCGTTAAATTGCTCTTCGATCAGACTAAATGCGCCGACTGCAAAACCCTTATTTGTTTTGTTTTTCGGATTTGTTAACGGCGTTATTGCTATATGATCTCGATGGTGCCACAAATGATATAAGCTTACTTCCTCGCCATTCCAGGTTACTGTTTTTCCTAAATTCTCAAACCACCACTTCATCATCTCGGGCGTAACATCTTTTATTGTGTCGTGCTGGATCTGTATTCTTAAAGACCCGGTCCAATGTTTATAAATATCTACCCACTTAGCGGACGACTCCGCTTTGAATTCGGTCTTGCCTATCGATTCTAACATTAGCCGTGCCAAAAGCCTTTTTCTTCTCAATTCTAATTTTCTTCCAGGGCACCAAATTTCTCCCTTAAAGTTTAACTTTTTCGTTTTCGCCTTAAAGATACTTTTTAAAAATTCTAAGATCTTTCTCATTTCGTAATAAGCTCCCTGAAGCAAAGAGATTTATCAAAAACCATCGATCATTTCTCTTCAAACTTCTTCATCCAATCGAAAAAGTCGGCCTGCCATAAAGTAGGAGCTCCAAGTTGACAGTGTTCCGCACCTCCTGATTCTCGATCATAGGTGATTACTTTAACACTCCTTGCATTTGTTAAACTTTTCTTAAAGTCGTCTACTTGTGATATGGGAATAAAATGATCTTCAGCACCGGCAAAAATCAAAACATCTTGGTCTATTTTGTCTGCAACATCACTTAAGCTAAACTTCCTCATGGCTGAAAGAGTTTCATTCGTCGTTTTTGTTCCTAAAGTCCATCTGCCGTTCTTGATCCCCCAAGAAAATGTGGGAGAGAAAGAAGATTTAATCTTTACTAGAATTTCTATTAAACCGTAAAACTCATGCTTTTCCAGCCATAGCGCTATTCCCGGAGTTGCATTCTCCGCCACTTTTCCAAAATCATACATAACGTCATAAGCCACCAACCCGTCGAAACGCTTTTCAAAGGCCGCCGTTCTTGACGCAAGATACCCTCCCAAGCTGACTCCAACCAGGACCATCTTACCAGGCTTTGCGTGATTGGTTAGAAAAGTATCTAAGACCGCGGTATTCGGTTTTTCCCATTCAGGATTAAATGGTAAGTTTTGATTTCGTATGATAGAACCTTGACCAGGCCCTTCATAAGTAAGCACATTGAAGCCTCGCTCGTTCGCACTCTTTACCAGATCGAAATACAATTCTTCCATCGTTCCGTCGAAGCCATTCACCATAACAATAAGAGGTTTATTGTCTGAACCTTTGGGACCCGGGTAATAGATCGCATTCAGATAATATTTCCCGTACGGCACGTGGATCCTTTCGTATTTTATGGAAAGTGAATCTAACCCTAAAAGAAACGCTCTGACCTGTTTATCAAAAGCCTCTGGTCTCTTAGGGTCTTCCGGATCAAGGAAAAATTCGGCGGTTCTAAAGTAGTTATGCGCTCTCAGGTAAGCCTGACCTCGACTTATTGGATCGATGATACCTTCCGCCTTTTGGAAGATCCGGTCCCCGGTCTTCTCCCAAGCGTCAAACCAACTGCCTGCATTGCCTTCTTCAATATGGCTGATTGTCTCTAGGATCTCTCCCGTATCAGCACCATCGCTTCTTATATCGTTAAAGACTCTCAGAGTTTGGAAATGATACGCCTGATCATTGAAGAATCTTCCTTGTTTTACGCCCTTACAATTTTCGAAAGCCGTCAGGGCCAGTGCCAGCAAACAGAATACTTGTAATGCTCCGCTATAAACCTGTTTCTTAAATGAAAGGCTCTTCCGTATCCTTAGAAGTTCCATTTTCCCATCCCTCAATATTAAAATATGAACTTTGTTCATATTTATGAAACGCAGCGTTTTAAGAATGTAAATCAAAATTTACGTTTCCTTTGGATTTTCTATCTTAGGCAATTAGAGATGGGATGCGTTCCATTTTCGGTTCAATGCACCTGTGCGAGAGGAATTAATGGCCAATAAAAGGAAGAGTGTTAGAAATCCTGTCCAAGACCGTTCCATTGCCAGCAAGGAACGGATTATATCGGCAGCCTATCAACTCGTAAAAAAAAAGGGATATGCAAATACGGGAATTAGAGACATCGCAAGCCTTGCCGAAGTATCGGTGGGTACATTCTATATGTACTATAAAGATAAGAATGCGATCGGCTTCGAAGTATTGCGAAAATATGGAGAGGAATTCTACGGCAAGCTTGCTTCGGAAATTACCTCGCATCTTCCCAAAAAAGTGAATCTCACTCAGATCATTTTCGAGATATTGGTACGGATGAAAAAGGTAGCTTTAGAAAATACGAAGCTTCATAAAGAATTTATAATTTTATCTCTCAGCGACCGATCATTTGCAGCGGTTCTTAAACTGGCAGAACAAGAGCGCATACAAGCTGAATTACCGAAAATCATGGAGTATTTCGGGGATCAGATCATTCCCCGATCGAAACCTGCGGCAATATACTTAGCCCAACGCGTAATGGATGATATCACAACCTATATGGTCTTACAAGGCTTCTCCGTTTCCGATGATGAGATCTTGAAAGAAACGGCATTAATGATCTCTAGCTACCTTGAGAGAAAGGAATAGCTATCCAGGAGTACATCATTTCTTCTTCGAAGATAACCTGGATAAATATAGAAGCATTTTTAAAATCACTCAATCCTTGTCGCCTTATCCTAATTTCCGTAGCCTGGAAGCATCCCGAGCAGGGGACTCTCCGAAAAACCTGGAATATTCCCGATTGAATTGAGAGGGACTTTCGTAACCGACTTCATACGCAGCCTCTAAGACGGAAAATCCACTGTAGACCAGGAGTTTCCTTGCTTCTAACAACCGAAGTTGTTTTTGGAACTGAATAGGACTTATGCCGGTAATCTCCTTGAATTGTCTGTGAAAGGTTGTGACTGCGAGCCCTGATTTTCCTGCGATCCGTTTGATATCGAAAGGCTTCTTGAAATTCTCTCGGATCCAACGAATACTTTGGTGGATGCGCGGAGCCTTTCCATTCGCAAAACAGAGTTGCCTTAGTCTCCAACCCTGAGGTCCAAGAAGAGTGTGATAAAGGATTTCCCTTTCGTAGGCAGGGAAAAGCGCAGGGATATGTTCGGGAGTATTCAAAAGCCGTAACATACGAAGCCAGGCTTCCGCAAATTCCTGGTTAGCCTCGCAACCTATAAACTCTCCGTTAACCTTCTTTTCCCAATGATCATCGGGAACGTCACGAATCAATTGTAGAAGGGACTCTTGGTTCAGATATAAAGCAACGGATAGATATGGAAGACCATTCTTCCCCTGCTCCACTCTGCCTGCTGCCGGCATTTCCATAGGAATGAGAAAATAGGATGGAGACTTCATTTTCAAGGTCTGATCTCCGATCGAGATCGTTTTTCCCCCTTGAACAATGAAACCTATCATAGGTTCGTATACTGCGGAGAGTTGGTGTTGAGGAACTTCACCTTTAATGATCCATACTCCGGGTAGCTCCGTTTCCGTAGGTTGAGTGCTTGCGTGGTTAGCAAGTTCGGAAATCTCTCTTAAGATCTCTTCCATAGATCCTTTCTTATTAAGGCATTTTTAGGACTTTTAAAAGAACTAAATAGGTGAAAATTGAATTTTTTATAACTCCATAAGGTAGGATTAGGCAATTAAAAGGCAGTATCGAATCTTTACTCTTCCGGCAAATTCCCCCATAATCGACGCAGACATGATTCATTACAGGAGGATCAGCATATGAAAGTAGCGATAGTCACAGGCGGCAGCAATGGGATCGGCAAAAGCACAGCCCTCATTCTCAGCAAACGAGGGATAGGTGTAATCCTAACATATCTTTCTGACAAAAAGGGAGCAGAAGCAGTGGTTCGGGAAATCGAAGAGGAAGGTAAAGCGAGAGCGGTAGCCCTTCACTTGGACTTAAGTAAAAAATCCACCTTCCCAAGCTTTACTGAATCGGTGAGGAAAGTCCTGAAAGAGATCTGGAAGAGAGAGACTTTCGACTACCTTGTAAATAACGGAGGTGTCGGAGGGGGAATGCCGTTTGCGGAAATGAGTGAAGAATATTTCGATCAGATCCTGAATACGAACTTTAAGGGACCTTTTTTCTTAACACAATATTTAATCGGCTTATTGGAAGACGGAGGAAGGATCGTAAACACATCCAGTTCCTCTAGTAGAGGTTCGTTTCCGGGATACTCTGCTTACGGCGCTTCCAAGGCAGCGTTTACTTCTTGGACACGTTACTTAGCAAAGGAACTCTCTCCGAGAAGGATCCGAGTCAATGCGGTCTCCCCAGGTCCGGTTCACACGAATTTGGGCGGCGGAACCTTCGACAAACATCCGGAGTTCATTCAACCTCTCGCGGATCAGACCGCTCTCGGACGGATCGGCAGCCCGCAAGACATAGGAAATGTGATTGCGCAACTGCTTTCGGATGATATGGGCTGGATCACCGCGCAGGATATAGAAGTATCCGGGGGATTCCTACTTTAAAAAGACTCTGAAAGAAATTCCGGATCCGAGGAAGATTCCTGCAAAAGTAATTTATGAAAGGAGAATATACTCTCTTGCGGAGAATCTTCCTATTTTAACAAGTGAACGAAGTGAGAACGTCATGGTTATCGGAGAACTCCCGAAAAATAGAAGAAAAAGGAGTAAGGTCTTATAGTTTTCGATTTCAGATCACAAGATCAGTCAAGTGGATATTCTGCTTCCTATATTCTCGAAACAGAACCGAAGAGTATTTCGATGTTATCGCCGTGTTGATGCTTGGAATTTCGAGGTCGGTGTAGGTTATTTCCGAGAATTCTGTCCTGGCATGAACATACGCAGTATTGGCTCATCCATATTGCTCAGATTAAGAACACTCCAGATCCGACATTATTAGCTTTGGAAAAAATCGCCCTTCCTTCCCTGCAAGAGAAATAATTCCCTATAGAATGGCAATTCTAGGACATACAATGAACAATTTTAAGGCCAAATGAATAAAAATATTTACAATTAAAATAATTTAAAGAACTTCTGACTTCCATTACGTACGAATGCCAGGATTTAAACCGAGTGCCCAAAAGTACATATACCATTCTGGAAAGTAACGCCAGGCTATCGGAATCCAAAATATGGGAATATCAAAGAACATATTTTGAGCAAAGAGGGCACGGAGCTTGGCTAGAAGGCGAAGTCCCTTTTTATAGCACTTCAAATTCGTTTATCGCGGGTCGTTATGCGGAATTATTGCTCTCTATATTCGAGGACAAAGGGCATAAGAAACAGAAATTTAAAATAATAGAGATAGGGGGCGGAACCGGCAAATTTGCCCATCTAACCTTGTGTGCGCTGGAGCAGATCTGTCCTGAACTGCTAGCTGAAAAGAATATTCAATATATATTAACCGATCTTACTTCTACTAATGTGGGGGAATATGCGAAGCACTCTTCTCTCCAAAAATGGATCGAAGCTGAAATTTTAAGCTTAGCTATTTGTGACATAGAAAAAGACGAGAATATCAGACTAACAAACGGATCCATTCTACAAAATGAATCGGATTTTCTGCATATATTTATCGCCAACTATGTGTTTGATGGAGTTCCTCAGGACCTTTTCGAGATCGAGAATCAGGGTTTGAGAGAAGTCCGCATCACAACCGTTCATCAGGAATCCATTTGGAACGAGTTAGACGCTTACAACCTGGGAAGAATACAGATCCGATTGGATGAAAGGATCCAAAACGATGAACCATATTCCGATCCGAGTTGGAACAAGATCTTAAGAGAGTATCAAGAACAAATAAATAACCTGTTCCTTTCTTTTCCCACCACCGCAATACGTTGCTTGGATAGATTTTCCACTATATTCACTGATAGTATATTCTTTATTTGCGATAAAGGAACTCCCAAAATCGAAGATCTAACCTTGAGCGCCGCCCAAACGCCTGTCGAACATGGAAGCATTTCCATGCCGGTGAACTTCCACTGTTTAGGCCTTTGGGCAAGAGACAAATCGTGGATGGTTTTGGAGGATATTGAAGAAAGAGACTTTCTACGGCTTAATATATACACTCCTATTGGAAGCAAGTTATCCTTTCTGCCGAAAGAATACGCGAGATCCCAGCGTAACTTCTCTATAGATGATTTTATTCATCTCAGAAGAAGTTGGGAAAAATTGAACGAAGATATACCTCTTCAGGAAACGATTGCCTGCCTGAAAGTATGCAATTGGGATACTAAAGTCTTTCTGATGTTTTACGATAAAATCCTGCCTCAGTTCGATTCCTCACAGATTTCTTCCGTGCAGACCGAAATTCTCTCAGAAGGAATGCGAATTTTACGAAAGAAAAATTTCTTCGACACGGAAGAGGATCTATCTTTCTGCATCGGTATTTTGTTTGCTCGTTTAGGAAAATTATCTGAAGCGATCTCTTGTTTTCGGGAATCTATTGCCCACTACGGTGAAAATCCGTACACGCAATTTAATCTAGCGGTTTGTTTGTTCGATTCGGAACATAAAGAAGAAGCTTTCGAAATTTTACGAGAAGTTCGATCCAAACATCCAGATCTTCCCATTCCATTTCCATTACCTAAAGAAATGGATTTTGAAACATTCTCAAACGAACAAGTTATTCAGGGAAAATAAATATATGAGTTTTACAGTTTATCCTTATTACTTAGACCAAAATTATTTGCCTGTATATCTTTATACCGATACTGGGCGAATCGCTACCGACTTTATAGCTGCTTTCCCGGAATTAGATGGGGTCGGAGGGATGAGTGTCGCAAACCTCAAAACGGATTTAATCGATAAAGTCGCCGCAAATTTCCGCCCTTCGTACTTCCTGAGCGTCGCATTGAAATATTATAAGAATACTCAAAACATAGACGATCTACCGGCTGGGGATGATGCTTCTAAGTTGAATTTTGCCGATTTTAATGCGGAAGCGAATCCGTGCACGTTCACAATCAACTCAGGAGCAGCTCCTCTTACCGATCTGGAAAAGGCACAGTTGGACTATATATTCGGATTCACAGATCGACTGATGAATTTTTTCTCCTTCGAATTTTCATGCGATGATACGGAGATCCTGGATACGCAAGGAAATCAGGTCTTAGGAAACTTATCCATTCTGGGAATGCAAACTTCTTACAATCTTTTCCAATTACCAAATGCGGAAATAGCAAGTTTCAAAGATCGTTTAACACAATACGTCAACTTTGCGAATATGAAAGGGATAGTATTCGGGAACCAAATATATCGTAATCTATTCTATTCAGGAATAAGCCAAGGGATCTGGTATCCGATAGCAGGAAATAAAGTATTGGATAAATACAATATAAAAAACCTTATACGTTATAATAATCAGTCGGATGCCACCAAAGGACTATTGTTACTAAGATGGTTGTATGGAGCCGTTGCAGATTACGACACGTTACTTGCGATAGCCACTCAGATCCAACTATCTCCAAATCTAGATCCGAAAACCTTCATACCCGCCAACATAGACATAGGAACTCTATCTAAAAAAATATCCATTGATCTCGTAAACAAAACTCCCTATTACTGGGTAGATCAAAACAATGTTCTTGCTGCAGTTCTAGGGCGCTTTATTCCAAGCTTGGGAGGAGGAGGAGTCGGAGGAAGAGGAAGAGCGGATAATGTTGATGAAAATGATTTCATATGGTCGGGGAACGAAATTATAGGATATGCGATCGGATTACCTCTGAACAAACAAAACGCTATATTATTATTTTCTGATGATCATGGATTTTCCGCGGCGAATACGCCGTTCTTTGCCAGCAAGTCTCGCGAAAATCTGATCGATGCAGAAGATAAGAAACTCTATGGTGTTATCAAAAATAAGCCGACTCCGAATATAGATAAGCCCCTTTCGGCGCATCGACCTATTTTCTATTTCAAAAAATTCAAAGGGGGCGACACCAAAAGAAAGAACCTGCCAAGAGACGGGTATCCCCCTCCGAGGAATTTTAATAGTCCATTAAAGAATTTTAAATTTATTGAGGACGATAAAAACCCACTGCGTCTTCCAGATAAAAAGATGAAAGGGAGTGAAGTTAAGGCAGGCACTACCGGAGTTACTTTAAATCATCAGCAATCCATGGAAAGAGAGAATGCGGGAACTGTGATGGGAAAGTTCCTTTATAATAAAAAATTTAAAAAGGACGATAGCGGAGACAATGTAAAAACCGAATATAATGCATACTTTGCCGCAAATTATCAAACCGATCCGAGCAGTTCCCTACCGGCAACCGACTTCACAAATTATGTAGCCCAGAAAGATCCGAATTTAAAATCGAAAGTCCTAGATATATATCCGAAAGCCACACCCTATCTCAAACAAATGGTCGTTCCTAAAGGAGGAGCAAATGCGCTTCGAGTTGTAACGGATCAGGAATGGTGCCATCTTTACGGACACGGAGACGGCGGTCCGGATATCGCTGAAAACTTCGTGTCCGGAAGTAAGCATTGTAATACGGAACAGCTCGCTATAGAAACCGGCCAAAGAAAAAGAAAAATTGACGGTTTAACTGCTAAGATCACTGCATACATGCTTCCCGCTCGGACTGTATGGTATTCGGGATCCAGTTCCGAAGATTCTCAAGATGCAAAGGTAGACCCTGCGAATTTAAAAGAATTCCCGCTACCTTTGGCTCATGTAATACGCTACAAGGTTTACAAAGATAAAAATCTAGTATTTGAACATTGGTACGACGCTCAGAGCCAAAGTTTCGACTATAATGAATTTCTAATTTTAGAGGAATTCG
This sequence comes from Leptospira langatensis, assembly GCF_004770615.1. Lineage (NCBI taxonomy): Bacteria > Pseudomonadati > Spirochaetota > Leptospiria > Leptospirales > Leptospiraceae > Leptospira > Leptospira langatensis. Next base: position 95,724 of record NZ_RQER01000004.1, read on the forward strand.
TGGATTACACGACATCCGTCATGGGCGACCCCAGTAAATACGAATATAATGCTTCTCTAATATCTAGATTTTTAGAGAGACTATTCCGAGACTGTGCCAAAGTGGATCCTCCTATTGATTGCAGCAACGCTACATTTACTTCCTTTAAAGCGTTTCCTGCCGGATACAAAGCCGCTAAACAAGGTAAAAAAGCGGATCCAAATGCCATAAAAACGTACGTCACGACAGCTCCTGGAAAGACAATTTACGATCAGTTCAAGTTCGACGATAATGAAACCAAAATGATCCTTTCAGACAAAATTCCGGAACCTATTAACGCCACATTTCAGAAATTAATAAAAAAGCTTAATGCCTAAACCTATGCCAACAAGTTTTGCCTTACAATTATTAACCAGCTTATACAACCGAACCAAGAACGTTGCTGGAGATTTGCTCATAGACCAAACTCTGCTCGGACAAGACCATCTTACTTCGATGTGGAATATTATCTTTAGTGTAGATCATCTAAAACTAGGCAGCCCTCAGGTATCGGCTCAAGACAACGCTACCGGAAATTTTACGGTAAACGGAACGATAGATTTAATCCCATTTCAAAACAAAGGGATACAACTCCAAAACTTAGGAGCGCAGATCCAGTTTTTTGCCTCCAGTGATTCAACAGATCCGACTCAAATTAGCATAGAATGTATCATCGATTTCCAAGGTCTTCCGACTGAATGGGATATTATTTCCTTATATCCTTATCTTCCTTCTTACATGAACTACCAAACGGATATGTTGGCAGAAGGAGCCCAGGAATCTTTTTTACGAGAAATTTCCTTCCAGAACATCCAAACCCGTTTCAGCTCTTATGATTTTTGGCAGGTAGAAAATTTAGAAAAACAGACTCCAGGTCTGCAATTGCTTACTACTCTTTCTTCTCCTCCTCAATTGGGGTTGGAACTCCTACGTAGCGGATTCAACTTCTCCTCAACAATCCAAGCCGATGGGGATTTCTGGGATCAAGTCAAATTGATCCAACCTGATCTGAATACTCTCTCCGTCTTCGGAGCAATAGGAACAGATGACCAAGGAGAAGGTAACATTCTCATAGGACATAGCCTTCAAAATACAAGCACGCAACAATTCCCTTCCCTAAATGTCGGAGGGCTCAATATAGAATTAAGAAGACTCTGCATTTATTCCGGATTGAATAATATATCAGGATTACCTCCCGGATTCGCTTTCGAAGTCTATCTTGGACAAGAAGGGAACGGTTTAGATCTGATCGTTCAAACCGCAATCGGCTCCACTAGCGCTCGTATTTTAGGTATTTTTGATAAAGGAATTACTCTTTCCGATATGGAAAGTCTGCTTGGCCTTTCGGACCTGGCGAGTATGCTTCCAGCAGGACATGATCTTGGCCAATTAACTCTAAACTATATGGAGCTCGGAGTATCCATCTCTCCGATGAGGATGGATACTCTGGAGTTCCATATTACTACAGAAAAACCGATTTCGTTTTTCAATGATAAGGTAGAAGTTACTCCTACTCTGATTTGGAATCGAAGTTATTCCCAAGATTCAGATACTCCTACTACAGATCTAACTATCGCGGGGGATTGGATCTTAGGCGGAACGGAATTCTACACTTCTCTAGATCCTTCGTCTGGGGGATTTTTCGTTTCAATGAAGACCGGACAGTCCTTGGATGCTTCCGAGTTGATCAATCGCTTCTTCTCCACAAAGGCATTGCCCGAAATAGATATCGTAGATTTCGAATTAGATGGAAACTTCAAGGATTCTTCCTTTTCCTTCGAGATAGATTTCACGTCGGATTGGGAAATAGATTTTGGAGGAAATAATCCGGTCGTACTCACTCAGTTGGGCATCCAAGGAGAATATGGCCCGCCTAGTGATAATCCAAACGGCGAACCTACAAGCAGCGGTTCTATCTTAGGAGTACTTTTAATCGGTGATTGGAACTTAAATGTGGAAATCGATTGGGGAACCGAGTTAAGTATCGAGGCTCTAATTCCTAATATCAACGTATCTTGGTTAATAGATCAGCTTCTGCACGAAATACATATACCGATGGAATTGCCTGATTTTAATATCCAAGATCTGGATGTTAAAATCGTTCCGAAGACTAAAGAATTCTCAATCCAAGGAGGATCATCGGATACGATCGATTTCTTCTCCGGATTGGATCTTAAAATAGATTCTTTCCAAGCGGAACGTAAATTGATCGACCCAAACCAAGGACTCTACGAAAGCTCAGCTGCAATTCAATTGAGTATGGATGTGGGAGGAGTTGGACTGGCTCTCTCAGGAACTTATAACTCGAGCCCTTCTTCGCAAAGCGGAACTTCTACGACCGAATGGGACTTCAAAGTTCAACAGCAAGACACTCCGATTCCTTTCGGCAAGTTGATCGAAAAATTCGGAGCTTGGATCGGGTTGAATTTTCCGATGTTGGTAGGCGACCTTAATTTACAAAAATTTTATATGGAATTCAATGTCGGTTCGGCCAACAAGTATTTCATTCTATCTGGGTCGGTATACGATGGCACTACTCTCTTAGGAAGATTCAGCTTTTTTGCGGAAAAGAATGATCCTGCGGATACGTATATAGGCAGCGTTCAGGATTATCTTTCCGCAATGAATAATGGAACTTATCAGTCTCCTCCGGATACAAATTGGGATTACGTACTCGATTTGGAAGTGGATATTAATATCGATGCGGCAAATTTTCCGTTAGTCGGTTCCGAAATAAATTCAGTACAGTCGATGAAGCTTCAATCCATTTCCTGTGCAATCGCTTCTAGAAAATTCACGCAACAAGAAATGACCACATTAGTCAATCGACTGCCCCAAGGTGCGCTCATTCCGCCCGTAAAGGACATCGATCAAGGAAAGAACTTTTCCACCCAAGTACAGTTAGGCGGTTCGGCATTAACTCTTTCTATGCCTTTGGATGCTTCCCCCGGCGGAACAAATACCGGCGGGAATACGCCGATCGTTCCTGTGACACCACCTCCTCCCAATTATCCTGTTCCTACGACACAACCTAGCTCAGTAGATAAAACCAAATGGTTCGCTTTGAATCTACAATTCGGAGCGGTATCTCTGCCTAGGATCGGAGTTCGATTCGTAAATTCGAAAGTTACCTTCCTCCTAGACGCTTACTTAAATCTAGGCGGAATAGAGATCGGTTTAGCAGGCTTAGGCGTATCTAGTCCGTTCGACCATTTCCAACCTAGTTTTAGTTTGGACGGATTGAGCGTAACGTATTCGAATCCTCCGATCACTATCGGAGGAGGTTTCCTAAAAGCGGGAGAAGGTTTGTACGAAGGAGAAGCGATCTTGAGTCTGACTCAGTTCGAACTTTCCGCGATCGGTGCATATTCCAATCAGAACGGAACGATTTCCTTTTTCATTTATCTGGATTATTCCGAGCCTTTAGGAGGTCCTCCTTATTTCTACGTTATGGGTCTCGCTGGAGGATTCGGATACAATTTCTCTCTGAATATTCCGAGTGTAGATCAGATACGCAACTTCCCATTCGTTCAGATCGCGGAAGGATCGGAAACCTCCACGAATTCGGATCCGGTTGCAATGCTTCAATACTTGAGCGAACACAATATCACGGTGCCCCAATCCGGAGAATATTGGTTTGCAGCGGGCGTTCGGTTTCTCACCTTCCAGATGATAGATTCATTCGCTCTCGCCTCCGTTGAATTAGGCGACAATTTCGAAATAGATCTTGTCGGGTTATCTACTCTAAGTATCCCGCAGGGAGTTTCGAATCCGATCGCAGAAGCTCAGATGGCCTTAAAAGCTTCTTTCGATCCTCAAAACGGCTTCTTCGGGATCAGCGCTCAATTAACTCCTAGCTCCTACGTATTATCACAAGATTGTCATCTGACTGGTGGATTTGCGTACTATATATGGTTAGGTGGAGAACATGCCGGAGATTTCGTAGTAACTTTCGGTGGATACCATCCTAGCTTTCAACCTCCTTCTTATTATCCTAGTGTTCCGCGTTTGGGAATCTATTGGCAGATCGGCTCGAGCATTAGCATCCAAGGCTATTCCTATTTCGCATTAACTCCCGGATACCTTATGGCCGGCGGCGGATTGGAAGCGGTTTGGAGATGTGGAGATTTGAGCGCATGGTTCTCCGCTTATGTGGACTTTCTTCTTCGATGGAAACCATTTCATTATGATGCGGATTGCGGAGTGGACATTGGGGTCTCCTATAGATTTTCAATCGATCTTCTTTTCACCACAATTCATATTACTATTACAGTTCATATCGGTGCGGATATACATTTCTGGGGTCCTAACTTCAGCGGAATAGCGAGAATACATCTTTGGATCGTCTCCTTCTCCATAAGCTTCGGAGATAGCGGACAACATCCAGATCCGATTGCTTGGTCCGAATTTAAGACCTCCTTCCTTCCTCAAAGAGACGGGCAAACTCATGCTTGCGAAATTGCCGCGACATCGGGACTAGTAAAGGATCTGAGCAAAGACTCCTCATCCACATTGCAATGGGTAGTGAATCCACATACTCTGCGTCTTTCCATTAATACATCCGTTCCGCTTAGAACGACTTCTTTCGGAAATGACAGTTTATCCAGTACGAATCAGGTTTTCGGTGTAGCTCCGATGGATAGAAAAAGTTCGGATATTCAGAAATCGGATGCGAGTATTCAGATCACTCGGGATGGAGAAAGGGCTGAAGGCGATTTTATTTTGGATCCGGCCTATAAAAACGTCCCTGATTCTCTCTGGGGAGAAAGTATGAGCGCCGAATTGAATTCGGAAGCGGTTCGTTCCGGAATTCTAATGGGTTTTAATTTGCGTCCAAAGCCGATCAAAAATCCCGCCGTTACTGCAGAAATCTCTATTACAAAATTAGAATTTGCAGATGATCCGATCATTGGCGCATATGCCTGGGAAACCGTAACAGAACCTACAGAGGCAAATTTAACTCAGGAAGAGAGAAGACAAAAGATCCAGAGCACAATTTCCCAAACTGCAAACGCAAGAACGAATCTATTCTCCGCATTCGGTTTTAATGCGGGCGATTTCGATCTGACAAATCTTTCCCAAGGAACGGATAACGCATTTCTATCTGCTCCTAAAATATATTCTTAAAGAGACCAACCATGCCGGATGATAGAACAGTCGAGTTCATACAATACCATCGTCCCGATCTAAAATCGGGAGATTACACTTTGGAATTCCAACACCAGATCGACTTGGGATTCGGTGATAAAGAATCATTTTCGGAAACAAAAACATTTTCAGTACGCGGAGAAAGATTCAAGATCTCTGATGAAGAGATCGTGGCTTGTTTTCCTCCAGACGGAAGTTTCGGCGACTTCTCGAATTGTTTACCTCATATCGTTATCTCTAAAGCTACCTTGCCTTGGGAAAGATCCGCAGGAACCGAAACAAGTGGAACTCCGTGGCTTGGACTAATACTATTGGATTCCTCGGAATTCGGCCAAATAGTTGCAGAAACAACTCCGATAGGAAATTTAAGCATCCCGCTTGAATCTGGCGATTCCTCTTCCGATACTTGCAGGACACTTAGTTTGAACAAAACTTTCCTGGATTCTATGCTCCCTACTGAGAGCGAAATTAATCGTCTAACACATATTAGGCTGGTAGAAACCACAGACAAAGTGAATACGACCCAAGACGGAAAAGGAGAATTCGCAGTAGTAGTCGGGAACCGTTTGGGAAAAGCAGGATCTGCCAGCGCTGTGCATCTGATTTCTCTAGAAGGCTATTACGATCCGTCTATGAAAGATCGTTATACACCGGACTCTAACGGGAATATAAAGATCGTAGTCCTGAAATCATGGAGTTTCTTTGCAGAATCGGAACAGTTTACATTCAAACATTTGATCACTAACTTGGATCGCAATCCATCCACGGTTAGGTTACCGGATCTTCTGGGTTCTTCCTCAGTCGCGCAAAACAAAATCAATGCGGGCTACGTTCCTTTCCCTCATCATTTGCGGCAAGGAGATAAGACGGTTTCATGGTATCGGAGCCCTCTTGTTCCATATTCGACTCCTTCTACTACTTCCTTTCCAGTTTCGACTTCAGACGAATTGACCGCTTATGACTCGATCAACGGAGTATTCGATGTTTCTTATTCCTCGGCTTGGGAACTGGGACGCATGTTAGGACTTCAGAGTCTTTCTTTTTCTACAGCTTTATATAGATGGAAACTTACTCAAAAACGCCAAGACATTCTAACGCAAGAGAAGAATATGATCGCTCAACTACTAGGAGATCCATCCATAGTGGTTCAGGGCGGCGGGACAGGTACTGATTGGCTTGATACGATCAATAATTGGTTAGGACAACTCTCACTTTTGGTAGGAGTTCCTTTTTCCTATCTTATACCGGACGAAAAAATGCTTCCTCAAGAATCGGTACGGTTCTTCGAGTTGGATCAAAACTGGATAAATTCCCTAATAGACGGAGCATTCAGCTTAGGCAGATCCACAGCCGGAGATCTTGAGCACGATCAAAAAACTGCGAATTCGATCAGGAATTCCGCGACCCAAGCTTCCCTCTCTGTCAGAAATCCTTTGGACAATTCTAACACGTCACCCGACACTCCTAAAACGATAGCCGGATTGATACTAAGGTCTGCTGCAGTAGCAGGATGGCCAAACATGGAAATAAGAGCGTTTAACGTTCCTCAAGCGGATGCAAATAGCTTGCCGAGCGGGCAATTGACATTGTTGCGGATGGATCGTTTATCAAAAGACGTTCTTCTTTGTATTTTCTCTGGAGATGCACTTCAATTCGATATCCAACTTCCTTCGGAAGGAGTTCATTTCGGGCTGGATTTCGACCAAACTTTCAGCAAGGAACTCCGAGATCCGGATGGTGACTTGGAGAATAATGCGATACTGGATAATATTCCATTTCGGGATCTTTTTGGGGTATTAAACATAGACCTTCTATCTTCGAACATAGTGCAAAAACTAAATCTTCAACCGGAACAATTCACATCCGCGCAATTCGCACTGCAAATGGTAGAAGGCGTGGACAAGATCAGTTTTCTTAGGGTATAGGAGCAAAGCATTCGATGAGTCCGGCAATTAACAATTCTTCCTTTTTACTTGTTCCAATCGATCTAGATGCGATGTGTGTCGGCAAAAACGATTCGGAACAACGTACATCTCTTACCGCACCTGCCACGGCGAATTTTGTCACCTTACCATACGTAGGTGGTCCTCAAGGAGCGAATCTAAGTGATTTATTCGTAAACAAACCCTTCCAATCTGAGAGTCTTCCGTTAAAAATAGGCGTCCATCTTCATTGGGCTCTCCCTGATGCGTTAACCCAAGGACAGCAGACTAAGAACAACGATACCGGAAATGATTCGGTTCAGTTTCCGGAAGTACCGAATCGTTGGCTTGTAACCCGGATCCTAACCGATATAAGCGGCGAAGCCGGAACATCTCAAAAATCGTGGGTCGTTGAATCGGATTTTCTTTCCATGGATGCGAATACTTATTATGATCATACGAATATTCCGTTCAACAAGGGAGGAAATTACGCGTATTCCGAAAGTAATCCGCCGTTCAGATATATGGGACGGACAATCGAATTAGAAAAATGGACGGAAGATCCCGATCCGAATATAGAAAGGTTGTCTCCATTTACTGTAATAGGATATGGAGAACCGCGCTTTGCATCCTATTATCCGAATTGCAGGACCGTATTCGGTTTTCAAGATACGTTCGCAGATCTAGTCAATTTCGATCCGAAAAATTTCTCCATCAGCTATTCTGTCCTTGGTTGGTATAGCGATTTGAATAAGGACCCGATCTATTCTTCCGCCGATCTTTCAAAAAAGTTAGATGATTACAATTGGGATCTTCCTACGGGAACTTCTCCTTCTTCCCCTTCTCGTATGGTATGCACGGGAATGTTGGGAGACGTAAAATGGGATCCGTCCACGGATTATATTAGTACTAAAACTGATTTAAACGCTTCTCTAGTATCTCTTGCAAATACGAATTCGGAAGGCTTAGCTTCACTTCTCTCAGGCATCGTCCAAGTCTCAGGCATGGACCAAAGTCAATTGGAAAGATTCATTGAAGCTCTGCAGATAGGATACTTGGATAAACTATCCGATGCGGGAGCGATGGCGGAATTAGACAGGGTACTCCACAAAAGTTTTTTCAGTACGAAGGAAACTGAAACATTATGGACGATACTTCCGGCCGATCCTAAAAACCAAGACGCTACCGGATTATCCAAGCAAAATTCGGAAGATCTCAATCAATTGAATCAATATCAATTCGAATCGGATCGATATAACGCGCAGATCCTATCCTTAAGAAAACAGACATTCTCCGATTGGTACAAATTCATCACTTCCTTATACCCCGAGTCTGGAAGCACTGCCTCGGTAAATTCGAACGATATTAGAGAATTAATAGAATCTAATATGAGCGATCAATCTACCGCACAATCTCTTTCTAATTCTCTTAGTACTCTTTCTTCTCAGATCCTTTCTCTTTCTCAGAAAATTTCCAGCGATATTGGAAGCCAATATTCTTTAAAGTCTATCGAAGCTCCTCGATTCTATCAGCCTAACGATCCAATTGTACTCATATCCGGACCCGATCTGCAACCTTCCGGTCGATACGGATTCGACGGTGCATTTTCGGAAAGCGGAGGATTATTATGCAGAACAGATTCTCAAACTTCTTCCCAGTTCCAATTTGTTTCTTCCGGAACCACCTACTCTATCTTGGCAAGTGAGATGCCTAAATATCCCGACGTTTCCAACTTACCTTTGGGAAATATTCCGAACCAACTTCTTGCGGAGTTATATTACCTTGATCCCAGTCAATGGAGCGTTGTCTTAAAAGCCGGAGCAGTCACATCTATTCCGGCTGCATTAGAAGAACTTAAAATAGAATTCAACTCTTCCGGCTCGGATACGTTCTATAAGAATCATATTTCTTCCGGGATCGTCCCTTCTCCTTTACAATTCAAAACATGGGCCCAACCTTGGCATCCGATACTACTACAATGGAACTTCGCGTTTCGGCCTTACCAAACCATTCCGACTGTTTCAAGCGGAGTAGAACTTCCTAAATATTCTCCCGATTTTATTCAACAAAACTGTAAACTTCCAGATGGGGCGATGGACATTCAATATGCGGGAGAAAATTTAGGGAACGAACAAAATTACGTCGGAGCAACTATCTTAACTCCGCAAGCTATCAAGAGCTTGAAGGATCGTGTTCAGGATTATCTCAAATATTCTTCGAATTCTACCGTGGAAAAAATCCTAGATCAATCGGCGAATATTCCAGTTCTTTCGCAGGCGCTTTCCGGATTTAACGACGCTTTAGCAATGCAATCCGTAGAGATGCAGTTTTCAGTATATAATCCTTTAGCGCACGGCCTCGAAAAATCTTTCAATCAGAGGGTTCAGTCATTCGTTTCCAATGCGAACGAAAGTAATCCTCTACCGGATATCAATTTCAATCCGATCCGATGCGGACTCGGTCGTATTCAAAAACTAAGAGTTATTGATGCATTCGGCCAATACAGAGACTACGATATTCCTAAGACGGTAGCATCTAGAAGTCTTTACATACAAAACGATTCCTATCCAGCCTTCCTATCTCCTAGATTCGTCCAACCTGCTAGATTATTGTTTAGATGGCTTTCCGCATCGGAAGATACAGAGGAAATGAACAGTATCAATTCGCCGATCCATGGCTGGATCCTTCCGAACTATCTGGACGGAAGTCTGGAATTTTACGACGTCGCGGGGACTTCGATTGGAACGATAGCATCCTATAACGAAAGCGGAATTTTTTTCGAAAGCTCTCCCGGTGTGGATCCGTTGGTTACGATCCGGGCTCAAGATCCCGATTTCTCCGCAAAGATGAATACTGCATTTGCAAATTCCCATATTAGAGAATTTGCATCTAATATTTTGGGCAAGGATTCAGATTTTTTGGGAGCATTTATACGAACCTTAGATCGTTCCCTTCAATTTATCGAACCGCAGAATTTCGGCGAAACCACTAGTTTAGTACAGTTAGTCGGACGCCCGATCGCAGTAGTACGTGCAAAGCTAAAATTAGAGTTGAAAGGCAATCCAGTCCAGAATCAAAGCTGGTCTTCTCTGCAATATAATATCTCAAGCCAGAACGGACCGGATATCGCCGGATTCACCGACGTTTCATTCCCTCTTCGATTAGGGAGTGCTCTCCAGTACGAAGACGGATTAGTAGGCTTTTATTTGGAAGAGAAAGCAAAGACCGACTTCTCCAATTTTTATTCCTCCCATTCGGACGGTTCCGATCCTACAATCGTAGTTCCTTCCGAAACTACGATCACCTTAAAGCCTGATCCTGGAGCCGATCCAAGTACGGTCTTTCTTCTAATGGATCCTAGAGCTGCAATTCATGCGACGACTGGAATTCTGCCCAAAAAGAGGATAGATATTCCGAGATATCATTATGCTCCTGCACTTGAACAAATGAGCGTAACGTTCTTCGCCGCTCCTATATTGACCAGATCGGATAGACTCGAAATACCGCTTCCTAAAATAGCCGGATTCAATTGGTCTTGGGTAGAAAGAGAATCCGGATCATGGCAGAATATTTCTCCTATCCAAAAGGTCCGCACGGATACGAACTTTTCCGACTCATTGCTTCTGAGAGAAGGCTGGCTGAAATTAAAGTCCGCTGACCAAAACGAAAATCATAACGGTAATTAAAAACGATGCCTACTTCAATACACCCGCTTTCCATTTCCATTTCTCCCGTCGATACAAACCAAAATGCAATCCTGTATGTTCCAAATACGGACGGCACCCAAGTTCCTGCAAAAGATTATTTTACATTAAAAATTCTTAATAATGGAGATCACCCAGCTTCATTGAAAGGAGGAGATCCGGTTTCTGACAGCCAGACTTCCGGAGGCCCTGCCTTATTTATAATCTACCTGCCGGATAGTATATCTTTCGAATCCCTTTCTTCGGTACGATTGGATCCTGCATCCGGATGGAAATTAAAGTCTTTCTCGGACGACGGAGTTTATTTAGCAGTTTCTCCCGCAAGCGATACAATCGTGCCGGTTGGCGGAACGATTTCGATCTCTTTTATCGGCTTTACTTCCATACCCAGACAGATACCGCAAAGATTAAGCGTGAACGTTTTTAATGTGGATATTTCGATGATTGGAACAGGAGAATATGACTTTAACGTATTCGTACAACAAGTTCCCAAACAGGGAAACAAGGACTTGATACTGGAGTCCAGAACGACTGACAGCAATATAGTATACGTTACATCAGATAGCGATCCTGCCAACAGTGAAAACGATCTAAATTTCTACTTAGTAAGTTCAGGTCGTTCTTCGAACGCTATTCCGGCTAAAGCGAACCAAACTTATCTTCGCATCTCTTTCGACACCGGAAAAGAAATGGGAGATGTCGCAGAAGCTACAGATCTGGAAGCGATAATCTTGGGAATAGTAAGGGCATATAAGAATAACTTCTCCTCCAGTTTCGAAAGAATCGGTAAGATACCTTCCTGGAAGTTCACAGCTGCAACCGACATATTTCTAAACGGAGGAAGTGACGATCGGATCGAGTTCGGCATCGAGAAATTGGTCACCCATCTTTCTCCAGGCATCGCCAAGGTATATATAGAATATTATAATATACCAGGATATAACGACGGTTATTCGGATTTTACTCTGACCAAGGAATATCCGGAAGCGGTGATCAGCGGTTTTTTTTCATCCGATTACTCTATTATAGGGGGAAATTCCATTCTACTCCAATGGGAAACGGAAGGAACTTCGTATTGCACTCTCGAAGCTTCTACAGGGAATTTGTTGGATGAGAACGGTCAAACGATCCCCGCCTTTCAGTCCTTTCCAACATTTCAATCCGGAGTGAAAGTAACTCCCGTTCCAATAAGCCCTCCACCTGCCTCGGGAGGGATCATTTTTTCGATTTCTCTTCATGCGTTCAGCTTGGACGGAAGAAGCAGCAGTAGAGAAATCGGAATCCAAGTCCTTCCAGTTAGTTGTTCCTTATCCGCCTCCAACTTGGATCCGGTTCCTCCCGGAACGGCGGTCACATTAAGTTGGACTTCTCAAAATGCGAGATCTATCAGCCTGGATCAGGGGATCGGAGATGTAAAGCAACAAGGGCAGATTTCAGTATCTCCACGAAATACGACCAGATATACATTGACCGCTATCGGATTACAAACTGTTACTTCTTCCGTTGTAATCACCGTAGATGTGTTGTTTATCAACTACTTTCGCCCGGATGCTTCCGTGGTAGGAATAGGAGAGCCGGTTCAAATCAGTTGGGATATTGCATTTGCGGTTTCGGTAACTTTAAACGGATCGCCTGTCTCCGCTTCAGGCTCTATGAGCTTTTCGATCAACGTATATTGCCAAACGTTCACTCTGGTCTGTCAGGGTAAGAACGGGCAATCTCTTACGCAATCCTTCGATGTATACGGCTCGGGCGCGATGTAAATCTCAGACAAAGAGAAAATTAGATAAATATAATTAAGATACGTTAGGATTTACCGTATACGATTGAGAGACCGGACCACCGGGACCTTGGGCAGTCAAAACAAAGGTAACACTCTGAGGAGCATCCCCCGTCCCGGCATCGACAGAAACTGTCCCCGAAACGGCGTCTGAAACCACACCCCCGTTCGCAATCAGTTGACAGGAAACTGCAGCTGCGGTCTGCCAATCGAAATTTGCTTTGGCTGTCTCAAAATAGAATTTATTCATCTGCCAATAACCACTCATGCTAACGATCTGAACTCCGTCCGTCGTATTAATCGATATGGATTGAGAAACCGGACCGTTCCCACCGTTACATGTCAACGTAAATGTATTGAACGTATGAGTTAAAGGAAGCTGAATGCTACCTTTTGCAGAAGTGAGGACGGTTCCGTTAATATCAAGTGAGGATGCAAATTCGGTGTCCCATTGAAACGTTATCTGATCACCTAGTTTCCCGGAGGTCGCACTTGCGATAAAACTATTAATTTTCACGGTCTGCACATGAACGACAACGGAAGAATTAATCGGTCCATATAATCCTTGAGCGGTCAGAGTATATACCGTATCATGAGTGGGAGAAACTTCAAGAGAACCCGCGGAGGAAACGGAACCTAATCCTTGGTCTATCGAAAGAGAGTGCGCATATTGGGAACTCCAACTTAACATTACCTTACTACCGAATGAAATAGGATCGCTGACCGACGCCACCAATGAACAACTTACAGGCTCAATCAAGATCCCGATCTGCTTGGTATTACTTCTGCCATCCAGAGTAAAAGCCGTGAGTCCCACTGAAAATAAAACAGGTGCGCCGGAATTCTGCACATCTGGCAAAACCGGCGTTATCTTTAAACCAGACTCCATCTGAGAAAAAGTCTTATAAGTCGGAATAGTCTGACCTCCTATATCGGAAATGCTCCCTATATTCGAACTCAAAGTACAGTAGTCCGCGCCTTGGGTTTGCCACTGTAGAGTAATAGAATCTCCGTTCGCGATCTTGTTTGGAGATATGAAAAAAGCACTGATTACGGCCGCAGGTAATTCTTTTTGGAGGGAAAAGCTAGCATAACCGTCATTAAAACCGGGAATATCGAAAAATTCAAGGTATACGTTCGCAATCCCGGGCTGTATATGACTTATCAAATTCTGCAATTGAAATTCCAACCTGTCATTACTTCCGCCGTTTAAAAATACGTTGGTACTGGCGGTAAATTTCCAAGTCGGAACAGTTTGGATCCTCTCTACGGAAAGAGTGAATAAATTCTGATAGTTTCTCAAAAGAGAAATACTAGCCAATACCGCGTCGGCAGCACTAGTCAAATCCCCCAACCCATCGCCGGTATCAAAGGAAATCCTAATATATGAAAGATTCGCAATTGCGGGTATCGTAATTGCATTAGGATCGTTACTCATTAAATAAAAGTTAATATCGTTTTCGTTATTCGTAGCCGATCCGGAAGGGGTCAGGTAGATAGAGGAAGAATTTTCCGAACCCGCAAATAAAACCAGATCCTTATTACCCGCTTTAGGAACCTGTAAAATAACCGTATTAATCGAGTAGATGCCGTCACCGACGATCGAAGAGTCCAAATTGTACAAATTAAGGTTCAAACTTTGTGGAATTAAACGCGGAGTAGAAGTTTTGAAACCGGTGAATTTGATGGCGATGCTCCCATTTGCCGGAATGGAAGTATCCGCAATAGGAGAAAGCATCAAATATAGACCATCATCCGAAAAACTCTTAGCCTTCCATCCAGTCTGAGGATCTATTTGGATTGCTTCCAGATCCGAGGCCGTAAATGAAACGGGAAAAAAAACGCTGAGTAAAAAATTACCGGAAGGAATCGATTGGTCGGATACTGGAGTACCTTGTTTTAAAAGGATAGATTGCTGACCGTTATTCGAAAGTTGGATTTCGAAAATTTTATCCGACGGAACTGGATCCCCCGATTGATTAGGAACATAAATGATCGCATTTCCTTGCGAGTCCAATGGAGAAAATTTTACATTTAATGTTCGATCCATATTCCGATCCTGTAATGGTTCATTAAGAACTTATGCTTATAATATCCGAAAAGACGGGGCTTACCCTTTACTCCCGGAATTCCAAATAGAATAGATCATCATGTCAAATTCAAGTCAAAAAACACAATTTACTAAACTTATTAACGAAAGAACTTAATATCTGGGCCAAGTTATATTCGAATATGCTAAAATAAGAGAAGGAATGAAAAAGAAATAATTAGGCAGCCTCCTTTATCATCGATCGATTCACAGTCCGTCAGGTAAAACTTTACATTCGCAAGCAATAGATAGAAACATCGAGGCCTAAAAGCCCCCTTTGCATATTCACATACAGGGTCTTTAACTGGAAAAATTAACACGATTTCAGAGTTTCGATTTTTCCGATCTTCTTAACTTTTAAAAACAGTTTAACTTGAAATCGCGAATAAAAGTATGCATAATGTTATTCAATAAGATTGATCCCTATTCACATGGAACCAATCTCAAAGTTTCTGACATAGAAAGATGTCAGCGCTAGCCCTGCTTTTTCTTCCATTTTAAAGCATATTCTTTTTCCAACTATGAAAACCAAGTAGCAGAAGGAAACCATAGAGTTTTAAGGACTGCATTTGCGGCTTATGGATATATAAAGCCAAAGTATTCTCAATTGTATCTGAATGAGTTTAGCTTCATTAAGAATGCAAATGTATTTGGGTCGGATGTGTTAGTTGAGTCGGTTAGTGATGATTCTTGTTTGAGTGGGGATGCTGTTTCTGTCAATCCGAGAGCCGGGAAGAGGGAGAAGGCAGTTCGGATTGACAGCAAAAGATGATTACTCCGAAAGCACTTTCAGTTTCTTTTCGAAAATGTAGTTTTGCAGGAAGACCATGTCATCCGGATTGGAATCGAAGAAGTTTACTCCGAGATGGAACTTTCCGTCGGGCAACTCCAGGAAACGGACGACTTCTCCCCTAAGAACAAGCTCCCTTTCATGAATCGGCACAAACATTTTAATAATATTATGTTTTTTTAAATATTGAAAAGTCCTTTCGTCCTCTATTTCATAAAGGAGTCCATTCATACTGATGTCCAAGATGCGGGTTACGGCCTTCTCGTTTCGAAAATTGTCCTGGCGAATATATACCTTGGTTAAGGCATACGTCAGGATCTCACCTAATTCCTCGATATATAATGCCTGTTGTTGCACGATAGAGAATTTATCCATGGCGGTGGTATAAACCCGTATATACCCGATCGGATCATTAAACAGTCGTATCGGTGTTACTATATAGGAGATCATAAAGTCGCGGATCTCCTCTTTTTGCAGCTCTCTAAAAAACTCGTCCGCTTTCGCCTGGTTTTGGGTCTTAACAAGATGCAGATACTCGTCCCTGAAATTATCCAGGAAAGGATCCTTCTCCTCTCCTATATAGTTCATGATCAGGGAGCAATCAGGTACATATACGGATCGATTGTATTTGCGAATGAACCGAGTGAGAAAACTTTCTTCTTTCCCAGGACCGAAGAATACGATCTCAAAATCCTTGGAAACTCCCAGGATATAATCCGTAGCCATTAGATTGATCAGCTTCAGACTTGGATTGTCCTTCTTGATCTCCTTCATTAAATGAAAGAAACGTTGCTCCACACTTAGGTTCTTTCCAAGCTCTCTTTCTCCCCCGCTCAAGGAACGATAGAGGATCACATAATTCATGAATAGATCGTCTACTGCGACCCGGATATTCTTTCTAAAGGCGGCTGCTTGTAATTCCGAAGGGATCTTTATCCGTACATGATCCTCCCAAAAATCGAGGAGGACGACTTCGAATTGATAGAGTATATTCAAAATTTCGAAACTGATTTTTGCACGCAGAATTCCTTTGGGCTGAAGATATGGAACATAGAGTATGAGCGTATCCTCTCCGACTTCTTCTACAATGGAATTGAGCTTGTCCCCCTCATAATCGAAAGGGAATTCTCTCTGATCCGCCTTTAAGCTGTAAAAGAGATGTTTCACCAAATTGATATCTGAGCCGATGATTGTTTCCCCAAACATCGTTTCCAAAATCGTTATCAGTTCTTGGAGTGTATCCGATCGTCCTACAGCCATACGTTTAAAAGGAAAAGACTTCCCCTATCTATATTTCGACTCCGCGCTATCCTGAATTCAGTTTGTCTTTCAGGAAAGAAGACACCGAATCTTTTTTCTTCGAATGAGACATATATGCGGCATTTGAGGAAGGAAATTGTTCGGGGGAATTTTTATGCTTTTGCCGAAAAATAAACCATGGCAGAGAATAAATCCGAACTCAATCCAGAACTCTTCGATATGATGCGCCAGGGCAAACTTTCCGCGAGCAAGATCCTGAACCTGATCTCTCTGCGAGAGATCGTGGATAAATTCGCATCCAAGCCTTTCTTAGAAGAAGAAAAATTGGCCGAGATCAAACAACTCACTGGAGTCGAGCCGGATATTCTCACTTGGGGGGATTATTTCCAAACGGAGATCGCTTCCCGCTATTTCGATAAGACTGATTCCGATTTTACAAAGATCGTCGACACGATCCGTTTCGATATGATCTCCGCTCATCTTATCTTCTCCGATAAGCCGGATTACTTCACTGATTCTGTTAGAGGCCAAGCTATCGCTTCTCGCTCCATCGATAGTAGCTTCTGGAGCCTAGAAGACGAAGAAAATATCCATCTAGAGATCCTTCTGGATTATTTCGAACAGATGGGATTGGGCGAAAAACCTCTTGCCGTTTCCGATAGAGTTTGGTACGAAAGTTTCGAGCTCAAACAGGAAGCGGTTTAATGGCATTAGTCGAATCAGAAACAGTAGAACTATCCTCCGAATCTAGAATAGAGATCCTTTATTTAAATAATCCGGAAACCAAGAACTCCATGACCGTACCTATGGGTCTGGAGTTTAAGGCACAGATAGAGAGATTAAAAAAAAATCCTCCTCGCGCAGTAGTAATAACCGGTAAGAGCAATATTTTTTCCGCAGGGGGTAATTTTGAATTACTCAAATCCTTTGCGGAGAAGTCCTTCGAAACGAATAAGAAGGAAATGTTCGAATTCTATAATCTTTTTCTCACAGTACGGGACTTAAATGTGCCTGTGATCTGCGCTGCAAACGGTCATGCGATCGGCGCGGGCCTTTCTATCACTCTTGCCTGTGATCTAAGGGTCTTTGCCAACGATGGAAAATACCAATTCAATTTCGTAAAACTGGGCATCCATCCTGGAATGGGATCTAGCTTTCTAACTAAGGAGCTTTTCGGCCAGAGCCTTGCGAATCGTCTTCTATTCTTAGCGGAGTCCTTAAGCGGGCAAGAATGTCTTTCATTAGGAATTTGTTATGATTCCGTTCCGAAAGACGAAGTGTTGCAAAGAGCGATCGAGATCGCTATCTCCATTTCGGAAAGCGCCCCTATGGCGTTGAGCGAACTTAAAAAGAATTCATACGATAGAGAAAGCTTGAACGCAGCACTTCGCAAAGAAGCGGAATCTCAAGCATTGAATTTTATCTCCCAAGATTTCAAAGAAACGATCAAGTCCATAGAAGAAAAGAGAAAGCCCGTCTTTAAGGGATTCTAGGCTCGATCTTTCAATCGTTTAAGATTGAGGCGTTATTCGAAAGGATCACGGCAGGGCCTTACTCGAATATACTTAAAGATTCTTTAATAAAGGCTTTAAATCGATCAGTATCTGTTCTTCGGGAACTGTCAGATCCAGCTTTTCGACTTTCTTCGGGATCCTTCCGGAAGAAACGTCATCGGAGAGGGCTTTTATCTTTGTGAGTATCTGTTCTTCCGTGCAATTCGAGATAGAAATGATATTCGGGATATCCCTTCCCCAAGAGAATCTAAGACCGGGAGAATCCACAAAGAAAGACTCGGTAATTCCGTCCCCTTCTTTGTCTATCATCGTGTAAACGGTAGAATCTCCGGTAATTACGGTGACCTTCTTCCCTTTCAAATAACGTTCCACTTTGATCCGAGTATTGGTCATATCCCGGTTCCAAAGATAGTAATATAGTTTGTCTATCTGAGAATCGATAAGCTTGTCTACGGCGGCACGATAAAGCTGCCCGTATTTCTTTCCGACTTCTTCTTCTCCTCTCATCAAGCCGTCCACTTCTCTTGGAGTTGTAGAATGCAGATAAAAATCGGGAGCTCCGTTAGAAGCATTACTGTAGAAATTTTGGTCCCTTCTATCCCCAGGATAAGGATTCGAATCGGGAGAAGAATTATTCAAAAAACCTAATAGAAACCTTTTTCGCTCCTGCGTTTTCGCTTTCAATTCCTCGTAACGGGTCCTTAAGGAAGTCGTCTTAGGGGAATCCTTGCCGTAAATTCTCTCCGTCCTGGAAAACTCGGCGAAGCTAGCCTTCTCCGCTGCATACAGCTTCAAAAGCTCGTCGTCGTATTTTACAAGGAGATCGAATTCTTTATTTTTCTGCTCCGGCTCACTTGTTTGTACCGGAGCAGGGGCCGGGTTTGGTTTATCATGAGGATTAGTGCTTGCAGTTTTACTAATGGAGTACGATCTTTCCGATTCGGGAAGTTTAGAGTATTCCTGTTCTAATTCTCTCATTCGAGTGAATTTATAGATCTTACTTAAGTATTCCTTCTCCTTCTCCCGAACCTGAACCGGATCGTCGTAGCCATCCTTTAAGAGAGTAAGTTGCCCTCTTTCTATGATGAGAAGCGTGGACTCGGATGTATCCTTATTCAGGTTGCGATCCAGAAGAGGTTTTCCTTCCTTGTCGATCAATTGGATAGAATGAAATGCAAGTCTGTCTGTGCGAAAATCGCTGATATTACCGATATCAGGAGAGATTTGCAGATCGGGTGCGGCATAATCCGTAGAGATTGCAGTTATAAACAGCAAAACAATGCTAAGACGGAAAAGAATGGAACGAGAACCGGACATGACTGCTTTGAATATCGGTAAAGTCGAGGTCGAAAACAAGACCGGCTCGGGATTTTAATCAGCTTGGCCCCCACCCTCATCGGGTGGTGGAGGTGGGTCCCCAGTGGGAGAAGCTCGCCTCCCCTATATCAGAAAATCATTCTTTTTGCAAAGTTAAAATTTACTCGAAAATCCTGTGGGAACTCTTATCTCGAATGCGAACCCGAAAGTGAATATGTGAGTCCGTTAAGATCGGAAGTTTCTCCGCCTAATCTGTATTCGATGCGTTTAATCTCCGGAAAATTCTCGAATAAGGTCTTCTCTACGGCCAGAAAGGCGGAAGATAAAAGCAGCAGTTTTTTACGGCCAATCTCGGCGGACTTTTGCTCTTCTGTCAACTGACTTGCATACGTATAATCGATACGGAACTTAATCTCGCTTAAAAGATTTTCCAAAGTGGATTTGCGAAAGTCGAGAATAAGAAGGTCTCCTCTCTTCCAAATGGAGATGACCGAGTCTTGCAAGTTCGGTAACTTTTTTAGATTTCGAAATTGTGCAGTAGAATTTGGAACGCTTGGATCGAAATAATTGGACTCTCCCGTTTCTCCGATCAGAGTAAGAGCATCGTGTCTGAAATCTTCTCCAGTTAATAGAACTCTTCGTTTAACAGGATAGACCTGACCTTCTCCGTCCGATTCGAAAATGACCGCTTCTTTTCTTGGATCGATATTAGGAAGATCGTAGAGAGTAAAAGGCACGAGTAGTTTAAGCGGGTTCTTGCCCGCCAGAATGAAACCTGTCAGGAATAATAAGACCGTGATCCATGAATACGTTAGGAACAACATCCTCTTGGATTCGGGAGAATCGGAAGGTCGAGTCGCCAGGCCGAAAATCCAGGCATAAAAAGCTTCCCAACGAGCCAGGATCGCAGCCCAAATTTCCTTAATCTTTTGCAAGTTCATACGCTCTCACACCTTCTAAAATGCTCTTTGCCAATTTTACCTGTTGGGTCTTGTCAGCCAAGAGATCCGATTCTTTGGAATGGGTAAGGTAACCCATTTCCACCAGAATGGCAGGCATTAAACTCCCCCGAAGCACGGAAAAGTCGGCCTTCTTCACTCCTCTCGACAATATCTTGGGACCGAGGTTTTTTTTCATCTCGGATTCCACACTACGGGCGAGCAGGCGGCTCCTTCTTTGGATGAGAGAGGACATCATTCCTGCCTGGATCTTTCTATACGGAACCCCTCCCTTCTTGCCGGAGATCTTGTTTTCGAATAGGGAGATCTCTCTAGCTGCCTCCGTCGAGGGTGTTTGGGAAAGATAATAAACCTCGTAACCGTTTACATCGTCGGAGATGGAAGCATTACAATGTAAACTGACGAATAGGACGGAGCCTCCCTTTTGGAGTTCCGAGTTTGCGATCTCGGATCTTCTTTCCAGTTCTATGAAAGAATCCCCTGCCCGAGTCAGGATCACACGAACTTCAGGATACACTTTGTTCAGGAATTTCTTCAGGAATTTTGCAACCTGCAAAGAGACCATCTTCTCTTGGATCCCTTTCGGAGAAGAAGTTCCCGGATCCTTTCCTCCGTGTCCTGCATCCACTATGATCGCAGAAAGCCTGAGCCTCTCCGCCTTAGGTAGAAGATCGAAGACCAGTTCTCCATCCTTGAACTCGTAGCTTACATCTCCCGGCAATAATCTAACAAAGATCGCCTCGACCATATCAGGGGGAAGAAGAAAGTCCTTGTCCCTATAGATTACCGGTAAATTCGTTTTTTCTAAACTACCATTGATAGCATAAAAGGAAGCGCCTATTCGGAAACGGATCTCTCCTGTAGCATGAGAGATGGAGCCTACTAAAGTAGCAGACTCGAATTTTGGCTGGAGACCGGGAATGTGCTTTCGAATTTCTTCGAAAGGCACATATCCGTTCTTGCCTATCGTGGATATTCTAGTCTCGGCAGAGAGAGAAATATTCCAGAAAAGGAATATTCCTAACCCCCAAAGAAGGATTTGATCTTTTTCCAAATGGATTCCTTCTTTTTACCTGGGCCCTTACGGGATTCGTTGATATCGAAAAGATTCCGTTTCTTTCTATCGTATTCTTTGTTTTGGTTCTGTCTTTTATCCGGACGATGATTGGATGCTTGAGCCCCGCTTCTTTGCTGATCTTGGCGTGGTTTTCCCTTCTTTTTGTTCTTGAAGTTCTTGTCCTTTCTGTCGCCCGAGCTCCCGAATACGTTATCTGCCTTTTGCAGGAATTCCTGAGCCTCTTGGATGGCTGCCTCCGGTCTTTGTTTCCCGCCGGATCTTTGCTTGCCTGGTCGAGAATCTCTGCCTTGGCCCTCTCTACGATTGTCTCTGGAGTCTCTATTCCAATTCTTCTCGCCTCTTCCTCCGTTTTGGCTGAAGTCTTTCCGAGGTTTCTTGGAATTCCAATCCCTGCCCTGGCCTCTGTTCCCATTCCTTTCCACAGGAGCGTTATCGAAAGCGTCTCCTCCGACAAAGACCTGGAATTCTCCGGAAGGAAAGATGAGAGTCTCTTCTTCCACAGGGATCACATCTATTTTTTGTTTCAGATATTTTTCTATCTTTTCCAACTCTACGTAATCGGATTCGGAGCAGAAGCTGATGGATCTACCGACCCTTCCTGCTCTTGCAGTTCTGCCGATCCTATGCACATAGTTTTCCGTATCTTGAGGAAGATCGAAATTGAAAACTACTTCGATATTTTCTACGTCAATCCCACGGCTCGCCACATCCGTCGCCACCATGAACTTGAACTTGCCAGACTTAAAGTCTCGCATCAATCTAAGACGCTTCTTTTGGTCTAGATCGGAAGAGATCCCTGTGATCGGGATCCCGTATTTCCGGAGAGAATACACGATCTTAGGGATATTCGCTTTAAAATTTGTGAATATGATCCCTTGACCTTCCATCGCCTGGCCTAGGATGGAATTTACCATGTACGGCATCTTCTCCTCTCTACCCAAGTGAACCAGCTTCTGATCGATCCTTTCCGTGATCAGTTTATCCGGATTGATCTGTATCTCCACAGGCTCGTTCATGAACCTGTAAGCAAGGCGCATAACTTCGACGGAAAGAGTCGCGGAGAATAGAAGGGTTTGCTTTCTATTCTTGCACTTATGAAGAAGCCAACGTATATCGTTGATGAACCCCATGTCCAACATGCGATCCGCTTCGTCCAGAATGAAGAACTCTACTTTGTCCAGATTGGCAGTGCCGCTTCTTGCCAAGTCGATCAAACGTCCGGGCGTAGCAACGATCAGACCGTTCAGTCCTTCCAAGTCCCTGTTCTGGGTCTTGTAATCCGTTCCTCCGATAATGGAAACTACTCTATAGTCGGTATGCTTTAAAAGCTTCTCCGCTTCTTCCGAGATCTGGATCACTAACTCTCTTGTAGGAGCAAGGATCAAAGTGCTGATGCCTTGGATGCCTTTGCTTAGGATCGTGTGAATAGTTGGAACTAGGAACGCAACTGTCTTTCCAGTACCGGTTTGCGCAAGACCGGTTACATCTTTTCCCTCTATGCCAGGAGGGATTGCTTTTTCTTGTATTGGTGTGAGCTCAACAAAACCTGCTTCTTGGATTGCCTTTTGCAGGTTGGGCTCGAGATTTAATTCTTCGAATTTCATATTTTTTTAATCGCGATTGAATGGAATGTGTCGGCGTAGCAGGAGAGATTTGCATAGCGGACGAAAAGTCGATGTGTCAGGAATTTTCCCTTCCATCCCCTGTCTCTATTAGGGTGGTAGGACATAGGTTTCCTATATACCGTGACGAGACCGTACATTTTCAACATTTTTTTAAGAGAATCAGGTGAGTAATCCCAAAAATGGTCCCTTGGATGAGTGCGAAACCATCCCTCAGGGTCCGTTTGAAAAGAAGGTCCGTTCAAAGAGGGAAGTCCTAAGAACAACATGCCTCCCGGTTTGATCATGGAGGTAAGTTTCTCCAAAACGACTTCCGCATTAGGAAAATGCTCTATTACAAAAAAAGCACAGACCGCATCGAAGGTCTCTTCGGGAAGGATGCTTTCATCTAAGAAGGATCCGGTGATCACATCCAGACCTAATTTCTCTCTGGCGTATGCTGCTTCCGTTTTAGAAAGCTCCAAGCCCTTTACCTTATATCCTTTTTTCTCCGCCTCGGATAAGAAAAAACCAGCGGCACAACCCACTTCGAACAGTGTCTTGCCTTGGGGACTTTGAAAAGAACTCATCATCTCCAGACGACGTCTGGCAAGGTCCCTAAGTTGGACCTCGTCTTCGTAGTACGTCTTCTTGTATTGGTTCTTGTATTCTTCTTGGAAATACGAGTCTTCATATTTCCTTTCCTGGGCTAATCGATAGAAATGGACCCCCGTGCGACGACAGACCATATAGGCGTCGGGAAACTGAGGATGGGGTTCCAGTTCGAGTATAGAGGACATGCTTGCCTAACTGAAGCTTGTCATAGACTCATCCTTACGTAAAGGAAAATCCCCCTCTCTAAAAGAAATACACAGGGAAAAGAATCCTCCGAATCTGCTTGAAAAAACCCTTACCAATCCAGGAATAGAAGAGAAAGAAGAATAGGAACACCTGCCGAATGAGCATATTGGAAAAAATCAAATCCCTTGGGTTGGAGCTCCCGCCCACTCCTAAGGCAATCGCCGCATATATACCCGCTTCCCGATCCGGAAATCTCGTATTTACCTCGGGCCAACTGCCTATGAAAGATGGAAAGCTAATGCTCACAGGGACCCTTGGAGCAGGACTCGGGGTAGAGGACGTAAAGGCCGCTGCGGAACAAGCCGCACTGAACGGACTGGCCGCCATCAGCGGAGTGATCGGAGACTTGGATCAGATCAAGTCCATAGTCAAGATAGGGGTCTTCGTGGCTTCTTCTCCCGACTTTACGGAACAACATCTAGTCGCAAACCATGCCTCGAATCTATTACTCAGTATTTTCGGAGAGGCAGGACGTCATGCGCGCTTTGCAGTCGGAAATTCCTCCTTACCTTTAGGAGCTCCTGTAGAAGTGGAGATGACGGTTTCCTTATAATGATACGTTCCTTGTTGAGAGATCTAAGCCTTGCTGTTCCGGCCTTTCCTATCGTATTGAATGGCTGGAGCAAATTCCTCTCCCAGCTCCTCGGGAGATTCATAGAATTCTATTCCGAGAAAAGCGCTAAGGAAAAATTACTCTTCGTATTAGCATTATTGCAATTGCTATTTAGCTTAAGTAGTTGGATCAATTACTCCATCGATCTGGGAGTAGGATCTTCTTCGGATTTGACCTCTAGGATAGGGAACTTACTTGGCTTAGTGCCGGAGAGCAACGGAAAAGAAGAAGTGAATGTAAAAGTTGCCGCAAACATCTTCTTTATCCTCCCATGTTTCTTAACTTTTTTCTTTGGAGGATTTTGGACAAGTCCTTGGGTCAGCAAAACCATTCTAGCTCTCCAAGCTTTTAGCGGACTCTTATTATTATTGGGGATCTTATTTCCAGGCTTCTTCTTCGTAAGCTTCTTAAAAGAAGAAGATTACGTATACAATCTGAATTTCTTCGCTTTCTGCATCGCCTGGGCGCTTACCACACTGGTCTCTTTGGGTTCTGGGAATTCCAAAAACTAAGAGACGGCATTCATTAGAAAAATGGGATCTTTCAGCTGGGACTCCGTCCGATCTCCTCTGATCCTTACCTTACAAGTTACCTTGGTATCTACGGTCTTTGCGACTTTAGTAGGGATCCTATTCGCCTACCAAATGTCCAGAGCTCGCTTTATCGGGAAGGCTCTCTTGGACGCAGTGTTCACCTTGCCCATGGTACTCCCTCCCACAGTTTTAGGATATTATCTCTTAGTACTATTCGGAAAGAAAGGGATCCTGGGGTCCTTTCTATTGGAGCATTTCCATTATTCTATATTATTTAATCTGCATGGAGCAATCCTCGCTTCAGCAATCGTTTCCTTTCCCCTGGTTTATAGATCCGCAAAGGCCAGCTTCGAAGACTTGGACCCGGAATACGAAGAGGCCTCTTATACCTTAGGAAAATCCAAGTGGGCCACTTTCTTACTCGTGATCCTACCTCTTTCTTGGAGAGGGATCTTAGCAGGCTCGATGATGGCATACGCAAGAGGCATGGGGGAATTCGGGGCCACTCTTATGGTCGCAGGGAATATCCCGGAAAGGACTCAGACAATCGCATTAGCGATCTACGATTCGGTTCAGGCAGGAAACGATACTTTTTCCCTTTTGTTAGTAATTGTTGCTTCTATTACTTGCATCTTAGTATTAACCTTGGCAGGAACTCTACTAAAAAAACCTCACTGGTAAAGGCAATCGAATGAGGACAAAAAAACATTCATTAATTTTAATATTCTTCTTATTATTCAATGCTTCCGCATTCGCTCAAGAAAAGGAAAAAGAGGTCTTAGTCTCTGCGGCGTCCAGTCTTACCGATGTATTAAAGGAGATCGGTACCGTTTTCCAAGAAAAGACAAAGATCAAACCTATCTTCAATTTCGGTTCCTCCGGAAGTCTGTACCAACAGATCGAAAAGGGAGCACCCGTGGATCTATTCATCTCCGCAGACCAAGAAACTGTGGATAAGGGGATCGCAAACGGGGTCCTGGAATCGAACACCAAGACCGTTCTCTTAAAGAATACCCTGGTCTTGGTTCTCCCTAAAAGCAGTAAGGTTAGGATCGAGAAGATACAGGATCTGCAATCGGCCGAGATCAAAAGGATAGCGATCGGAAATCCAAGCTCCGTTCCCGCAGGCAGATATGCGGAAGAAGTCCTCTCAAAAGACGGATTGCAAAAGACTCTTAAGGATAAATTCATTCCCGCAGAAAATGTACGCCAGGTACTGGACTATGTAGGAAGAGAAGAAGTGGATGCCGGCTTTGTTTATAAGACGGATGCTTTAATCGCAGAATCCAAAGTAAAAGTCGCTCTCGAACTTGGCGGCCATAAACCGATTCTCTATCCAGGGATCGTAGTAAGTGGGACAAAGAACTCCGCGGATGCAAAGGCCTTCTTAAATTTCTTACATAAGTCTCCCGAAGCAAAAGCATTATTTACAAAATATAAATTTACTCTTCCTTAATGTCTCTATCAGTAGATATTCGAAAGAAACTCGCGGACGGGAAAAGGGAATTTCGCCTAGACGTTCAATTCGAACTCGAAGGAAACTTTCAAGTATTGTACGGACCTTCCGGTGCGGGGAAGAGCCTTACACTCAAGGCAATCGCCGGACTTTTAAAGCCCGACTCAGGAAGCATCCGATTCCAAGGGAAAACCTACTTCGATTCCGAGTCGGATACGCATATCCCGCCCGAAAAAAGAAACCTAGGATATCTCTCTCAAAATTATGGGTTATTCCCCCATCTAACCGTTAGGAAAAATATAGAGTTCGGTTTAAAAGGATTATTTCAGATCGGGCTCGGCAAATCGGATACTGGATCCGTAGCGAAACTAATGGAACTATTCGAGATCCAAGAAGCGGCCAATAGTTATCCTAGATTCCTATCCGGGGGACAAAAACAAAGAGTGGCTTTAGCGAGGGCCCTGGCCAGAAATCCGGAAATCTTACTTTTAGATGAGCCGTTTGCGGCCTTAAATCCCGACCTAAGGCAGAAAATGAGAGAAGAGCTAAAGAATCTCAGAGATAGGATACAGATCCCTATTCTTCTCATTTCTCATGATAAGATCGACTCCGATTTTTTTGGGGTTTCTCCACTTTATATGGAACACGGCAAGATCGCCTACGGACCAGTAGGAGAAAATTAAGTTTTTTTAATATACTTCGAAAAGGAAGAAGCTTAGTAATCGAAAATTCCCAGATCCATCTTCGCTTCTTCCGAAGCCATGGACCGAGGATCCCATTTCGGCGTCCAGACCACTTCCACCTCTACAGAATTGATCCCTTCTACCCGGAGTGCATTGTCCTGGATCTCTTGCTTCATCTGAGGTCCGGCTGGACAGGCCATGGAAGTATAGGTCATGTCGATCTTGGCCTTGTCCCCCTCTACCTGGATACGATAGATAAGTCCCAACTCCGCAACGGAGATCCCGATCTCAGGATCTTCTACCCTATGGATCTCCGCATAGATCCTTTTTTCTATCTCTTGAGTTGGTAGCTCTAATAATTGCATGTCTAGTAATTAGTCTATTCTCGTTGAGAATTTGTGTAAAGAATTTTATAGAAGAGAGAGGCTCGGACCCTCAACTTAAGAATGTGGAGAAGATCCCGACCAGAACGATGATCCAACTGGGCACCTGAAAGAAGAAGCTAAGAACGAATAGGACTAGGACTATCATCGAGTCCAATCCGGAACGGATCGTAGAAACGAGCACTGGATCGTATAAGGCAGCCAGTAAGATCCCGAGGACAGCGGGTTGGATCGTGGTCAATGCGGCCTCAACCCTAGGATGCATTCGGATCCTTTGCCAGAATGGAAAGACCCCGAATACCAAAAGAAAAGATGGAAGAAAAATAGAGATCGTTGCAAGGATCGCTCCTTTTCCGCCTTGTATCATTCCGCCTAAGAAAGTAGCGAACGTGAACATGGGTCCGGGAACGGCCTGCGCCGCACCATAGCCGACTAGAAAAACCTCGGAGGAAAGTATTCCTTTCTGTACTGTTTCACCTTCTAATAACGGAAGCACAACATGACCGCCACCGAAAACCAAGGCTCCCGACCTATAAAACCCGTCTGCAAGTTGCAACAAGGGATCCTTATATAAGAAATCCATAAAGGGAAGAAGAATCAGTAGAAAGAAGAACGTAAGCAAACAGACGAGAGCTTTCTGAGTTGGTATAAATCCCAAGGAAGAGGACGATTGTCCGGCCCCAAGATCTTTGGGATCTATCTTGCGTTCCATAAAAAAGAAACCCAGAAAAGCGGACACAAGGATGACCAAGATCTGAGAGTAAACATTCCGAAAAAAAACGGAAACAAAGGCCGCAGCAAGACAAAGCACGATCCCTTTAAGATCCTTCACGGAATTTCCCCACATGGAGCATACCGCCTGAGCGATCACTGCGCAAGCGACCAATTTCAATCCGTGCACCCACTTTAGATCCGGAATTGCATTCGATTTTACTAATATTGCAAAAACGAATAACAAAAGAGCGGAAGGAAGAGTGAATCCGATCCAAGCCAGGATCCCTCCCTTCCACCCGGCTCGGATGGTTCCGATACTGATACCCATCTGGCTACTTGCCGGCCCGGGAAGCATCTGACATACTGCGAGAAGTTCGTTGAACAGATCCTCTTTGATCCAGAGTTTCTTTTTAACGAACTCAGTGTGAAAGTAAGCGATATGAGCGATCGGTCCACCGAATGAGATCATTCCTAACTTTAAGAATGTTAGAAATACTTCCCAACTTCCGTGCATGAGAGGATCGATCTATAAACCTTAATTACTCTTTTATTTCTGCCAAGGGAATAGGGAACGCAACTTAGGATTTCTGAGATACAATCCTGCCCAAAGTATGATCCCCATGTACACTGGAAAAAGGATATGACTCCCCCAAGGATTCAGCACTCGCACATGAGTGGCGACCGCTCCGCCTAGATATCCGGTTAACAAGATCCCGCCTAGGATCGCAGTTCTCGGAAACGCATAGAGAAGAGTGGATACGATCAATGCGGTCCCAATCCCGGGCATGGTCGACATAGGGTATCCCAGTTTTTCCGAATCGGCTAAAGCCTCTTTCGGCATTTTATCCAGAAAGAATTTCATGACACCGTCTAAGAGCAAAAAGGCGACAATCAGTCCACTGAAGATCCGGCCCGTCCACAATTGTCCTTTTGAAACGTTTTCAGATTCCATAAAAGAATTCCTCCAATACAAAGCAATGGGTCGCCATTTTGCAGTTTTTCAGGAACGGTTCAAGCAATTTTAATATAGATCCTCACCCTTCTATCGGGATCCAGATCTCTATTTCTCCCAATCCGGTTTGAGGATTGAATTCCTTTCCGGGAATTATTTGATCCAATCACAATCGGAACATAAAGAAAACAAGAGCGATCAATGATTTTTCTTCAGGATCTTTTCCAGAGTATTCCAGGCCAGAGTGGCGCATTTAATACGGGCCGGGATCTTCTTCACAGCCTCTAAGGATTCCAGGTCTTCGTATTCTTCCGCAAAATTTGGTTCTTTATCTTCCAAAAGCATTTCTTTGAATTCGTGCAAAAGCGATTTGGCTTCGTCCAAAGTCTTTCCGTAAAGACTGTCGGTGAGCATGGATGCGGAAGCTTGCGAGATGGAGCAACCTTTTCCTAAAAAACTGATCTTGGAGATGGTATTTCCATCCAATTCCAAAAAAAGCTCTACCTCGTCTCCGCAAAGAGGATTCACTCCTTCTTCATGAAGATGGGCATGTTCCAGCCTTCCGTGATGCCGGGGATTTTGATAATGATCTAAAAGAACTTCCTGGTATAGACTATCGCTTAAGGACACGACCGAAAATCTCCTTCACCTTCTTTAGACCTACCAAAAGAGCATCTACGTCCTCTTTGGTATTATAAAGATAGAAGGAAGCTCTGCAAGTGCCAGCGATACCTTTGAATTCCATGAATGGTTGCGCACAATGATGACCGACTCGAATGGCGATCCCTTCCTCGTCCAGGATGGAACCTACGTCATGAGGATGAACTCCCGGAAAATTGAAGGAGATCACTCCTCCTCTTTTACTTAAGTCAGAGGTTCCGTACAATTCCAATCCGCCGAAATCTTCCAATCGATCCAACGCGTATTGTAGGAGCTCCAACTCATGGTTTCGGATCTCTTGCATTCCGACTGATTCCAAGTATTCCAGGGCCGCACCGAACCCGATCACCCCGGAAATATTCGGAGTACCGGCCTCTAGTCTAGCGGGAAGATCTGCATAGGTGGATTTTTCCTTCCAAACCCTGGAGATCATATCCCCTCCTCCCATCCATGGAGGCATTGTATCCAGGATCTCTTCCTTAGCGTATAAGATACCGACCCCGGTAGGACCTAACATCTTATGTGCGGAGAATGCATAGAAATCGAAATCCTGTTTTTGCACATTGGTAGGAAGATGGCAGATCCCTTGGGCTCCATCCACTAAAACCTTGGCGCCCACCTGTCTTGCTCTTTTGATGATTGCATCCAGATCGTGGATTGTCCCGGTCACATTGGACATCTGGGCCAGAGCCACCAATTTCACTCTTTCGGTGATAATCTCGTCTATATTACTTAAATCTAATGTAGAATCGGGATTGAGAGGGATGAATTTCAGGACGGCCTGTTTTTCCTGGGCAAGCATCTGCCAAGGAACCAAATTGGAATGATGCTCCAATTCGGTTAATACGATCTCATCGCCTTCATGGATATTCGTGCGTCCCCAAGACTGAGCGACTAGGTTGATGGACTCGGTAGTATTCCTAGTAAAGATCACCACTTTAGCACAGGCCGCCCCAATGAATCGGGAAGCCTTGATACGAGTCATTTCATATTTCTCGGTGGCCTTTTGAGAGAGAGAATACACTCCTCTATGGATATTCGCATTCTCTGCTTCATAATAATGACGGATCGTATCGATAACGGATTTGGGCTTTTGAGAACTCGCAGCGCTGTCCAGAAACACCAAGGGCTTGCCGTTCATCTCCGTAGAGAGAATCGGGAAATCATTGCGGATCTTTTCCAGGTTCCAACTCAAGGTTTCCTTCTCCTTAGTGTGCTCATGTCAATCCTCTAATTCCACTTCGACGTCGTCACCCACGATTCTTGTCTTATAGACTGGCAAATCCTCTACGGCGGGCATACATAAGACCTTTCCGGTCCGAATATTGAACTTAGCGGAATGTCTAGGGCAAACGATTACGTCCCCTTCCAAGTCTCCCTCTGTGATCTCTTCTCCGTCGTGGGTACATACATCTGCGAAGGCGCAGATCTCATCTCCAAGCTTGGTCAGACCGACCTTATGATAACGGGTTTCGGCTACGAATACCTTGCCTTCTTGCAGATCGGAAAGCTTTGCAAGTTTTTGGAATTCGCCCATTATTCCCCCAACATCCTGGATTCTATCATAGAACCCAGTTCTTCTCGAATGCTTTCGGAAGGAAATTCACGGACCACTTCCGCTAAGAAACCCTCTACGATCATTTTTCTGGCTTCGGATTCGTTGATCCCTCTGGAGGCAAGATAGAACAATTGCTCTTCGTCGATCTCTCCGACTGTGGCGCCGTGCTCACATTTCACGCTCTCCGCAAATACTTCTAGCTTAGGAATAGATTCGGCTCTCGCAGTTCGGTCCAGAAGAAGATTGTTATTGATCTGAACGGCGCCGACATCCTTGCAATGTGAAGGAATATGGAGATTGCCTGTAAATACATGATGGGCCTTTTCTCGGACTACCGTGCGATATAGAATGGAGCTCTGCGCATGGCTTTCGGAATGAAGAATGCGGACTTCCGTATCTTGAAACTCCCTTGCTTTGAGCGGAGAAAGTCCCGCATAACGTGTCCAACATCCTTTCCCTGCAACTACAGAATCGTAAAAGGATTTTCCTTTGTATCCACCCCAGGAAGCGATACTTGCATGGAATTTGGAATCGTTCCCTTGAACGGAATGAGTAGCGCGGAAATGAAAGGTAGAATCCCCCAAGTTCTCCACGCTAGAATATTGAAAATCCCCGTTAGAAGGAGTGATCAGCACCGTGACACCGCTCATCAGAACCAGGTCCTTTTGAGAAGGAGAGATCCATCTTTCCAGAAAAGATACTTTTGCATTAGAGGGAGCCTCAATGATCAATAAAGGAAGGATAATATTCCCTTGTTCGCAGTTGATCTTGATCTCAGGAACTCCATCGGAAGAAGATAACTGTATATAATACGCATGAGTGAAATTGGAAAATACGAAACTAGGAAACCATTCCTTGGAATAAAAGGAAAGACTAGCCTCCGCCTTCTTCAGGACTTCGGAAAGTTTTTCGGCAGGGAGTTCTTCCAGCTTAGAGATCTTTGCACCGGGCGAATCGGAGAATGAGACCGCAGAATCCGGGCAAACATTCGTATATTCTGAAATTTTAAAATTAGAAAGGGAGATCTTTCTCCAGGACTCTAAGGATGAATTCGGGAAAGTGATCTCGGAAAGGATCTTTTCCGCCTTGCTGCGAAATTCCTTTAGAGAAGAAGGTTCCTTCTTCTCCTTGATGAAATCAGAAATAGATCCTGTCAAAAGCATCCTTTTTTAGTTCGCTCCCGAGAGAATCCAATCGTATCCTTTTTCTTCCAATTCGAGAGCGAGTTCTCTCCCGCCTGTCTTTAAGATCTTTCCTTGAGCGAATACGTGTACGAAATCAGGAGTCACGTAATTCAACATGCGTTGGTAATGTGTGATGAGCAGAATAGAACGATCTGCGGATTTATTCTTAGTAATACCTTCGCTGATGATCCGAAGTGCGTCTATGTCCAGACCCGAATCGGTTTCGTCCAGAACGGAAAGCTTCGGTTTCAGAAGGGTCATCTGAAGGATCTCGTTCCTCTTCTTCTCCCCTCCGGAGAAGCCGTCATTGACGTATCTTCCGATCCAAGTATCGGGAACATCTAGGAGTGCTGTGGCCTCTTTCAATTCTTTGCGAAACTCTTTTACAGGAAGTTCCTTGCCTCGAACCGATTTGAGGATGGTGCGCAGAAAATTCCCGATAGTGACTCCGGGAATGCTAGTCGGATATTGGAAGCAAAGAAAGATACCTGCTCTCGCTCTTTCGTCGGTCGGCTTTTCCAATAAGGATTCGCCTCGAAAAAAAATCTCCCCGGAAAGCACTTTGTATTTTGGGTGCCCCATGATGACATTTGATAAGGTACTTTTTCCGGATCCGTTCGGACCCATGATGGCATGGACTTCTCCTTCTCCGATCGTTAGATCCACTCCTTTTAGGATTTCTTGGATCTCACCGGATTCGGTTTCAATTCCCGCGCGAAGATTCGAGATTTTTAGTAGTTCCGCCACGTCAGGACTCCTGCCTAGGACTATGTTTTTAATCCTAGGTCGGAGATCAATAGGAAAGATGTTCTAGGTCAGGAGGTTCAGTAGGATTCCCAGTCTAGACGAAGGATCAAAACATGATTTTCGCTTAGATTCAGAGTGAATAAGACATATTGACGCTTGGTTTCTATATCGTGAAATGCTTCCGTAAATCCGGAATTCCGGCTAGAATGATAGGTCTCGGCCTTATGGCGAATGAAGAACGGCTTCCAAGCATAATTATTCCCAATCTCGGTCAAAAGCCTGGTCCAAGGAAGATCATACGAATCCCGTTTAAAAGTGGGAGTTACCTGGTATCCGTGCATATCGCAGATCAAAATGGAAGTGGTCTCCAGAGGAAGGCGGTCCAAAATATTATTCAAGGATTCTGTCATCGCATTCTCGGAAGAAACATCCACCTGTTTGAATATATCCACGAATTGATCCAAGAAGGATTGCTCCCTTCTCAGATTTTCCAGGATCTCTAAGAATCGAAGACCGGAGAATTTTTCGAGAGAAGTCTTGAGAGTCTTATTGAATCTCTTCTTGTCCTGGAAATCCATCGTAGGTCTGGAGAAATAATAACCCTGCAGAAGATTGGCTCCCATAGAAAGGGCCAAATACAATTCTTCTTCGTTTTCCACTCCTTCGAAAAGAAGTTGGGAGCCCAGTCTTTGGGACATTTCGGAGATCGCTGAGAGAACATTCTTGAAAGAGCGACGATTCAAACTCTCTCTCATGATCTTAATATCCACCTTCATGATATCCGGATGGATATATCCGATCCTTTCCAGATTCGAGAAGCCTACTCCAAGATCGTCCACAGCGATCTTGATCCCGCGCTCTCGGAAAAGGCTTACGATATAAAGAAGTTTTTCGATATTTCCTTCGAACTTATCCTCTGTGATCTCCAGCACTAGATCGTTCGGATTAATATCGTATTTCTCGATCAGGTGCAAGATATGCAGACGTTTTACATCCAAAACTTCTCCCGTATAGACCATAGAGAGAAAGTTCGGCATCATGTTCAGGAAGATCTTGGTCTTGAGCCCGGTTTCCTTTACATGTTTGATCGCTTTTTCGCGAATAATACGATCGATATGGACGAGTCGGATGGTATCTGTGTCGGGATTGTGGAAATGATATCCAAGGGACCTATAATCGTTGGATTCAGGAGAAAATACTCTACCTAAAACCTCGTAACCTACAATATTACGATTCCCTACGTCTAAGATAGGTTGGTAATGCGGGGTGTAATAGCCTTCCCCAAGTGATAGAATTTGGTGTGACTCGTATTCGGCGAGCATGCAGAATTCCTTCACTACTAGAATTCGTAAGAACGGAACATACAAGCATATTTCCCGGAATCAGTACGAATAAACGAGAAGAAAGGAAGGAAAAATTCCCTCTTTTTTTCTATTCTTTTTGGTCCTTCTGGCAAATAATCTAAAATCGGAGAGTCCAATGGGGACTCTTTCCGCAAAAGAGAAATCGAAAATTTGATTTCGACTAACGGGAATTAGTTGTAATAAGTATGCGAGAATATTTGGGATCCATCCTACATCCTTCCACATTGGAACCTCTCTTTGGAAGTTATTTCGGGCCGGTTCATATTGACAATTCCAAGGAATACAATTCCGGCCTCTTCTCCAGATTACGCTCCGTCGATTCCGTGTTAGTGGATATTCTCTCCGAGAATGTTTTTTTAGAGCTTAGGATCTTTAGGACACAGTTCCGAGCGGGAGCAAGCCTTCTACTTTGGGATCGTAAGACCGGAAATCTCCAAGATCTGCAGATCCATGAAAGAGGAAATTCTTCCTTTTTAAAACAAGGCAGCTTTAAGGACGGATACTGGAGCTTTACTAAGTCGGACAAAAGATTCAATTTCCGTTTGGACGAAACGATCCGCCAAGGATATACCCATTCTGCGATCTGGGAGAAGGATCTGAACTTTCAGTTGGATGCCCTGGTCCATACGGGAGACAAGATGAAGAACCAATGGTTTACTAAGATCCATCCTTCCGGAAAGGATTGGTTGTTCTTACATCATTCTCCGATCCTAAATGCGGAAGGCCAATTGGCTTGGAACGATGTCTCCTTTCCTTTGCAAGATGATATCCTGGCATATACTGTGAACAAAGGCTTTGGAACGGACGCCTTCCCTTTGGAGAATCGGATCTATTTACAGTTCGCTAACAAGAAGAGGATCCATCTCTATCCGGAGGAAAAAACCGTACTTTGGCAGAGTGGAGAAGCCCAATCCTTAGATTCACTTTCTATCCAAAAGCAAGGCAAGACAAGACTCTTAAGTGATCCGAGCTCAAAACTCGAATTGGTTTTGGAACCGGAGTTGGAAGCAAGTTTCACCCGACCAAAAACCTTCGGAACGGAACGATTTATAAAAACATTATATTCCGTATCCGGCTGGGTGAAGCTTAAGAATAAGAAGGAAAAAGTAAAGAGCGGATTTGCGATCTTAGAGGATCTCGAATAGGCAGAACGGAGCTTCCGTTCTTTTAAGCGCCGATCACTAAATCCAGAACTGTTTTACCGTCCATTTCTCCTGTGATCGGATTCATGGCTCTTTCTGGGTGAGGCATCATCCCAGACACTTTGAAATCCGGAGAGCAAATCCCGGCAATATTATCCAGACTTCCGTTCGGATTCTCATCCGCATACAGGAATAGGATCCTTCCCTCGTCTTTCAGTTGTTTGCGAATATCTTCGGATGCGAAATAGCAACCGTCTCCGTGAGCAACTGGAACCCGGAGAACTTGGTCCTTACCGAGCTTGCCGGAGATCTTGTTGGAATCGGAAGCTTTCTTAAGACCTACAGTCTTACAGACATACTTTAGATTTCTATTACGTATCAGAGCTCCAGGAAGATATCCTGCCTCCGCAAGGATCTGAAAACCATTGCAGATCCCGAATAGTTTTCCTCCTCGATCCGTATGCTCTTTTACGGACTTCATCACAGGAGAGAAAGGAGCCATGGCTCCGGAGCGAAGATAATCCCCATAAGAAAATCCGCCGGGCAAGATCACTAAATCGTATTTTTCTGAGAACTGATCCTTGTGCCAGACCCGATCCACTTTCGCAGAATAGAAATCGGAAAGCACTCTTGCAATATCACTATCGCAGTTGGAACCAGGAAAGGTAATGACCGCTGCTTTCATCCAGGGATAATCTCCGAACGATAGGTTTCGATCACATGATTGACCAATAATTTTTCACAAAGACTTGTTACTGTTTTCTGAGCGGTTTCCAGATCGGGAGAATCCAATTTGACTTCGATATACTTGCCCACTCTTACATCTTGCACCGAGTTTTCGCCCAATTCATGAAGCGTGGATTTGACCGTACTTCCCTGAGGATCGAGTACGGATTCTTTCAGAGTTACGTTAATTCTCGCGATAAACATTTTAATAGCCGATCCTGTATTTCCTTATACGCTTCCTGGAGTTCGACAATCAGACTCTCCGGAAGATCCGGAGGAGGAGGAAGTTTGTTCCAACCCGATCTTTCCAAATAATTTCTAAGGATCTGTTTGTCCATACTAGGCGGGGTGGTCCCGACAGTATAGGTTTCTTCCGCCCAGTAGCGGGAAGAATCCGGAGTCAGGATCTCATCGATCAAGATGACCTTTCCGTCCGAGATACCAAATTCGAACTTAGTATCGCAGAGCAAAATCCCGGCCCCTGCTACCAGTTCAGCCGCACGGGTATAGAGGGAAATCGATTTTTCCTTCAGAATCGAGAAGAGTTCGGAACCTATCTCGTTTTTCATTCTTTCTTCCGAAACGTTTTCGTCGTGACCAGTATCGTTCTTGATCGCAGGAGTAAAGGCAGGCTCCGGTAATTTATCGGATTCTCTTAAACCGGCTGGAAGTTTCTTGAAGGCAAGTGTTCCATCCTGCTTATATTCCTTCCAACCGGAACCGGAAAGATAACCTCGAACCACACATTCGAAATCCACTCTTTGGCATTTCTTCACGAGCACGGATCTATCTTTCAGATCGGGATGATCCTTGTATGGAGAAGGAAACTTGGAAACATCAGTCTCCAGAATATGATTGGGAATATCCTTAAAATAGGAAAACCATTCGGCAGAGATCCTATTTAAGACCTTGCCCTTGCCGGGAACAAGCTGACGAAACACAACATCAAAAGCGGAAACCCGATCCGTGGAACAAAGGATCAGGGAATCTCCTAGATCATAAACATCTCTAACTTTGCCAATATAAGAAGGATCAGGAAGTTTGCTCATCCTTGGATAACCATGAGAGCTATATCATCGTCGTGAGTCATTTTTCCGGAATGGGCGAGTATTCTTTCCAAAGAAAAATTCAGGATATCGGCCTTGGATTCCACCGCTTCTTTTAGGATCCTCTTCAGAGTTTCTTCGCCCAGAATATTATAGTTCTCGTCCGTTATTTCAGTAGCTCCATCGGTGTAAAGCAATAGGGAAGATCCAAGAGGCAATTTCACACTTCTGAATTCATCCTCTGCTCCGAGCTCGATAGGAATGATCAGAGGGCCCATTCCTGGAAGTTCTTCGACTTGTCCATCCTTGTATAGAAGCGGAGGCGGATGTCCTCCATTCGCGTATTCGAAATTTCGATCCTTGTCCAATATCCCATAGAAGAAAGTGATGGAGAAATCTTCAGGCAGTATCTTTTCCAATTGAAGACGAAGCGTCTTTACCTTCTCCTCAAGAGTATTACTTCTTCCTAAATTACTCACCTGCATCTTTACCATGGCAGAAAGAAGCGCCGCAGAAGGGCCATGACCGGAACAATCGGCGATAAACACATGTAGTTTATCTTCTTCGATCCAAGCGTCTATGAAGTCCCCTCCGATCTGCATCAAAGGAT
The DNA here is from genome assembly GCF_004770615.1 of Leptospira langatensis. Taxonomy (NCBI): domain Bacteria; kingdom Pseudomonadati; phylum Spirochaetota; class Leptospiria; order Leptospirales; family Leptospiraceae; genus Leptospira; species Leptospira langatensis. Next base: position 134,136 of record NZ_RQER01000004.1, read on the forward strand.
GGAATACGGAGGCGATATTGAACCCATTCCATTGCAGTTGTTTTTCGGGGACAAGCTCTTGCTGTACTCTTCTCGCCATCACCAGTTCTTTTTCGTATTTCTTCTTTTGTTGCATCAACTCGTCTTGGAGATTCTTGATGCGGATGAATGCACGGATCTTGGCGACTAGTTCTTTCGGCTGGAAAGGCTTATGAAGAAAATCGTCCCCGCCATGAGTGATTGCTTCGTCGAATCCCAATTCCCTATTATAAGCCGTGATAAAAAGAATGGGCAGAAGATTGAACCGATCTATCTCTCTCAACTCTTTACAAAAAGAGAAGCCGTCCTGGCCAGGCATACTTACATCCAGTAGAAGTATATCTACAGGATTAGTCGCAAGGATTGCTCGAGCCTCTTCCGTATTCATTGCGGTCAACACCTGAAATCCCAAAGGCTTGAGAGTGTGTACTAAAAGCTTGAGATTGATATCCGAATCATCGACCGCAAGGATCGAATAATCGGAATAATTCAGATGGGCCTCAGACTTTTCTCTATCCACGTGCGTTCACCATTCTTAGTCGGATTCGTATATTAGATCTTTTTAAATTGAATACTTTTTAGTCTTGCAGCTCGTCTTTGATCGCCTGCATCTTATCCAATCTATAGACTACCCTATATAGAATTAGAAAGAGCAAATGATAGGCGAGAACTCCCGCCCAAAACGAAAGTCTCATATCAGGATCCATTCCCTTCTTCCCCAAAACGGAAGAAGGGTGATTGCCGGGATTATCCACCCAACGGATGGCTCCCCAGGTCAGGATCGCATTCACAGTACAGAATAAACTTAAAAACGCGGAGAAGATATACTTCTTATTATGATCTACGATCAAAAAGCGAAGAAGGAAATAGGCCACGAGGCTTAGCACTAAAACGAAGAAAGAATTCAGACGCGCATCCGTACTGTCCCAAGGAGTTCCCCAGGCAAGATACGCCCAGATCGGTCCCGAAAACAGAACACCGATTGCAAACAGAAGAGAGATCTTATTCGCAGAAAGAGAAAGAGTATCCCAAATCCGGTCCTTAGTGATCAGATAGATCACGGCGCATACCGCAGAGATCCCGGGACCATATAAGGCCACCCAAGCGACGGGAACGTGAAAGTAAAAGATCCGATGCGAGATCCCTTGTTCCAAGATCACATTCGGATAATACAAACCGAGTAAGACAGCAAAAGGAAAAAATAGAAAGAATAAGAGAGCCAGGATCCAATCCCAAACCGGATGCGCGAGGCGAATATTCATTATGCTTGGAAGTCTGTCCGTATCCTTTCCTCCGATCAAGAAGAATCCTATTCGTCGGAAGTCATTTCTACCAGAAGTGCACCCATGGAGCCGTAAAAAAGAGAGAAGGCTAGGAGTAAACAGAAGGAACCCGCCAGAGCGGAAAAAGGTTGCGTGGCAAATTTTCTCTCCGCCTCCATTCCGTACAAAAAGACGGGGATAGAAAGTGGCACGAGCAGTAATGGAAGTAGGATCTCTTTCAAGCGAGAAGACAAACTAATATGGGAAAGGCAAACTCCTAAAAAAGAAAGGCAGAGCAATCCAGGCAAAAAGAAAACCAATTGTCTTCCGATCTCGGCCCATTCTGCGGGAAAGGCGGAGAAAAAAAGAGCGAATAAACCCAACAGATACACGCTCGTTCCGGACAAGGCGATAAAAACCAGAATAGATTTGGAGAGAAACAAGATCCAAGGAGAAATAAATAAACGACTCGCGGTCCCGCCCCCGGCCTCTCTTTCTTCCCAAGTGAACTGACCGACTAACACGAAGGAGGCGACAAATAGAATGGACCATTTCAATCCGATGAGTGCGACTCCGTCCATGGCCCCATTCCTTTCCAAAGCATAATGGAATAAGAACACCATTGCGGAAACAAGTACAAGCAAAGAGAGGATCCCGTTACTCGCCCTTCCTAACAAACGGAATTCCTTTCGGATCAGAGCCAGGATCGCTTTCATTTGGAGGATTCCCCCAATTCCAGGATCCGACTCGGCGCGGAAAATTGCAGATCAGGATCATGGGTCACAAGCACGATCGCAGAAGTTGGGAGCACGGATTCCAGAACGAGTCTCGCTTTCGCTTCTCCTTCCGTATCCAAGGCAGTGAAAGGTTCGTCTAAAAGATACAATTCCACGTTAGGCAAAAGAGCACGGACTAACGCTGCCTTTTGTTTCATTCCCCTGGAAAAAGAAGAGACCGGATCCTTTCTTCTTTGCCAAAGGCGGAAGTCCTTGAGCCAAGAAATAACTTGGTCTTCCGGACGACAATCCCCCGCAATCCCTCTGAAATATTCCAGATTTTCTTCCAGACTCAATGTGGTATACAGTCCCAGCTCATGGCCCAAGTAGGAAAGTCTAGGGAAAGGAGAAGAAGGAAAGCGGATCTCCTTCTTGTATTTATCGTGTTGCAAAACGGATTTCAAGAGAGTAGTCTTGCCTGAACCGTTCATTCCCCTCACGAAAAGGACTTCTCCCCGAAAAACGGAGAAGGAGACGTTCTTTAAAACGGACTTTCGTCCGATACTATAAGATAGACCGGAACATTCCAATATGGGAATTGATGTTTGAGTCGAGACCAATGAGGACAATCTTCCTTCTAAAACAGTATTTACAAGGCTTTAATTTCCGGCTTTGCATTTCCTTGCTCTGTCTCTTCTCCTCTTCTCTCCAAGCTCAATTCAAGATAGGCGGGATCGAGTATGCAGGTATTCTTTGGGGAGAGAATGAATTCTTAGATCCTGAGTTTTATCAAGACGGAAGCCTCGCTCGTTCGGAGCAGGATTTTATCGTCGCAGCAGGTAGACATTGGAAAGGTCCCCCTCCTCCCTCCAAAGCAAGCTTCGAATACCAAGGAAAGAAGATCGATAATTGCGGGAATTTTAATAATGAAGCGGTAGCTCTATTGCAGACTGCGGATCCCGCCAAACGGGCGACTGCGATCTCCATGCTGGAGGCAGGCGTAAGATTCGATCCTTCCTTCTTCGCATTTCGTTATAACTTGGGAAGAGCCTATCATATAGAGAAGAATTACCAAAAGGCAGTACTCCAATTCGAATATGCGATCGCGGAAGTTCCTCAATATTACAGAACTTATATACATCTGGGCGTTCTGTACGAGCTATTGAACGAGCAGATCCAAGCAGTGATCTATTATAAAAAAGCGGTGGAAAGGAACCAATTCCAGACGGAGGCATTGGTGCTTCTCGCGGAACATTATATCAAAACGGATCTCAAGAATAGGGCCAATATCTATATTAAGAAAGCCTTGTCCATAGACCAGAATAGCCCGGATGCGAAACTGGGACTAGCCAGATTGGAGATCATGGGTGGTCGGGATTACTACGCGTACAAGATCCTGAGGAACACGGACCTCTACGACGACCAAGGGAAGAAGAGGCCGTACAATAAAAAATTCCATTTCTTCTTTGCAGAGACTGCGAGTAAGATCGGCGATTATGTCACGGCTGCTAAAGAATATGAAGAACTGCTAAAATACCCCAACGACCCTTTCTTCTCGGAATTCTCCCTGAAGATCATTGAAAGAAGAAGGGACCTAGCCAGAAGATTCGCCGAGATCAAGGCCGCAGACGAGGAAGCGGAGAAGGAGCAACAATAACCTAAGCCAGCAGAAAATCGAAAAAGACTTGGCAAGAGGACCGAAACCGCCTACCTTTGGGGGTGGAGGATCCAATGAAAAACCAAACCAGGCTTTTCGCGTTGGCGGCCCTCTTCTTCTTCGTTCCTTTGCTGGCCCAAGAGAAACAAAAGGTCAATCAATCGGACGTATTTCAGGACGAGACTAGCGAGTACACCAAGTCACTGAAAAAGATCATCGTTGGGTTGGAAGCTACCATCAACGAGAGATTGAAAGACTTGGAACGCAAGCACGATATTCTCGTGGTCTTGATGCCGAAGTATGAGAAACGCCAAACCATTGTCACGGAAGACATTCCTTTCCAAGTTCAGGACGGTTATGAGAGTAACTTATTCAAGTACATAACCTTCCAATTCAACGGCGGAAAGGTTTCCGATATCACCCTTGCATCCGAAAGCAAAAGGATCTATTACGAGGTGATGTTCGAGAACAAGAAAATCGTCTTTAAACCGGCTGACTTAAAATCGAGCGAAGTAACCCACGAGGTCTTTGAAAAGACGGAAGTGACCCGCTTGAGTGAGATGTCTCTCGAAAACCAGATCAAAGCTTTAAGATTATTAGAAGCAAGCCTTCGTTCGTCCATCTATCGGATAGACGTTCTCTTAGCTTTGTATAAGGACAAAAAAGACCGCAAGAACTTGTATCATATCGAGTTCTGATCCAAAACGGATTTCGATCTTTTTCGAGACCCCGTGGCGAAGGCCCCGGGGTTTTTTATTATACAGGTAAGCCCTCTGCAGTCTTGTCATCCCGAACAAGGATCTTACTACAGAAGCGTTTCAGATTTTTATCGAGCTTATCGTTTTTCCGCAAAATCCAGGATCTTTTTCTGCACTTTCTCATCGTTTAGGAGCGCAGAATGCTCCGCTTCGGAAACAAAGATCTCATAAGGAATCCCGTCCGGAGGAAGAGAACTTTCCGCAGTCACTCTTCCATCGCCCGGAACTCTTTTTCCTTTTTCGAAATCCCAGATCCAGTCTTCTCCTTTTTTCTCGCCAGGAAGAGTCCTCAAAGTGGGACGATTCACTGCATGCACTACTAAGACCGGAGGAAGATTTCCCTTCTTCTTGGGTTCGAGAGAATTACGAAAAGAAAGAGCCTTGTCTAGATTGGACTGATAGGATTCCAGACTAGGCTCCGATCGGCAGCCGGATGCTTTATTATAAATACCTAATTGAAAACGCTTCCAATCCTTCGCTTGGAAGAATTGCACTTGGATTGGCTCTCCCGTCGGAGTCGTGAGAACATCTTTTGTGTCGAAGCTTTGGTTCCTAGGAAAGAAGGTAAGCACGGAAACAAAAGTTGATACGACGCAGGCTCCTGCGATCTTCCCATTCAGACCGGTAGAAACTCCAGGAATCAGATCTTCCATAAAACCGATGCCGGAATGAAAAGGAGTTCCTACAAACACCGCTTTTCCGATCAGATCCGGTCTGCGGTTCAGAACGGAAAGCGTAAGATTCCCTCCATTGCTATGGCCCACAACAACCGGAGCGATATTCCCATTCTCCGACTTTACTTTCTCTAAAAATGATTCCAGATGCTTAGAGATCTCACCGTTGTCCCTTCTCCAGTCATACGGAAAAACGTACGGCTTTCTATTAGAAGAGCGAAGAGCCGCAAGCCATGGAGAATACACTTGGACATCGATGACTTTCGGGATCAATGTCACGGATCCAAGAACATTTCCCTCTTGGATCCCATCCCCTTCCCGATAACTCAGATCCGGATGAGAAAAGCCGAGTGCCTGGCTTGGAGTCAGCCAAACTTTTCTCCAAGAATCCTCTCCTGTATTTTGAACGAGCTCGGAACCTTTATATCCGGGCACGAACACGATAGAGGGACCAGGACTCACTTGGACCTTACTGTCTTTTAAGAGAGCCGGACCAAAAGGACCCTTTGCATCACAGGAAGCAAAGAAGAATACGAATGAAACTGCCAGTAAGACGAATTGGATTTTCTGCTTGGACATAGGCCTTAGACTTGGAATTCTCCTTTAGTCGAAAATTTTATGATCACTCTTAAACAGTGCGTATGAGAGTTTCGGAAATAGAACCAGAGATCACTTTGAGTCGATCCATCCCCAAATACATCTATTTCACACCCTGATCAGCCCGGCTCAAAATTTCAAAAGTTCGGGAGCAAAACTTTTTGGCAGATCTCACGTTATGCGTCACCCAAAGAATGGTTGTGCCTTCCTTTCGATTCAGATCGGACAATGCCTCTAAGACCTGCTCATTTAGCAGCGGGTCCAATGCGGAAGTAGCCTCATCCAAGAGCAGGATCTTGGGCTCGCAAAGTAGTGCTCTCAATAAGGAAAATCTTTGCAATTCCCCACCTGAAAAAGAAGCCGGCAGACGATCCCTATTCTTTCCGTCCAAGTCCAAAATCGGATTCCATTTTTCTAATAGAGATGCAAATCGTTCTTCTTCTTTGAATAATCGCAGAGGTTCTCGTAAGCTTTTCTCTACTGTCCAAGTCGGATTGAAACCAAGGACCGGATCTTGGAATACCGGCTGGATCCATCTAGCAGGGATCTCCTTCTTCTCCTTTCCGAAAAAAAGGACCCTACCCGTTTTTTTCCAAGAAGAAGGGAATGGAAGGTCTAATATATAGCGTAAGAGCGTGGATTTGCCTGAACCAGACCGACCTAGAATTCCTAAGAATTCTCCTGAACTTACTTTAAGATCGATCTTAGAAAGATAGGTTCTCTCCGCTGAAAAGAGGGAGACATCTTCTAAGACCAAGATCGGTTCTTCTTTCCGGATCATCGATACCGGTTTAGTGCTTGCCCAGAATTCTTACAACCAATCCCCTAAATCATGGCTTTGAAAATCACGGAAGTTGGCCCAAGAGACGGGCTCCAAAATGAGAAATCGGAAGTTCCTACTCGGGACAAATTCGAGTTCATCCAAAAACTGATCCAAGCCGGTCTGACCCATATAGAAGCCACTTCCTTCGTGAGAAAGGAAAATATTCCTCAGTTAGGGGATGCAAACGAACTCTCTTCCCTTCTAGACTTGAAGGGCAAGGTACAATTCAGCGCTCTTACTCCGAACCTAAAAGGATATCAGGCGGCTCTTGCCGCAGGTTATAAGGAAGTCGCCGTGTTTACCGCCGCTTCCGAGAGTTTCGTAAAGAAGAATATCAATCGGACTATCCAAGAGTCCATCGAAGGTTTTAAGGAGATCTTTCAAGAAGCGAAGAAAGATGGGATCAAAGTGAGAGGCTACGTCTCCACGGTGATTGATTGTCCTTATGAAGGGAGGATAGATCCCCAAAAAGCATTAGAAGTTTCTAAAATACTTTTGGACCAGGGCGCCTATGAGATCTCCCTCGGCGAAACGATCGGCACTGCAGTTCCCGCTGAAGTAGAGACCCTGCTAAACGTAATCTTAAAGGAAATCCCTTCCGACAAACTAGCCGGTCATTTTCACGACACGTATGGAATGGCGATCTCCAACGTGCAAAAATCCTATGAGATGGGGATCCGATCTTTCGATTCTTCTTCCGGAGGATTAGGCGGATGCCCGTACGCAAAAGGAGCCTCAGGGAACCTGGCCACGGAAGACCTAGTATATTATTTCCATAAATCCGGAATAGAAACCGGCATAGATCTCTCTAAATTATTGGAAGCTTCTTCCTTTATGGAAAGTATCCTTCAGAGAAAACTCGCATCCCGTTCCTATATTGCCCTGAAAGCAAAAGCCGCTTCTTAATTTTTCTTGAATGAAGCCTCATCCTCGCAGGTCCGATCAAGAGCTAAAGAAAAGCTTCGATCAATTGTACCTTTCTTATACCAAACCTGAATTCTTGGATTCGGACCCTCTCTTTCTTTGTTATCTGTATGATTCTCCGGAAGACAAAGAACTCGTAGGACTTCTCTCCGCGTTATTCGCCTATGGGAACGTGACCGCGATCCGAGGCTTTCTCTCTCGGCTTTTGGAACCCATGGGAAAGCATCCCAAAAGATATCTCTTAAGCCAAGGAACTAAGATCTGGAAAAGCAAGTTGGGCGCCTATCGTTTCCAAAAGGAAAAGGATATATTACTCTTCTTACAAGCCCTTCGTTTGGCCTATTTGGAATTAGAGAAGAAGGGAGAAAGATTTTTGGAGTCCTGGTTTTCTCCAGTTCATAAAGAAGAATCCGGATTGGAGAAAAGGATCACTGGATTTCAATCCAGATTCTCCCAAATCCTTTCTTCCTTGGATCCGAATTGGAGAACCTATGGGCTTGGATTTTTGATCGGGATGGGAAATCCCAAGTCAGCTCACAAGCGATACTGTATGTTCTTGCGCTGGATGGTCCGAAAAGACGCGCCCGATCTAGGGCTATATAAAAGTATTTCGGCATCCGAACTATTATTTCCTTTAGACACCCATATCAATCGTCTCGCAAATATCTTAGGGGTCACGAACCGTAAGACTTCCGATCTAAAAAAATCAAGGGAGATCACGGACTTCTTCCAAAGATTCTATCCGAAAGATCCGTTGAGAATGGACTTTGCTTTGTGCAGATTGGGAATTTTAAGGAAATGTAAATCTCAATACGTCCGGGAACTCTGCGAATCTTGCGAACTCAATACCGTTTGCATGGTCTATGCAAAAAAGAGATTGAAACTTACTAAGACTTCTTCCTGATGATAACTTATCTTTGCCCTAATAAATATTAGAGAGAATCGGAACAGATGAAACATATTCGGATCGAAGAGAAAGAAAACCTGGCCTGGATCTGGTTGGATAACCAACCCGCAAACGAAATGACCGAAGAACTGATGGATGAATTGATAGAGGCCCATCGCATTCTTGCAGATAAAAAAAGTGTCCGAGCTGTTCTCATCGGATCCAAATCCGACAAATTCTTCTCTAACGGATTGGATCCGAGCTATATGTTAGAAAGGAACGCTGAAGGAAGGATCAAAGTCTTTGCCAAGCTCTTCGAGATGATGAGAGTCATTTATTCTTTTCCCAAGCCGGAAGCGTCCGTGATCAACGGGCACGCAATGGCAGGAGGAGCTGTCCTTGCAATACTCACAGACTTCAGGTTCATGTCCGAAGGAAAGGCTCGTTATTGTTTTTCAGAAGTTTTAGTAGGACTGACGATTCCTCCTACTCTCTTGCGGATCATAGAGTCTGTTGTAGGAAGACCGAATCTGAGAGAGGTCGCCATGCTCGGCAAAGCATTCAAGCCGGAAGAAGCAAGATCCATAGGACTGGTAGACTCCCTTTATGCACCAGACGATCTGCATAAAAAAGCCGAGAGCTATATGTTAGGGTTCATGGACCTTCCGCAAGCAAGCGTTCAATCTATTAAGAAAGGGATCCGCATAGATATGATCTCCGAATTAAATTCTCCTGTCGAAAATCAGATCAGCGAATTCAAACCTTTCGTGGTTGGTAATTTCGAAGAAGGGCTGAAAGCAGTCTTAGAAAAGAGAAGACCTAAATTTAGTAACGACTGATTGCGAAGGAAAAGTAAGAAGAAGAGAAGTGGTACCGCCACGGAGAATTGAACTCCGGTTACCAGGATGAAAACCTGGTGTCCTAACCACTAGACGATGGCGGCGTTTATTCGATTTGATTTAATTGTGTTCTTGAGTCGTTTGGGACTCGAACCCAAGACCCTCTCATTAAAAGTGAGATGCTCTACCAACTGAGCTAACGACTCGAACGTAAGAACACGATATTTTTCGACCCTCGCCGGTCAAACGAATTTCGAAGGATTTTTACAAGTTTCCGAAATCAAAATCCGGAAGCGATCGTATCCTTTCGATCCGGTCCGGTAGAGATCAAGTCGATGCGAACTCCGATCAATTTTTCCAAGGCACGGATATAATCCTTACATGCGGATGGCAGTTTATCGAATTCGTTGATGCCTGTGATATCAGTCTTCCAACCAGGAAATTCTTCATAGATCACTTTGACTTGCTCCAAGCCTTGGGAAGGGAAACAATCCAATTTCTTTCCGTTCCTTTCGTAAGCGACTGCAACAGGGATCTTATCGTATGCGGAAAGAACATCTATCTTGGTCAAGGAAATGGAAGTAAGACCATTGATCCTCACTGCATGACGAAGCACTTCCGTATCGAACCAACCACAACGTCTTGGTCTTCCGGTAGTGGCTCCGTATTCGGCGCCGAGGGTTCTGAGTTTTTCCCCTTCTTCTCCGTGTAATTCGGTGGGGAATGGACCTTCACCTACACGAGTGGTGTACGCCTTTGTGATCCCGATCACATTCTTCAAATGATGGAATGCGATCCCGGAACCGATGAATGCTCCTCCCGTAGTAGGATTCGAGCTAGTCACGTACGGATACGTACCGAAATCCACATCCAGGCCAGTTCCCTGTGCGCCTTCTAAAAGGATCTTCTTGCCTGCCTTCAGTTGGCTTTCCAAATAATATGGAGTATTTATAATATTCTTTTGGATCTTGGAATAGAACCTCTTGACCCCGTCCAGGATCTCTTTCGTAGAGATCTCTTTTTCGCCGTACAGCTTAACGAGTTCGTTGTTCTTCTCATCCACCAGATGTTGGAGTCTAGTCTCGAAATCGCTCTCTAGAAGATCGCCTACTCGGAGGCCTATCCTCATCATCTTATCCGCGTAGCAGATCCCGATCCCTTTCTTAGTGGTTCCGATCTTACGATCCGGAGCGCAGGTATTCTCTCTAGCAGAATCGATGAGTCCATGAAATGGGAAGAGAAGATGACAAGCATCGCTGATCAGGAGTTTTTCATAGACCGGAAAGCCTTCCGCTTGTAGCTTATCGCACTCTTCAATGAAGAAGATCGGGTCCAAGACCACTCCGTTCCCGATCACGCAAACGGTTTGGTCGTAAATGACCCCGGAAGGGACCAAATGAAATACGTATTTCTTTCCGTGAACCACCACGGTATGACCGGCGTTGGCTCCGCCTTGGTATCTAACTATAATATCTGTGTCTTTGGAAAGGTAGTCGATTACCTTGGCTTTCCCCTCGTCACCCCATTGGGTTCCGACCACTAATGTTGCGGGCATAGGATTTCCTTAATTTCTTTCTCTTTAATCTTTAAATGATCTTTTAATAGGTTCAATTTTTGCTTTGTATTCTATACGATCTAGAACGATAACCAACCATCATTTCGACGGTCCAATCTCCGGATTTTCGATCTTCTTTCTTCTGATTCTCAAAGAATGCTCTCCAAGGAGTCAATATGGATGGCAAATCCACAGGCGTCTTTTTGGGTCCCGGAGAAGAGTTCGTAGAGATGATCATAAGAGCCTCCGGTCAGTATCGGCTCCGAGCTTCCGGAAACATATCCCTGGAAAACGAATCCTGTATAATACTCCAGGTCCGGGATCAGAGTATAATCCACACAGAATTCCACGCCTGGAACCTGTCCTAGGGACTTGAGTATCTCTCCCGTTTCAGAGACGATCTTTTGGAAGGAATTCGAGAGTCCCGCAGAAGAAAGTTTAGAGGCCAGATCTTGCGCGTTCGAATAGAATCCGAGGCAGAGAGCTTCCAAGATCGGGAAGATCTTTAGGCCATTCTTCTTCTCCAAGAAGTGGCGGATCTCAGGAAGGTTCTTTCTATATAATAAAAACGATAACTGCCTCTTCTCGCTTCTGGAAAGCTCCAAGGACTCCAACACAGAATGGAACACATTCACATTCCCTAAAACGATGGTAAGCGGGGACTTTAAGGAAAGTTGGGAGAATAAAGAAGAAATCTCTTTCAAGATCCCTAATATGGCAGAAGTCCCGCTGCCTCCGATATGCTCGGCTCCGATCTGCAGGACTTCCTTGCGAGATCCGCTCTTTCTACCGTAGTCTCTAAAGATCTTTCCCTGGTAAAAGATACGTTGGTTTTCTTTGCGGTGCGCAAAACCGGCCATTCCCTTGACAGCTTGGACGGTAAGATCGGCGCTCGGAGAGATCTCATTCCCATCCGAATCTCTAAAACGATAGAGAGCGCTGGAATCTTCGGCAGAAACGGTAAGAAGAAAGGAAGAAGAGTAGTCGAAGGAGGGCAAAAAGACCTCGGAGTAACCGAAACCTTTCAGACCGGAGCTTAAAGAATCTAGGAGTTTGCGTCTCTCCGAGCTTTCATTCGGACCGAGAAAATGGAAGCCGTCCGGTATCCATTTTTTCTCGCTAAACTCTGGAGGATTATGTGTCATCTGCTCTTTGCGAAAGCCCCAAAGAACAGTTCGTTTTGCCTAGGGTAGAATTCAAATCGTTTTTCCCAAAAAATAGAATGACAATACGCCTTCTAAGGATAGAAAGTATTCTCCGGAAATCTCGTAACGAACCGTAAGTTCGATCTTACTCCAACCGAAAACCGGAACCACCGCTAGATCAAAAACAGAGACGTACCATGGCAGAAAAAGAGCAATCCGTCGGTAGATGGCAAAAGGAATTCTTCGAGAACATTCACCTATTCAAAAGATCGGGAATGAGCGAAGAAGAGGCTAAGAAGATACTTCAGAAATTTCTGTACCTTTGCTCAGTCACTCCGATGCCTCCGGTGATGGACGTTTTCAAGGATCCTTCCGCCCTGGAAAAGATCGGAGTATACACTCCTCCTGAGAAAAAAGCCCGAGAATTCATGATCGAGTTCCTTTCGCCTATCATGAAATTCTTTACTGTGGAAGGAATCGAGAACCTAGCAGCGGTCAAGCCTCTGATCGGGAAATATCCTGTTACTCTGATCTCCAACCACCTGAGCCATTTAGACGCTCCTGCAATCTTTCATCTTTTGTACCATGCTTCCCCGGAAGGAAGAGAAGTGGCCGAACAATTGGTCTTTATCGCCGGTCGTTTGGCCTATGAGCCGGATTTTACGAGACTTGGTCTCTACATGTTCGGGACGCTTCTGGTCTGCTCCAAGAGAGACATGGCGGATAACCCAAGCCTTTCCGATCTTATGACCAAGATCAATATGAGGGCCTTCCGTCATTCCCAAAAGCTGCAAAGCGAAGGAAAGATCGCGGCCATCTTCCCGGAAGGAACTCGTTCCCGAGATGGAAGGCTTATGCCTTTCGTGGATACCGTATATCACTATGTGGCGAATAAGGTCATTCTTCCTATCTCCTTAGAGAAGACGGACAAGATCCTTCCGACGACTAGCCTTCTATTCAATCAGGTAGCTGGAAAGTTGACCATCGGCAAACCGGTATTAGTCGGTGATCTTTCCAAAAAGGAAATGGCAACATTTCCGAAAGATATAGAGCATCTACCTTTCCCGGAACATGGGGATAAGAAGCAATTCCTGATCGATAACCTGGCTCTACTTGTAGGGCAAAACCTGAACAAGCACCAACATGGGATCTATCGGAATCTATACAGTGCGGATTCGAGAGACCAGAACAAGCTCATCAAGGTACCGAAAGAGCCGAATGAGAAAGTGGTCGTTATCGGGAACAGCAGCATGGGGATCGCGATCGCAACGGTTCTCGCAAACAAGGATATCGAAGTAAAAGTATATCATCCGGACCAAAGCTATACTTCCCAATCCAATATAGAGAGAAGGGACCTGAGGACGTATGCGCTATACAAACTTCCTCCAAACCTGACATTCACTTCCGATCCGGAAGAATTAAAGACGGCTACCTTATTCATCCAAGGTACCAATCCTTGGGAATTGCATACTATCTATCCGGATCTACAGCCTTACTTAAGTAAGAACAAGGCTCCTTTCTTCAATATCATCAAAGGATTCACAAGTGCCGGTTTGATCTTGGACGATCTACAACAAGGTCTCGGATTAGAAGACGATAGGATCGGAGTAGTCTCCGGGGCTTCCTACCCGGATCAGATCATGGAGAGAAAGATCTCCGGATTCGAGATCGCGGCGGTGAACGAGAGCTTGATCCCTCGCATTCAAAAATTGTTAACTACAGGTTATATCTTCCCGAGACCTGCCATCATTCCTAGCGATGTGAAGGGAGTGCAGCTGGGAGGAGCCCTCAAGACGATCTACGCCCTTGTAATGGGAATTGTAGAAGGACATTTTGAGCAGACTCTCGGAGGGAATGTGGACAATTCCCTCTTCCATCTTTCCAATCGTTTCTTTAACGAAATGGTAAAGGTAGGAGTGCAGATGGGAGGAAAACAGGAAACCTTCCAGGGACTATCCGGACTCACCGACTTCATGCTTTCTTGCTTTGGAACCGATGCGAAGGATAGAAAGACCGGTTACGATATAGCGAACGGACGTCCTTCCGAAAAGATGTCCAACGGATTCTACGGTTTGAAAGTAATGCCGAACCTGATGAAGATCGATCCTACCGAAGTTCCTATTATGTATGCTGCTTACGAAGTGGTCATTAATAAGAAAGATGTCCGTAAAGTAGCCGAGGGAATGGAAGAAAGACTTTCGCGGGTTTAAGTTCGTATCTAGTAAAATCGCCCGAGATCATCTCGGGCCGTTTACGAAGATCTCCAGCAATCCTTCCGCCAAGGCTTCAATCTCGCTGGCTCTTTCTTGCAGAAGACGGAAAGTCTTTTGTAGAGCGAGTTCTGCTTCTTCCTTAGGCACCCCGAAAGTAGCAAGGCCCAATTCGATGACTGTGGCCATCATTCGGACCCGATCCACCTGCCCGGAATACACCATCTCTTCCAATAAACTCTGGAAGACCCCTCTAAATGCAAGAGTGCGTATTAGATAATCCTGATGATCGAACTGAGGATTGTATTTCTCGAATAGGAGCTTGCTTCTGTGAGCTCCTCTCTTACCGATCATCTCCGTGACCCCTTGGGTCCGATAGGCCGCCAAATATGTTTCGGCTATCGAGAGCTTTTTTTGGCAGAGATAGAACTGGAGCCCTATCTCTAGGGCAAATACCAAGGGAGGATCCATTTCCCCCACGAGCCTTTCAGCGGTATCCCCCGCCTCATTAAACACTTCTCCCGCTATCGCGAGGAGTATTTCTTCCTTATTCTTAAAGAAATGATACAGGCTGCCTGTCGTGATATCCGCTTCTTCGATGATCCTGCGGATGGTCGCCTTCTCATATCCTTCGCTTACGAATAACTTTCTCGAGACTTCTAATATCTTTGCTCGAACTCGATTCGATTGTTCCTCTCTCTTCATTGGTTAACACCCTTGCCTTAACCGTGTTCGGTATGGGATCTTGGAACAGGATCCTACCGAAATATCCAATAGCCTTCTTCGCACTTCCAAAAAGTAATGCGTTAGGAGTATTTATCATAAGCAATCCCTTATGGGATATAACACCGGTTAGATTTATATATGTATGTTTAAAGTTGCATAATGCTCTTTGTTTGTTTCGTAAAGTGTTTTAAATACCGAAAAGTTTCGATCGTATATTTTTTGATTCGCAAGGTTCGGAGTCCAACTCTCTTTGCTCGGGATCAAATTCCGTATTTCTCCGAAAGATCGGATCTTACCCAGTCCAAGAGCGGCTATCGCGGCCGCACCGGTGGCTCCCGCATTCTGAGGATGATCTATCGTTTCTATCGTTTTGCCTGTAATATCCGCCAAGATCTGACAAATGATCGGCGAACGTGCCACTCCTCCCACAAATCGTATGGTAGAAGAAGCGGGGATCTTTACTTCAGATAATTCTAATATCCATCTTTTATGAAATGCGATCCCCTCTATCACTGCACGGATAAGTTTTCTTTTTCCAGTATCTAGACCTATATTGAAGAACATCCCCCTTGCGGCAGGATCCTCGAATGGACAACGATTTCCATGCATCCAAGGAGTGAAGATCACCCCGTCGCTTCCTGCAGGAGTATCCTTTATGGATTCGAATAAGAATGCGAATAAGCTATCGTACATCGCATCCTGGCCTTCGGTTACATTTCTCTTTTCTAAGTACACATCTATCTCGTCCAAGGCGAGATGATCTTTTACCCATTGCAGACATTTACCGGAGGTTTCCTGTTCTCCAAAATAACTATAATAACCAGCTCTCGCACCCACGATTGACGCAATTCTCGCGTTGATATCTACAGTCCTCTTTTTAGTGACTGTGGAAACCCAACCGGAGGTCCCCGCATAAATATGGGTGTCCCCTTCTTCCACCGCACCGGCCCCAATCCCGATCAGAGAAGCGTCCCCTCCTCCTCCAAAAACTGCAGTTCCTACTTGTAATCCTAACTCTCTAGCCGAGTTTTCCGTTAGGCCTCCGATCTTTTCCGTCGACTGTACTAATTCGGGGAGATGCTCTATTCGGACTCCGAACATCCTGCAGAGTCCCTTATGCCAATGTCCTTTGCCAGGACGAGAATCATATAAGAAGGTGGCGAATGCGGAATCCAGGGTCATGGTCGCTCGCCCTGTGCATCGAGTAGTCAGATAATCTTTTACATCCAACCATTTAGATACCTTGGAAAATTTTTCGGGCTCCTTCGACTCCACCCATTTATATTTCCATAATGGATCCTTTACGCTTCCTGCTACTGCACCTGTGATCTGCAAGGATCTCAAGAGTTTGAAAGCATTCAGGCCTTCTATCTTGATCCCATGCTCTATGCCCTTCTTCATTTCCTCTCGGGCTCTCTGGTCCATATAGCTCATCGCGGGACGGACCGGTTTCAGGTCTTTGTCGACCAAGACCAATCCCTGCATTTGGGAGCAGAAGGATATGCCCGCGATCTGGGCCGGATCCAATCCGGTTTCTTTGAGAAGAACGGAGGTGGTTTCCTTCATTGCATTCCACCAATCCTCTGGGTCTTGCTCTACTCCTCCTCCTTCTAAAAGGGTCAGTCCATATTCTAAGGAAGAAGAATGTACGAGTGTGAGTTTGTCTCCGATCTCGAAGAGGCAGGTCTTGGTCCCTGTAGTTCCAATATCATAGGCTAGAACAAATACTTTAGATTTCATGAATGCAACCCTCCGGAACTTCGGCTTTATTTCTCTGAACCGATAATGAGTGAGTGCTCACTCATCAGGAGATTGAAAAAGGAGTCCAAAAGGGCAATCATTTTTCCGGATCGATCAAAGGGAATCTGCAAGGTACTATAAAGCCGGCAGAGAAGAGATAGGGATCTGCCCGAAAAAGTCACTCAGAAAAAACCGATGACCAGCGAATCGCAGTAATACCGCCGACCTTTGCGCCGGCGGACCATCTATCCTGACAGTTCCTATCTGCTTTATCTACCTAAGATCCCTTCCGCTTCCGGTTTGAATCTATAGATATAATAAGGTCCCTTGCTTAGGATCGTAAGGTCGGTTTGCAAGAACACATCGTTCAATGCACTGCAAGTCAGATACATGTATCCGTCAGGAGCATACGAGAATCCATCCGGCCACCGAAGTTTCGTATCTTTGTATAGAGTGGTGATCTTCTTGGAAGGATCGATGAAATTGATCGCGGAATGTTCCGGATCGGTCACATAGATATTTCCGTTCTTGTCGATACTGATCCCATCACTCATAGACTTCAAAGAATACTGTTCTACCTGAGCCGACAATTGGGCCGCAGTTAGTGTCGTATCTCTTAGTGCGCTTGTCTTAGCTCTATATAATTCTCCGGAAGTAAAAGGAGCAAAATACAACCATTCTAGATTTTGGTCCAACGCGATCGAATCCGCATTGAAGATGATCGGTACTCCTGCTACTTCGAAAGGAGTTCCGTTTACAACGATCTCGTTTTTCTCTCCCGTAACGGAAGTACTGCCTTTTAGAAGACGTCTTGCCTTCTTAGATGCGATATCGTACACAACCAAGCCAGGATCGGGAATGATCGGGCTTGTATCCGTGATATAAATAGTCTCGGTAACAGTGTCCACTTGCATATCGTTGAAGAGCGAATCCTTAGGAGCTATGTCGGAAGGAAATTGATAATGATGCAATACCGCTCCGGTCTCTATGTCGAAAGCGTATATACCGGGAGGAGTTCCGATCCCTAGATTGCCATAGTCCAAGGTCCATAGTCTTCCCTTATCGTCCACACGAACGGAGATAACGGTGTTGAAATTACTTTGAAAGGCTTGGCTGGGGAAAGGGATCACCTGTCCATTTTTCAATTCTGCAATTTTGATCGGAGGAGTCCCTTGTGGGAAGAAGGAAAAGAAAATCCTTCCGGAAGCAGAGACACTGATATTCCCAGGAGGACGATCCAACTGGATGACCGTCTCCATAGAAGAGCTAGAATATTTCGGGGCAGTCGTTCTATCCTCTAGATTGCCTGTTTCGCATTTTAGGAAGGCCGATACGAGTATCGAAACCATGATCCAATTCTTTAACATAGGATTTTCTCCACTTGCTTTATCTTAGCAAAGAAGATCCGAAAGGTCGTCCGCCTTATCAAAGTCGAACGTCCGAATTTAAGAACCGCTCTTATGTGAAAAAATGCGCTCTTATAACTTTCTTATTTATTAAAATACCGGAACGATCGTTTACCTCGACTTGGCAGGTATAAAATTATAAAATAAAGAGAGAATTACCCTCCACTTATATGTTCCTTACATTTCTCAAAATCGATTTCACAAATGATATTGGGATCGTTATAATAAAAGTAGGAAGAGAAGAAGAGTACTCATTCCAAAATCATAATTTGCTTGGAAGCCCAGCTAATCTGCTTTATACTGTCAAAGTAACTTCCTAATTCGCATCCACTGCGTTTGTTACGGGAAGGTTAAGCGAAACCATTTCGATTAACGATCAAAATATAAATGGGGCTTTCTATGCGTGAAAACCAAGTAAAGGTATACGGCTACAGATGGGTGATTCTTGGTCTATACGCTCTAATCACGGCAATAATCCAAATCCAATGGCTGAGTCTTGCGTCTGTTGCAAGGGAGGCCAAATTATTTTATGGCGTAACCGGTCTTCAGATCGATCTTCTTTCCCTGATTTTCTTGGGAGTGTTCGTATTCTTAGCGATCCCGGCTTCCTATATCATCGACACCTACGGGATCCGTATCGGGGTCGGAATAGGAGCCTTCTTAACAGGTATCTTCTCCCTACTCAAGGGATTCTACGCTCATGATTTTAATATAGTCATCGTATCTCAGATCGGCTTAGCAATCGCTCAACCTTTCATTCTAAACGCAGTCACCAAGGTAAGCGTGCAATGGTTCCCTATTACAGAAAGAGCCACCGCAGTTGCTTTAGGTACCTTGGCTCAGTTTATAGGGATCATCATTGTGATGCTCTTAACTCCAAGACTCTTAGGAGAAGCGGAACCGAATCCTGCCGCCATTCCTGGAATTCTATTGAATTACGGGATCGCGTCTTTTGTAGGTGCCGTTCTCTTTCTAGCATTTTTCAGGGAGAAGCCGCCTACTTCCCCGAGCACTCATGGAGAGGATGCAAGGATCAAGGTATTCGAGGGACTGAAGCATATCCTGAAGCAGAAAGACATGCAAAAGGCTCTCTTCCTATTCCTGATCGGGCTGGGGATCTTTAATGCGATCAGCACTTGCATAGACCAGATCTGCGAGTCCAAAGGATTGAATATGACCCAATCCGGAGAGATCGCGGGCATGATGCTCATGTCCGGGATCATCGGCGGGATTTTTGTGCCTCTTATCTCCGACAAACTAGGAAGAAGACAACCATTTATCCTACTCGCAATGGCAGGTTTCTTGCCTGGGATCTTTTTGCTTTCTTTCGCTCACGATTACTTTTTCGTTTTGGCAGGAGCATTCCTGATCGGCTTCTTCGTATTGGGGATCGGAGCTCCCATCGGATTCCAGTACTGCGCAGAAATTACTTCTCCTGCTCCGGAATCTTCTTCTCAAGGACTGTTGCTTTGGATCGGACAGATCTCGGGGATCGCATTCATTGTAGGATTGAACACTCTTGGATCGGATCTATTCCTGAAGATCTTCATAGGCTTAGGAGCCGTCAATCTCGGGATCGCATTCCTATTAAAGGAATCCCCTATGATGGATTGGAATAACGAAAAACTAAAAGAGAATTCCCTAACTCATAAATAATAAAAAAAAGTCCGTCGGGTTTTCCGACGGACAGTTAAGGTTTGCTATTCTACAGATGAATTCTTCTTTCTTAATTCGCGCCATCCATTAAGAATTTCTTATATCTTTTGGCGTTCCTTCTGCCTCGGATCTGATCCAAGATCAGATTGAATATTAAGGATCTAGGCAATTTCGGTTCTTTTCCTTCTCCCATTCTACGAAATTGCAAACGGATTGCCGACATCCTTGCAATTGAATTGATTGCAGGATTGGATAGTTTAGGGATATCCGTGGAGACCTTCTCTATCTTCCCTTCTGCTAATGCGTGCACAAATTCAGGATGGAATGCGAATGGGGTCGCGATCCCGATCATATCCGCTTCTTCCGAGGAAATCGCCTCTTGCATTACGGATCTGGTCCTAAAACCTCCCGTTACTAAAAGAGGGATCTTAGTGATCTCTCTCGCTTTCTTTGCGAATTCCAGGAAATAAGCCTCTCTCTTTCCGCTTCCACCTTGCATTGCAGGAGATTCGTAATTCCCTCCGGAAATTTCCAAAAGATCCACACCCAAAGGCTCCAACATCTGGATGACACGAATGGAATCTTCCTCTTGGAAACCTCCTCCTTGGAAGTCTGCGGAGTTTAATTTGACTCCTAAGCAAAATCCAGGTTTTACTGCAGCGCGAATTCCTTTGACCACTTCTACCAAAAAACGTGCCCGATTTTCTAGGGAACCGCCCCATTCATCTTCTCTAATATTGGTGATAGGAGATAAAAACTGATTGATCAGGTATCCGTGAGCGGAGTGAACTTCTACACCATCGAAACCTGCTTCTTCTGCGAGAAGCGCGGCATTCACGAATTTTTGGATCAGATCCCGGATCTCCTCTCCTCGGAGAGCCCTTGGAACTCCGAAAACCTTTTCAAACATTCTTCCTGGGATCTTTACTTTGATGGGAGAAGGAGCCACCGGGGTTTCCGTAACGAAACTGAAGGTCTGCCTTCCGGGATGATTGATCTGCAGTAGGATCTTAGAACCTTCCGACTTTGCGATCTTGGCCCATTTTTTGAGGCCGCTAAGATCCATTCCCTTTCTTAGGATCACATTTCCTGGACCGGTGAGTCCGTTCGGATCCACCATAACATTTCCAGTAATCAAAAGCCCCGCTCCGCTCTTGGCCCAACGAGAATAGAGTTGGAATATCTTTTCTCCGGGAAGAAATTTCCGATCCGAAATCCCTTCTTCCATCGCTGCCTTAGCGATCCTGTTCGAAATCACTACTCCGTTCGGGAGCGTAAGCGGCTCCAGCAATGGATTTTTCTCTAGAACTGAAACCATTTCCCATTCCTCTCTTCTCGGAAATCTCCTACCATTCGGTATTTATTTAGACAGGCTGGTCAATAAAAATTCCTACCAGTTGGTATTTATTTTTAGACCGGAGTCAGAATTCATTTGACGAAGGCGCCCAAAGCGAGGGAAATAGAGGCCTGATGAAATTGGCAAAGTCCAAGCCCGGCTGGAAGAAAATGCCCGAGGAGATCCGCAGAACCTCGATCCTGCAAGCGGCGATGAGATGTTTCTTTAGCAAGGGGTTCGAACGTACCTCGGTCCAGGATATTGCGGAAGCTGCGGGACTCACAAAGGGCGGAATCTATTTCCATTTCGAAAGCAAGGAAGAGATCAGAGACACTCTCATTCGGAACTTTCTCTCCTGGGAAAGATTCGGATTCGAGGACTCCGAGGTTTTGGCCCTTCCTCCTCATCTTAGATTAGTGGAATACTTAGAGAGATTGGCAAAACGTCTGTCCATTGAAGGGAATTGTAGCCCTCGCCTTTTCGCAGAAGCCACCGCCTGCGGTGCTATGGAACCGGAAATATTAAATTTTTATAATTCTTTAGAGAAACTTTTTGCAAGAACGATAGAAGAGGCGCAAACGAACGGAAAGATCAAGGCAACTCTTTCGCCGGAGCTGTTAGCCCGCACCCTTCTTGCATTGTTCGACGGATTGCAGATCCAATCCGATATTTCCAGCGAGCGGGATTTGCAAAGTAAGGGAAGAGAAGTCCTGAAATCATTCTTCAAGAACATCCTATTCATTCCCTCGGACGATTGCCAAATTTAGACTCTGTTATGGGATCTAGAACCGATCGACCTCAGAGTCGGATCGGAAGATATAACATCAAAAGCAAAAACAATAAGGAAAGCAAGATCGCCATGAATGGGCGAAACATCCGATAGGATTTCCAGATCCGAAGTTTGAGATTTTTTCCGGTGCGCATTGTTATCTGATTTAAATAACAATAAAGCCGTTTCCTTCTTTCATTCTCCGGAAATTTTTTATTATCCCTTAAGTTAGTAGCTCAAACAAATCATTCTTTGCGTTTATGTCTTTTCTTGATCCAGAGCCCGTAGAGTATTCCTACGCAGAATCCGGAAACGATGATTAGGATCAAAATTGGATCTATGCTTTCTCTCATGCCTATCTCAAGGTTCTAATTTATAATCGGGCTCTAAGATCCTAGGACAAAAACGAAAGATAGTGCCGAGATAGTGTCTAGCTAAAGAATGAAAGATCCACTCTCCGGCATTCTTCTGCACATCGATGGAGTTCATATTGGTGAATCCTTTTCTTAAGAAGAAGGAGTCTAGATTCCAATCTTCCTCTCCCGGGATCATTTGTACTCGAAGCATCGCATAGAAGGAGCCTGTATCCGGATCGAATCGGAACGCAAGAGATCTTCCACCAAGAGGATTTCGGATCGTGAATGTGGCCCATCTTGCCTTTGGCCCGGATCCTTCGGACTTGATATCGTATAATTCGTACTGTAATTCTTTCTCGTCTCCGAAGAATTCCCGGAACGCAGAATGGAATGCGTCCGAAAATTCCAGCTTTGTATGAAGAGAGGGATCTTCCGAAGAATCCATAGACTGATTCTTAGACGAAGCTTCTCCCGAGCAAGATTTTTAGAAAAAGCTCCCGAACACTTAAGTCATTTAAATCCTGAAAAATAAAAGAAGGAGGATTGCGGTCCTAGACGAATGCGCCGAAATTAGGAATATGAGCCGAAAGGGATTTTTCCATTTTCAGAAGAAGTTTCCGATCGGAATTCTTTTGCTCATCCATTGCCTTCCCTTCTTCTCGGATCATGCTGTGGATCTTTCCGGAATTTACAAAGAAGTCCTAGTACAAGACTTCGAAACGGAATCCTTCGGCGAAGAGAATGTAAAGGCGAAGCTTGGTCCCGACTTTACACCCGAAGTACGGATCTCTACCGTATTCAGGACTCCGGAGAGAGATTCCGAAAAATCTCTGTATGTGGAAGTCAGCGCGGAGAAGAACCAGTCCTTTCAGATCCTATTCAAGAAGCCTTGGACTTCTCAGGATTTCGTAAAAGAGTTTAAGTTCCATGTGTATGCAAACGAAGGAGGGGGATCCCTTTTTATTTTGGTTCGGGATTCCACTCTGGAGATCAAAAAGCTTTTGCTGACCCATTTTAATTTTACCGGTTGGAAGACCCTAAAAGTCGATATCACTCGAAAGGTCCGTCAAGACGATCTGGTCACTCACAAAAGTTCCGAGTTAGTATTTCTAGGTTTTTTATATGAGGCTCCCTTCGAGAGAAAAAGAGGAACGAGAGAAGTATTCGTGATAGACGATATTCTCGCAAGAGTCCGGCCTAAATACATGATCTTTCCGGGCGAAAAGACATTAGTAAAATAAGATTTTCTAATATAGTTCCGCGAGTCCCATATCCTTTCGAATAGGATATGAATTCCTTCTTCTTTCGAAATATTCCCAGTCCTTCTTTTTCCAAGCCTCTCTCAGTAGAGAATCCTCTTCTTTCAGGAAAGTGGCAGTTTCTATAGGAGGATGTTTCACTAAAAAATTTTGCAAGGGAGGAAGCGGACCATCCTTGTATAGAATGCATAACTTCTCCGCAAGCCTATAGGTTCCCAAAAGCCTACCGAGCTGGCTATATCCCGCGATATGAGGAGTGAGAATGGAATGAGAAAGTTCGCTTAACTGCAATGCCAATTCTTCTTTCGGAGGTTCAGGCTGAAACACGTCCAACACCTTCAGTAAGTCGCTTCGATCTAAAATCGTTTGAAATGCTTCCGCACTCCAAATCTCTCCCCTACTCGTATTCAATACCAAGGTCCCCGGTCTTAAAGAAGCAACCATCTGCTTCGTAAGCAGATCTTGGGTTGGATACGGCCCTGTCGATGTAAGTGGAATATGAAAACTTACGATCGGAAATTCCAAGATCTCCTGAAGAGGGATCGATCCTTCCTTATGAAATGGATCGTTATAGGAAAAAGAGACTCCCTTTTCTTCTAGGATCTTTGCAAATGCACGACCCGTGTTCCCATAACCGATGAGCCCAACCTTCTTCTGTCTTAACTCTTGTTCCGAAAAGAAATGAAGAAGCGAGACCCAGCAATATTCTGCGACGGACCCTGCATTGCATCCGGGGGAATTCAGAAAGACCCTGGATTCTTGTTTTAGATCCGAGAAATTCACATGATCCGTTCCGGAACTTACGGTAGCGAACACCTTCACACTCGGAAATCTTTTGCAGGTCTCTCGATCGACCTTCAGTCTTGTATTTGCGATCAGGATCTCCGGCTTCTCCTGTTCCACAGACTGCGGATCCTTTACAGGATAGGGTCTGACCTCCAGATTCCGGAAATGAGAAAAGATTTCCGAGGCTCCGGTCGTTCCTTCCGGATAGTACAGAATAGGAAGAGGCATATGATACTTCTTTCATGTCGGGTAGAAGGCGCCATTTATTTTTCTTCGAAAAACATCTTGCCTTCTTGCACCTGGAAGATAGTTTCAACGCTTCTTATTGGTAAATAGTGAAGATGTTAGAACGTTTAAAAGAAATCCCCCTGAAAGTTTGGCTTTTTTCCGTAGGTTTCCTTGTATTCCTGGCCATAGTTATATTTCTACTCTGGGAGCCAAGCTCCTCCGGCAAAGACTTCGGCTTCGATGGTACCGACTCCGACGGTTATAGAGTCACCCAAAACGAAGCGGGTGAATGGGTCATCAATCCGGAGATTGTCGCAACCTCTCACGATCTCTACAAGGATGGAGAATGGCTCACCTATGACGAGATCATCAAGAATGCATCCAACGGAGAATTGGATCTGGTTTCTTCTCTTTGGGAATTGAGAAGGAAATGTCCTGCAGATTATAGTCCGGACCAATGTAATGAGATCGTAAAAGCATTCATCCTAGAACACTATCCGGGCGCAGACGGAGAAAGACTGGTCGGTCTTTTTAGAAAATATTTATCTTATGAGATCGTATTACGGGAATTTGAACAACCTAGAGGAAAATCCCCCGAAGAGATCTACGACTTGGTCAAGAAGAAGAGAAGAGAGATCTTCTCCGACCAAGACGCGAAACTGATCTTCGGCTTGGAAGAATCCGAGAAGGAATTCCAGTTCGGATACGATCATTTCTTAGGTGAGATCAAGGGTTTACCCGGAGATAAAAAACTCGCGAGATACGAAGAGTATCGAAAGGGAGTTTATGGGAACTATTATAACGCGATCAACAAGAGAGAGCCAAAGTTCACAAAGTACGAAACAGAGTTATACTTTAAGGAATCCGATCTAGACAAGCTTCCTTCTGCTCAAAAAGATCCTCAGGTAAGAGCCATCCGAGAAAAATACTTCGGTAAGGACGGAGCAGACAGGATCGAAAAAGTCTATAAAGAGATCGAAGCAAGTAAACAAAAAGAGACCCAGACAGACCAGGAAGAACAGGCCTGGCTCAAGTCTCATCCAACTGCTCGTCCCGATGAAAGAGACAAGGCCCTAAAAGATATCCGGGTCAAGAACCTAGGCCAAGAAGAAGCGGACGCATATGCGAGACGTAAAGCGTTAGAAGAAGACCAAAGACGTTTACAAGGTAAATGATCCGATTCTCTAGAAATCCGATCCGTCCTCTCCTTTATTCGTTTGGGCTTGCATTCGGCATCTTGTTCGGAATGGAACCCTTCGAGTTCTTTCCCGCGGGAGGACTTGGAGCAGCCTGCGCGTATCTTCTTTTCTGGGAGCTAAGGGAGTGGAGCATTAGATCGACGATCTATTGGCTCCTTCTTCTCTCTCAGATCATCAATCTGGTGGTTTTCTTTTGGATCCCATCTTCCATCACGGCGATCTCAGGAGCGGGGCCGCTTGTCTCTTGGGTCGTTTTTCTAGTCTATGGACTCTTCTCCCATATAAAATTATTCCTATTCTTCTTCGGATGGAATATCAGTTTAAAAGTATATTCCAAATATAGAAAGTCCTCTAAAGAGAAGGAAGTATTTGCTTGGGCAATCTTTCCTATCTGGGGAGTGTTTACCGACATGATCACTCCGCAATTATTCCCATGGTTCTGGGGAAATCTAGGAGAAGGGAACCTATCCTTCTCCCAGATCGCTTCCTTTGCGGGAGTTTATGGAGTGGGATTCTTTCTTCTCTTGGGGACCTCTAGTCTGGTTTTATGGAAGAATCTCTCTATTCGAAAATTTGCATATTCTGGAATACTGATCTTCGGATTGGTATGGACCCTGGGCGGGCTCAGGCTATATCTCGCTCCGAATTATGAGGTTCCGAACAGCACTCCCAAAGTGGAGAACGACGTTTTAAAACTTTCTGCGGTACTTTTGCAACCGAACACTTCTCCCGGAAAGAGAGAATTGGCGGAGAATCCTGAATTCGTGGGACAAACTATCAGTACTTCTTTGGAACTAGGGCTTAGATCTTCTCTGGAGACTTCTCCTCCTCCAGATATTCTTTTTATTCCCGAATCTGCCATCCCCTTTCATGGGACCATTCCGAGTGATCCTGCAAGTCCTTCCGTTTATTCTTCTACATTCCATGGAGCTGTAACGTATCTAACCTACAAAACCGGCGCGGATGTTCTATACAATGAATTGAACCAATTTCCAGAAGGATTGAAAAACCAGGTTACGTTGCTGTCTTCGAATACGGGCGAATTCCAGCGCTACGACAAGAGAAGATTATTGGCTTTCGGGGAATATATTCCATTCGAGTCCGTATTTCCTTTCTTGAGAAGTTTGTTCAAGGAAACCTCCCGTTACGTGACCGGAGGAGATCCAAAACCCCTGCAAGGAGAAAGATTCTTGCAGAGACAGAGATGGCCTTCTCCTCCTACGGAGGCGGAAATTTCTCTTATTCAAAATCCGGAAAATTTTCGTCCTATTTCTGCCGAGATGAGAAAAGAAGAAAAAGTGCAGTATCAGATCCTTCCTCTGATCTGCTATGAGGCCATGTTCCCTGCGTTGACCCAGGATTCGGTCAAAAGCGCGTCTAACGATACATACACCTTCTTAGCAAACCCGACTAACGATTCCTGGTTTTCTTCTCGGATCGAGGCTTGGCAGCATGCAGGCGCAGCCAGATTCAGAGCCATAGAATACGGACTAAGCTTTGTGAGACCCGCAGTGACAGGGATTTCCTTTGCAGTGGACCCTTACGGCAGGAGCCTAAACCATCCTACTCAATATGGGGAGAAGGTAACGGATTCCTTC
The DNA here is from genome assembly GCF_004770615.1 of Leptospira langatensis. NCBI lineage: Bacteria > Pseudomonadati > Spirochaetota > Leptospiria > Leptospirales > Leptospiraceae > Leptospira > Leptospira langatensis. Next base: position 161,259 of record NZ_RQER01000004.1, read on the forward strand.
CTTTTACCGATTACTAAGTTGAAAGCCGGCGGGAACACTTTTTTCGCGAAATGGGGAAATATACCCTTCTTGCTTTATTCTATTTTGATCGCCTCATTATTCCCGCTCATGGGAAAACGGTTCTTGGCGGAAACGTCAAATTAAGATCCGAGAGGAACATGTTAGAACATACCTTCTGCCATCTCCCTGGGATAGATGTAATCGAAGAAGCAAAACTCTGGGAAAGAGGGATTTTGCATTGGAGCGAATTCAGGGAAGAGCTGAAAGAAAAAGTAAAATCTCCGGAGGATATGTATTCCAGATTGCTTTTGGATTCCTTGGATTTTTCTCGCAAGGAGATCGACAGAAAGAACTGGGACTATTTTTTCTTCGCACTCCCCAACCAGCAAAAATGGAGACTCTTCCCGTATATTAGAGAAAGCTTATTGTACCTCGACATTGAGACTTCCGGTTTAGGAGATGGGGATTTCGTGACTGTGGTTGGGACCTACGACGGAAAGGATTTCCAAAGCTTTCTTCGAGGTCGGAACATGGACGATTTCCCGGAAAGCGTTTCCAGCTCCAATGTATTCGTAACATACAACGGGGCTGCCTTCGATGTTCCGTTTTTGGAGAGAGAGTTCGGACGCAAATTCAAGAACAGACATTTGGATCTAATGTACATTCTACGAAGCTTAGGCTTCAAAGGAGGATTGAAAGGCTGCGAAAAAGCTCTCGGGATCAAACGGGATCTTCCTTATGAGATCAATGGAGCGGAAGCTGTCCGCCTTTGGTGGCAATATGTGCAGTACGACGATCAAGACGCCCTGGATCTGTTATTGAAATACAACAAGGAAGATGTGATCAATCTGGAGCTCTTATTTATCAAAGCCTATAATCTGAAGATCAAGGCGACCCGCTTTTTTGGAGAGGTCATTCCGGAAGGATGAACTTGGCCCCCACCCAATTTCGCGACCCGTAGGGAGCGAGATTCCCACAGGGTTGCCGAGCGAAGCGAAGCAAAATTTAAGTCGCGTAGATTTTGCTTGGCCCCCACCCTCATCGGGTGGTGGAGGTAATCGTGTTGATTTGAGCTGAGTCTGTCCGATTAGATTTAACTTCGCTTTGCTCAGTTACCTTTCAGGAATCTCCTTCCCTATGGGTCAGGAGATTGGCCCTCAGTGGGAGAAGCTCGCCTCCCCTATATCAGAAAACCCTTCTTTCTGCAAATCGAAAATTTACTCGAAAATCCTGTGGGAACTATTCCTTAGCCCCAATCCACCGGTATGTCTCATATGGTGGCTCCGTTTCCAAAATCTCCACCCAGCCCTTATCAATGAATTTTCTCACCATGGAATGAAGAATAGCCATTGCAGTATTATAATATCCTGAATTAGCAACCTTTTCCCCCATCGCTTCTAGAGTGAGCGCAGAAAGATCGTATTCTTTTTCCTTCAATCTTCGAATGATCCCTCTTTCCAAGATCTGCAGTGTTTTATGAAGAAGTTTGATCGCCTTCTGAGGAGATTCCGGTTCCGGCCCGTGAGCGGGTAATAGCCTACGAATGCTCATCTTCGCGATCCTTTCCAGAGAACGATAATAATCCTCAAGATTGCCGTCTACTTCCGCATAGATAGAAGAGATGTTTTGCAGCACCAGATCACCGGTGAAGAATATATTCTCTTCTAAGATGTAAGGCGTTAAGTGCCATAGGTTATGGCCAGGAGTATGCAGGAATCCGATATCCCTTCCCCCGGCATGGATCACATCGCCCTCGACCAATTCTATGTCGAAGCGAAGTTCAGGTTGGATGCGAGAACCTCTACTTAATGTATTCTTTAAGTTTAGATTCCCTTCTTCTATCCTTATTAATTCCTTTTTTCTATCTTCCGGATTTCTATGTCCTTTGTAGACCAAACGACGAGACGCGCGGTTGAACATTTCAATATGCTCTAGATAATTACCGATCCCGGAAGCCATTCCCTTCATCGCATATAGTTTTGCATCCGTATAATAGCGAATCGTAAGAACAGCACTCAAATGATCCAAATGATTGTGAGTATAAAAGATATGCTTGATCTTGCCTAGGCTTAGATCGATCTTACGAAGCGCTCTTTGGAGCATTCCTAAATTCGCAAGGTAGCCCGAATCGATCAGAGCGGGCTCGCCTTGGGGAAGTATATATATATTATTAGGAGCATAAAACGGCTGAGGGATTTCCGTCTTAAAGATCCCATCCCCTATTTCGACTACGTCGGGAATAGAATCATAATGGTGAATTTTCAAGATAGGCCTCGCTCGTGAAATTCTAGGGTTCGTCCCTGGGACGCCTTCTCCTCTAGGAAAACAAGCCTGTCCTTTCCAGGCAAGCTTCTAAATTCACATCAACGATTTGGGATACGAAGTAGTCCATCGACATAATCCGGAAATGCGAATCGTGTTAGGTTCCCGAAATCCAAAAAGGATCAGAAGAAATGGCAGATCTTTTCCTCTCCTAAAATGGAGATTCTTCGGTTTCACTCTTCTTCAATGGGAACCTTTTAGAGGGAATCCGGTTCTTATCCTTAATGCCTGTGAGTTTTGTCTCTGGGCGATTTCATTCTTGACCCTGACTTTCCGAAGATAGATAGTAGAATTATGGCATCTAAGAAGATGGTTTTTTCCAAATTATTACCGGTAACGGCTGCGGTTCTGATCGCTGCTTCTTTCCTGATTTCCTGCAATAATAATAATATCAACAAAGTAGACCTGACTGCTACCGGAGCGGACGGGAGCCAGTTCGAGATCACCGGCGATATAGATAAGACGAACACGTCCAACTGCGGAACTGCGAGCCCTTATTCTGCATCTTCTACCACCACGACGACTACTACGACCACTACTGGTGGGTCCAGCACCAACCTGTTCACTATCAACTCCAGGCTTTATTTCACCACTGGAGCGTTTATAACTCTGAAATTCTTATACGATTCCACCCAAAACCAAGGCTCTGTGGATTCCCAACAAGGATTCTCTTATTCTGGACTTCCCCTTTTGAACCAATCCCCGGTAGTTGCAAACTTCGGAAAGATCTTCTGGGGAGGAAGCGGGGTCCCGGTCGATACGGGAACTTCCAGCACTCAGGCACTCTCTTATCTCACAGTAACGTTAAACCTAGTAGGAAATAAGGTAACCAGCGGTTCTGCCGGTCTTGCTTTGACTCAGTGTTACACGACTGACTTCATTCATTGTACATCAGCGACTTCTTCCAGTATGTGTTATACGCAAGACGGGGTGAACTGTTATAATACAAATACTGCGACTGGGCCTTCCGTTACGATCAAAGGCGATATCAATTGCACAAGTAACTCTATCCCTGCAGGGTCTTCTACTACTACTTCTCAATAAGATCCTCTAAGATCTGGAGAAGAAAAAGCCGCAAGGACTCTTGCGGCTTTTTAAACTTCCGTAAGCTTTCTGAATTGTTCCTGAACCAATTTGCCTTCGTTCGATTCCGGATAGGATTTCAAGAATCCAAGAAGTTCTTCCACATCCGCAACGAACTCTTCGTTTAAGCTCTTACGAATATTATAACGATTTAATAAGGAAAGAATAACCAAATCGTCCTGCGAATTCCTTTCGTCTTTTGCAAAAAGCGAATGGGCCAGTTTCTTATCGTTCTTGTCCGCAACTGCGAGAAGTCTTAGAACCGGATATGTATAAAGCCCGTTCCTGAAATCCTTGAGTGGGATCTTTCCTGTCTGGTCTCCTGCTTGGAAGTAATCGATTGCATCGTCCTGCTTCTGGAATAAGAACCCGAGACGGATCCCAAACTCATGCAGTTTTTTGCGGGTCTTCTTTGGCATTTCGGCAAGGATGCCGGCCCCTTCCGAAACGGCACCGAACAAAGAGGCAGTCTTCCCATAGACGACTTTATTATAGATATCTAAAGTAATTTTCGGGTTCTTCTCCCATTCCATCTGAATGAGCTCACTCACCGAAAGATCCTTGATCACCGTGGTAAAAAGATCCATTAGATCCGGAGATCCGAGTCCGTTCAGATGATCGATCCCGCAGGCGAGTAGATAGTCCCCTGCCAGAATAGAGGTCTTATTCCCGAACTGAGAAGGAACGCTAGGCATTCCTCTTCTGGTCTGAGCCTCGTCCACCACGTCGTCGTGCAAAAGGCTCGCGGAATGAATTAACTCCGCAATGGCTCCCACATCCGCATATTTTTCCCCAGTATAGCCCAAGATCCTGCACAAACAATAATGCAGGATCGGACGGATCCTTTTGCCTCCGGACCGGATCGTATATTCTTTGATCTCGGTCAGGATCTTTAGATCTTCGTCTATGATCTCTTTTAATTTCTTATCGAACTTACGGACTAAGAGATCCTTCAATCCTTTCGTTTTCACTCGGTTTTCCTGTTTCGACAGTATTTAGAAAGGAATTTCGGACTCAAGCAGGAAAGAGAAGAAGAAGCACCCTTTCGAAGGTGTAAAATCTCAAGGTTTCCACTTATTGTCCAAGGCGAGAAGGTGGCGAGAAAGGACCTTCTCCATATCCCGATCTTCCTTTTTGCGATAGATATGGATCAGATTTCGGAACATTCTCTTTAGGATGGTAAGACTGCTTGCGTGGGTAAAATATCTTTCGTGGGCTTGAAATCCGTTGGCCTTTAAAAAGCGAATGCAAGTGGACCTGTCCAACATAACCCCACCGTGATAGGAATCTATATAGGTTTGGAACTCGGAAGATTCAAAATGCAATAGAAAGTGAAGAGGCATATTGACCCCATAGAGAGGAAGCTGGAGTCTATGAGCCACTAAAAGATATATTACGGAAAGAGAGATCGGGATCCCCTTCTTGCTTACAAAGACTTTATGCAAATAAGAATTGTTCGGGTCCTCATACTGATCGTGATTCCCACCGAACCCTTCTTCCTGAGAAAGAACTCTAGTAAGAAAATGCACTTTGACTTCGTCAGAAGCGAGGTCTTCGTTCAGATCCACCAGTTCTTCCACGCGAAGAGCGACCCGATCTAAGTACGTCCTGAACTCAAGATACGAAAGATCCGGATCTATCACAGAAGAAAGAAGGAATACTCCCTCTTCTAGATCGTCGTAATGATTCGGGTGTCCCTTTTCCGCTAGTAATGAATAACGATAGCTGATCCTTTCAGAATGAACAGCGGGACTTACGGAACGAGCAAAGACCCTAAGAGTAGGATCTTTTAACTCATCTGCAACTTCCTGAATACGAAGTTGCCAAGGTATCATTCCTGCGATCTCTTTGATGATACGAGACTTTTCCTCTAAAGAGGAAAACTCGAGTTGGTAGAATTTATCCTCTATCTTATCCGGAGGGAAGGGAACAGTACCGAAAGAAGAATCCGAGGATTGCATAACAATAAAATCGGCTCAACGAAAGTGAAAGTCAATTCGGATCTGTTTGTTACTACAAAAAAAGGATGTGCGTAATAAACTTACTATGTCTTACTTTTTTTCGAACAATCTTGTTCGAGTGAAGAACAAAACTTTTTGTTAAGATCTCATCGAAAGAGTAAGATCAGTTAGAGACAAAAATAATTTATGACTCTAACCGAAAAGTGTTATAGAACGAGCTGCTCCAACTCTTCGAGAGCTTTCTTTTCTTGCTCGGCATTCGGAGGAGTTCCATGCCATCCAGGATTATTCTCCATGAAAGAGACGCCTTTTCCAAGAACAGTTTCAAAAAGAATAATGGTTGGAGAACCTTTGTGCGATTTTGCCTTCTCAAAAGCTGTAAGGATCGCATCCACATCATGACCGTTCGCTTCGATCACATTCCAACCGAATGCTGCGAACTTTTTGTTCAAAGGTTCCAGATTCATTACATCTTTAGTGAATCCGTCGATCTGGATTCCGTTCTTATCCATAAATGCGACTAAATTATCCGTCTTGTAGTGAGCCGCGGATTGAGCGGCTTCCCAGGTCATCCCTTCTCCGCATTCTCCGTCTGAAATACAAGCGTAGACCTTATAATTCTTCTTGGATAGTCTCGCTCCTAAAGCGATGCCCACTGCAACGGAAAGTCCTTGGCCCAAAGAGCCGGAAGAACTTTCGATCCCTTTCAAATATCGAGTAGAAGGGTGACCTTGGAGCTTAGAGTTGATATTCCTAAAAGTCAAAAGCTCGGACTCTGGAAAGAAACCCGCTTGTGCCATGGCCGCATAACGTACTGCGCATACGTGTCCGTTGGAGAGAATGAGTCTGTCCCTATCTTCCCAATCCGGATCGGAAGGCTTGTGATTTAGGACCTTTTTATAGAGAACGGCATAAATATCCGCAAGACCGAGAGGACCACCCGGGTGCCCGGATTTGGCTGCAGTGACCATTTTGATCACATTCTTACGAATATTATTGGCGAATACTTTTATGTCCTTAATGTCTTCCATGAGTGCAGAGGCCCCGAATCCTAATTGCTCGAACGGAACAGAAAGAGTCCCGAGATATAAACGAGAGTGTATAATGGTAGAAAAATAAAGTGAAGCTTCCTATGGAACCTTTTTTTTCCCGTGTAGCCAGACCAACCCATGAGAAGCATTAAAATTAAAGTAAGAGCAGCGATCGCTCTATGTATATCGATGTATAGCCTTTCCACATTCGGGATCACGCCAGCCTGTTCTATTCCGCCGCCTAAATATTTCAGCGCGAGAAGATAAACCGCCGTTGCCAAATTAAAAAGAATGCCTGTCGAATTGAAGAGCCTATGCAGACGATTGTTGCGGAACCGAAACCAGTAACCTGCATAGAAAAGAAGAATGGAGATCGTCATTCCGGAGTTGATCAGAAAAAGAGGCATCTGTCCAATTAGCACGAAGAGCCAACACGAGAAAATCCTTTTTAATCGATTGACCCAGCAAAATAGAATCTAAAACTGTCTCTGAACGCTGCCTTAGCTCAATTGGTAGAGCAGCTGATTTGTAATCAGCCGGTTGTGGGTTCGATTCCTATAGGCAGCTCGTTCCTCTTTTCCGAATAAGATTGACCGACCACCCTAAGCAAAAATAATGGCTTTGAACAACGGGTAGGTACTCAAGCGGTCAACGAGGGCAGACTGTAAATCTGCTGGCCAAGCCTTCGAAGGTTCGAATCCTTCCCTGCCCAGTAAGTTCTCCTTACCTAAAACAAAATCCTAATATACTGAAGAATCCGGAAGGGTTCGAAGCTTTCGAGCGAGAGCATTCGTAGCGATCCATAGAGAGCGCAAACGAATGCGACTCGAGCCATGGATGGCGAAAAGCGTGAGAAAGACGCCTCGGAGCCCAGTTGAGCAGGATGTGAAACTGCGTAGAGGCGAATCCTTCCCTGCCCAGTAAGTTCTTCCCTTCTTTATAAAGAAATCATATATAACGAAAATTTACAAAAGTGCGGCCCCCGCCCATCTCGGGATTGGGGGGAGTGGCTCGTGGGTTTGCGAGATTTTCCCTATCATAAAAATTGCGAACTCGCAAGCGAAATCTGCGCATGTGGGAACTCTTTTCTTCCTCACTTTGTAGTGGACTTTGTCCAAAGACGAAATCGCAAATCCATTCTTTTCCATTAACCTTCCGATACCCGCTTGATCTTTTGGGAACCTTCTCCCCAAGTATGGTCTCATTCAGGCAAGAGCAGTCTATCTATGAAAATCAAAAAAGAACTCGTTATGCCTTATCTAGCATTCATTTTTCTGAAAACGATCGTTGCTGCCGCGATAGTATCAGGCTTCTTCTTAATTGAATGTAAAAGATCTACAGCATCGGAAGATCAGACGATCGCGATCACGAATGCGAATATCTTTGATGGAGAAGAGCTGATCCAAGCTCGGACAGTAGTTATCAAAGGGAATCAGGTCCAGTCTATCGGTGGAAATATTCCGGAAGGCGCCAAGATCTTAGATGCAAAAGGCGGAATGTTGCTGCCTGGTCTAATAGACTCCCATGTTCATACGGATATTGACGGTTTACGTGATGCGCTCTTATTCGGAGTAACGACGGAACTGGAAATGACAGGCCAATGGATGTTTTGGGAACGTTGGCAAATTGCAAATCGGAATGATATTGCGGATATGCGTTCTGCGGGAATGGGGATCACTCCTCCCGGTGGACATCCTACTCAGTACATACAACTGAGCAGCAACTGGTTCTTAAAATTATTCTATCGTTATCCGTTCGTTTCCACTCCGGAAGAAGCGATCCAATTTGTAGACAAACAAGTAAAAGAAGGTTCCGACTTCATTAAGATCATTATAGAAGATGGTAATACAGTCGGCACTCCTGGACTTCCCGTACTTGATGATGCGACTTTAGTGGCATCTGTGAATGAGGCACATCATCTTGGCAAGATGGCGATCGCTCATGTTACCTCTGTTCAAGGTGGACGAAGAGCGATCTCCGCAGGAGTAGATGGGTTGGCCCACTTGTTCTTTGATGAAAAACCGGACAAAGAACTGATCTCTTCCATTCGAGTTTCCGGCGCATTCGTTGTGCCTACACTGACTACTCTCTCCACCGCTTTCGGCAATAGTCCCCTCACATTAGTCGCAGATAAACGAGTTAGTTCTAAGTTGAGTAAAGAATGGTTAGAAGCTCTTTCAAAGAATATGAACGTCTATCCGAAAGGAAAACTAGAAGATTCTTTCGAAAGTGTAATGGCTCTGCATAAGGCAGGTGTGGATATACTCGCCGGCAGCGACGTCTCCGAACCGATCGCAGATCTTGGAGGACTTGCTCATGGTGCTAGTCTTCATCATGAATTGCAGTTATTGGTTGCCGCCGGATTCAAACCTATCGAAGCATTACGCGCTGCTACTTCCGTTCCAGCAAGAAGGTTTAGCCTAAATGATCGCGGCAGGATCTTTCCGGGAGCTCGAGCTGATTTGCTGTTGGTGGATGGAGATCCGCTTCGGAATATTTCGGATACTTTATCTATTCGCGCAGTCTGGCGCGCTGGTGTTCAGCAGTAAATTAGAAGATCGCTTCCTAATGCTTGCTCCAGATCACATACGAAGGTTTCACCGATACAACATAATACTGATCTTTACCAAGCCGGATCTCCGCATAGGCGCGGTTCAATACTTTGCGATAAACGATATATTCTAAGCTCCATGGCCCGGCTTCTGCATAAGGTCCCTTGGTTGGCTTGGCAGGAATTCCCTCAGGATTAGCATCTCCGTTTGAGATGTCCTTCCATAACCATTTTACGGAAAGAGGAAGATAAGCGGGATCCGCAAAGGCAAAGCTTGTTTCTTCTTCCTCTTCTCCTACAATCGAGAGAAGTGTTTCCAAACTTCCCGGTGAGACTTCTTTGCAGAATTGGGGTTGGATAGAAGGAGTTCCGAAGAATGGCCTACGGATCACCTTGCATAAGTACTTGGCTCGGTCTGGCACGAGCAGATCCGCTTCCTTGTCTCTTGCATCCCAAAATGGGAATTTCAATCTACTATCCGGAGGGACTAATTTTGCAAGGATCTCTGTAGATTCGGAATCTTCTTCTCCATCGTCGTCCTTGTCGGAGGATTTCGATCCGACTTGTTTCAAAAAGAAATCCTGTGCTTCTCTTCCTCCACCTTCTAATGCATATACAAATACAGGATCCGGATTTTCTCTTAATAGAATCTTAATAGAGGGAACATATGCAGTAAGCCAATCTCCTGAGCCGGACTGGCAGATCTTCTTGAGCAAGATCTCTGACTCGTCACCGGAGTAGAAAGAGTCTCCTACATAAGTGCAGGCCTCCTTCTTTCTATCCATGAGAAGAAGGTTCTTTGCAGTTTCCCATCTTGCTCTCTTGGCAGATGAATAGTTCCCACTCATCAAAAAGTATCGCGTGCTAGATTCGAATCTTCCTTTGTGACGGAGAAATTTAGCATACAAGAATAATAGGTCCGCTTTGGAATCGTTACTCAGTTCTTTGAACCTTCCCGACAAAAAGATCCTACGATACGGTGTTCCCTTTCCGGATTGGATAGAAGAACCCACCCAAAGAGGAAGAGCGCTATCCCTAGTGATCAATTCCTTATCGAATAAATAAAAGAATATATGGTCCCAACCTTCATAGTCCCTGTATTTCATTTTCAAGGAATAACAGAATCGGACCAAAGGAAAGTTTTCCTTCTTGGACAGGATCCGATATGGTTCCGGGGGGATTGGCTGGATCAATTCTCCTGTATCTGGGTTCACTGTAGGCTCGGGAGGGATCCATGCAGAAGTTTCCTTGGAACAAGCATTCAAGATCCCTAATAAAGAAAACGCGCTTACTCCTAAACCCTCGGCCAGATTGCGGACCAAAGGAGACCATTCTCCTTTCTTATTCTTTAAAGTACCGGCCCTGATCTGGTATTGCAATGCGGGAACGTACTTATTGAATTTTTCGTACAAGAAATAAAGGCGAGAGGAAGCAGTCTTTCTTACGTCCGCTGTCGGAGCGGTTCGCACTACTTCTTCGTAAAGAGGAATAGCGAAGATAGGAGCTTCCTTCTCTAACTCGTAGGCTTCTTCGTAGGAAACTGCGTCGAGCTTTGAGAACCCGAATATAAACAGAAGAAGGCAAAGTCCTGCTTGCCCCTTAGAAAACATTCTTCAGAAGCTCCTGCTTTGCGTCCGATTTATGAGTGAGAGGGCAAACTTCCGTCGGCACATGAGAAGGATGGAATAGTTCATTTTCTTTCTTAGGACAATCCGGCCCTGGGAGTTTTCCAGATTCCGGACAGATAGCAAGAGTTACCGCTCTCTGGGAGAACTGATATCTTCTTTTCTCGTCCTTGTCTCCTGCTTCCGCAGAATCGAATAGTTTGGCGACGGTTCCCCAGAGAGGAGCTGCCACTGTTCCGCCTAACGCGGACGTTCCCATCCCGAAGCTGGGAGAATCGTAACCCAACCAAACCGCCATGGAGATACCTGGTCGAACTCCTACGAACCAAGCATCCCGATGATCGTTCGTGGTCCCAGTCTTTCCGGCCACTTCTCCCCTATATCCCGTATTACGGACCCCTGCATGATTCGCACTTCCATGCAAAAGATCCACCATAATCTCAGCGGTAGGAGGAGAGATTACCTTACGAGTCGCAGGCCATTTTAGATTGAATTCGTCCTGGTCCTTTCTTTGGAATACTACGTTACCCGCTCTATCAACTACTTTTTCAATAAGATGAGGACGAACCACATTTCCATCGTTTGCAAACGCAGAATAGGCTGAGGCCATTTCCAATGGAGAAAGTTCTAAGGAGCCCAATGCCAAAGAAAGATCCCTTCTGAATCTAGTCTTTAGAACCTTGTCTTCCGGAAAGAAGAATCTTTGGAACGCATCCGAGATCTCGCCTAACCCAAGTTTTTCGGCAATTTGGACTGCAGCAGTGTTCTTTGATTTAGCGAGTGCAACCCTCAGAGAAATGTCTCCGTCATACTGGTTTCCTATATTCTCAGGCATCCAATTCGAGACGGCATTTCTATAGATCAAAGGAGCGTCCAATATATGGGTCGCAGGAGTCGCGATCCCCGAATCGATCGCTTCCGAATATAAGATAGGCTTGATCGTAGAACCAGTTTGACGATACATCGCAGTTGCACGAGAAAACTGATTGTCTGCCTTGAACTCAGTTCCCCCATGAAGAAGAAGTATATCTCCGGACTGAGGATCTACTGCGACCACGGCCGCCTGCAAACCACTGTCTCCAGTCGTCGCAAATCGATCCGTATCTATGAATAATTCCAGGGCAGGAGAAAGATCCGCCATCAGATTCCGGAAAGGATTTACATCCGAGTTCTTTCCCGGATCCGTCAATCGATTTCGTCTAACTTGTCCGCTTCGAAGCAGATTCTCCACATGAGACTTGACCACTCTCTGCAACTCGGCCTGAACCGGCTGAGAGATGGTAGTATAAACGGAAAATCCACCGCTTTCATAGATATTCGAATCAGGGTATAAGGTCTGGAGGAACTTTCTTACATGCTCCGTAACGTAAGGAGAATCATCCTTTCGATTCCCATATACGGTCTCCCCCGGCGAACGAGTATTAAATGCCTGATAGATATCCATCATGGAAGGACGAAGATCTTCTTTCAAGGCCCCGTCATTTTCCAGTGATTTTAAAATAGCTTCTACCCTGCCAAGAGAAAGATCCGGATTCTTTAAAGGGGAATATCTGTTAGGTGCCGAGGCCAAAGACGCCAAAACGATCATCTCGGGAATATTCAGGTCCTTTGGCTTCTTTCCGAAATAGAACTCGGAGGCACTCGCGAATCCGAAAGCGCCATGGCCGAGATACACATTGTTCATATAATGAAGAAGTATCTTTTCCTTGTCCAAGGCGGATTCTAAGGCATAAGCCAGCTGAGCTTCCTTCCATTTTCTACCCAGGCTCTTTTCGCGATCATTCATCATGATCCGAGCCAACTGTTGCGTGATCGTGGAAGCTCCTTGCTTAAAACGGAAACTGATGATATTCACGAAGAAGGCTCTCAGCACGGAAGAATAATGGATCCCTCCGTGAGAAAAGAAGCTTCTGTCTTCTACAAGAAGGACCATCTTTTTCAGATTTTCGGGATAAGCGTCCCATTCCAGATTGCTCGTTTTCTTTCCGAAGATCTCTGAGACCTTCTTTCCGTCTCTGTCGTAAATGACTGTGGGCTGATGAATATAAAAAATACTTAATAAACCTTCGACCTCTCCTTCTTTTTGGATAACTCCCAACCAGAAAAAGATCAGAAAAACCAAGGCCAAAGGAAGAGGAAGGACCCAAAACCAAAAATTCATTTTGATCTTAGGGAACTTGAACTTTCTACTTCTATCTAATAATCTTTCCGCAAGGGTCTTGACCGGACGATGAAATGCAGTCGGCCCTTCGGTAGCAGTACGTATCTTTTGGAACCAAGGTCTCTCTTCTACAGAACCGTTGGCCCAGTCCTTTTTCCAATCCGTAAATTTAGTCTTAAGAGTATCTAAGATGCCGGGAGTCTGGATCTTCTTCTCTTCTTTTTTAGGGACCGAAAAAGAAGGAGAAGGAGAAGGTTGCTGAGGCGAAGTAAAGGAAACCGGCTGTTTGGGAGGAGTTAGGATCGGAAGTTCGGACTGTCGATTAGGCCGATCCGTTTCAGTTTCCTGAAAGGTGGATACATATTTAACTAAGGCCTTGTTCCCGCATCGATAACAAGTAAGCTTGAAGACTGTTCCTGTAGGAACTCCTTCCGGCAGCCTGGAAATCGTTCCACAAGAAAGGCATTCAAACTTGGTTTCAGTAAGAGTGCGGACCTTAGTCTCCAACATCCCTATTAATGTCGGAGGATTCGATTTCTCCTACAAGCACGAAAGTATCAAGGCACAGGTTTTCTTTCCGTAATCACAAGGAAATCGGCTAAACCCCAATCTGGATCGGAGATGGATTTACCCTCTTCCAAAGGAAAAATACTTAGAACCAAAACTTTCAGCCCCATTTGTCTAAGTCTATAGGTCAGACCGAGGCCCTTATCCGAATGAAACCTTCCATTCACCTGCACTACTTTTCGTTTTAACAAATAATGAGCTTCGACAATAGAGTCTGCCATGCTGGAATCCCAAACATGCTGAGCATCGATAAACTTTTGTTTGTCTTGATCCGTGCCATGCTCCCCTAGAACAGCGGCAACGGCTTCTTCGTATTCCTTTTGTCTATGCAAATTATATAAATATCTTGGAGGAAGATATGGAGAACGAATTCTATACAATGCTTCCAGCCCTTGGTTCGAAACTAGGTTTACATATTTCCTAGGAGCGTTAGCGGCGAGTACCGAGATCGACTTCTCCTTTGCATATACGACTAACGGATGATAATCGTTCTGGTAATTCGGCCAAAACTTTCCTGAATTCAAGAAGCCCTTCTCAGTGATCTCGCCTCTCATATACTCGTCTACGGATCTCTGTTGGTCCCTTTCTAGCATTTCCAAGGAAAGAGTTAATGCGAATTTGCGAGATAGATCCTTTAAGGCTTCCAGCTTCCAAGCATGGCCCAACTTATCGTTATGCTCTTCTCCAAAGATGATCACATCCGCATCTTTCGCTTTTTCTTCGATCATGGCCCAGGAAACCTTCTCTTTTGTCTTGGTGTCATAGATCTCCGGAGAAGCATTCGATTCCGCGAATAGGAACGTGGGAAGAAAGAGGATCACCCCTAGGTATTTATAAAAAGACATTTTTCCAATATAAGAAAAAAGAATAAAAAGAAAAGAATTTAATCGGATATAAAAATTCGAGGAAAGACTGGACAAAAGTCAATAAATTTCCATATTTCTAATTCACCGGTTAGAAATGTATGTCCCAAAATCATAATACAGCGAAGACAGAGACAATTCAGATCGACACGGCTCACGGAACCATGCAGGCCTTCGTTGCATATCCGGACTCTTCTCCTTCTCCTTGTATTTTAGTCCTACAAGAGGCCTTCGGGGTGAACGATCATATTAAGGATATTGCAATTCGCTTTTCCAAACAAGGCTATGTTGCGATCGCTCCCGAATTGTTCTATAGAACGGCTCCTCCCGGTTTCGTAGGATCCTATGACGACTTTCAATCCTTGCAGATCCATTTCGGCCAACTCACTCCGGAGAATCTAGGCTCAGATCTTAAATCAGTCTTCGAATGGATCCACTCCAATCCCAAGATAGAACCGGATCGGATCGCAAGCATAGGATATTGTTTGGGGGGAAGGGTTTCCTTTCTTGCAAACGCAATGTTCTCTCTCAAGGCGGCGATCTCTTATTACGGAACTCGGATCATTCAAAGCACGGATTATTCGGCCCTACAAAGAGCACCTTTGTTACTCGTCTGGGCAGGAAAGGATAAGGGAACAAAGCCGGATCAGATCCGAGCAGTTGCGGATTCTCTAAGAGCTGCGGACAAGAATTTTACGGAACTGGTCTTTTCGGAAGCGGAGCATGGTTTCTTTTGTGATGCGAGAGGAGCCTATCACAAATCATCCGCGGACCAAGCTTGGGCGATCACATTAGCATTTTTGAAAGAATATGTATAAAGGGGGAAGCCGCGGTCTTTCCATCAACACTCGCGGCTTCGCTATATTTAAAAAACGAAAAAGTATTACTTTAAGTTTTTCTCAATCTCTTCCATGACTTCTTTACTATCCGGTTCCGTTCCGGATCTGTAACGAGCAACGATCTTTCCTGCAGGAGAGATCAGGAACTTTTCGAAATTCCATTTGATATCTCCAGTTTCCGGAGCGCTGGCAGTCAGGTAGGTATAGATGGGAGCTTGGTCGTCCCCTTTTACGGAGATCTTAGACATCATATCGAAGGTCGCTCCCTTCTTCACTCTACAGAACTGTTCTATTTCTTCGTTAGAACCGGGCTCTTGGTACAGGAAATTATTCGCCGGGAAGCCTACGATCTGAAAGCCTTTATCCTTGTACTTGCGATATACTTTTTCCAAATTTTCATATTGGTAGGTATATCCGCATTTAGAAGCGACATTCACGATGAGAAGTGTCTTTCCCTTATATTTGGACATGGAGATATCCTTGCCCTTGATATCTTTCACAGTGAAATCATAGATCCCTTTCGGCTGGGAAAGCACCATAGAGAGAGGAAGCAATAAGAGAAGAAGAGAAACGGAAACAGATTTGAGAACCATAGAAGGAATCATACGCAAAACCCGGAAACAGGTCCACCTGTTTCCGGGAGAATTGCAATGAATGGGATCCGTTTTTTTCTTTGAACCGCGAACGTTTCGGTTTTATTGTAAAACGAATTCCTTCGATATTCCTGTGAACTTGGCATACGTCCAGAAGAAGACCCAGAATTGTTTCGCCAAACCGTTGTATACGACTCTATATGTCCCAGGTTGTTGGTTACGGATCAACCAAGTGATCGTAACTTCCGAAGTAGGAGACAGGTCTCCACCAGTCCTTACCCAATCATATGCAGTATAAGGATCGTTATCGGTAGCGACGGTAGTCCAAGAACTTCCATTCTTCTTTTGGATCTCGAGATAGGTATATGTATTCGGATCATAGTAAGAAGATAGGCTTCCGTCCAGTTTCTTGTCTTGGACTACTCTTGGATGAGAACCTTGGAATCTTACGGAAACGGTATCCTTAGCTTTGTTATAAGAAGCATTTGCATCCGTAAGAACTGTACCGAAATTCCCTCCGTCGTTCACGATCCCATTTTGAGAAAGCCAAGTCTGGATAAACTGTTGGCTGGAAAGATCGGGCGGAGTAGGTCCGGCATTCGTAGATCTACCTGCAACTAGATCGCCTGCTATCCGATCGAATTCTTGGATCAATGCCGCATTCGACCAAGGACCATAGGCCGTGAAACCACCTTCGAAGTTTTGCGCGGAATATTCCTCTCGAGTAGCTAAATACTGAGCATACGCATTTGCCATTCCCGCAATCACCATATTCGAATAACCACCATTAGCCAACGTAGTTCCGACTTTTGCTCTCAATCTTCTACTAGCCATGGTAGTCAACTCGAATGGGAAGGTTAAGATAGCAGTGTTCCCGATCGAAAGGATCTGCAAAGGAAGTACTACTGGAACGAAAGGAACCTGAGGGTTCGGGAACCAGAAGCTGTCCACTTCACCCACTGGAAGAAGAGTGAATTTTTCCTTATCGCAACCTTCATATTTGCTGGAATTCAATGCGATCTGAGCCAAAGGCCAGAGATAGCCCAGGATCTGCGCGGCACCGCTTGCATTGGTCAGACTATAATTTTGTTTTACCCAAACTCCGTTTTGGAGCACGAAATTGTTTCGGATATCTCCTTCTTTCGCGAAATCGACCGGAGCACCTTCTTCGTCTCCTGCAAGGAACCCACCACCGATCGTAGCGACACAGGTAGTGTTTCCGCTATTCGTATCCCAAGGCATGGAATATGTGCCGATATAGTTTTGGTCTACTGCGATCTTATTATTCCAAACCACATGAGAATGTCTGTAACCGATACTTCCCGTCAATACAGAAGAAGCAGAATCATAGATCTCTAATGCTTTTGCTCCTTGCTTGGTTCCGTGAACGATCGGATTCTCCAAAGGATCCAGGCTCGGATCTATATCATTCGGTCTCAAGAAAGCCTTAGTAATATCAGTAGGATTCGGTTGGTTCGGGCTCACATCTCCTACAGCAGTCTGCGGGAAGGCAGCAATAAATCCGTTCCCCTTGGTGGATTCCACTAAATAAGAAGCATAACCCTTATTGTCTCCGTGAGCGCGGCGGTTTGTGATCCCCAGAGAAGTTCCGTGGACCCCGAACCAGTTGATCAAACCGATAGGAGACCCGTCAGTTCCCTCGAATCGAAGAAGGCTTACGGTTTCATCCGTATTCTTGGCGAAATTATCCTTATCGATATTCCAGTTATACGCAGCGGAAGATCTGTTATTTGTAGCTCCCGACAGGGTGCCGGTGGCGAATTTGATCCGGGCTTGCTTTCTTGCATTATAAGCCGACTCGATGGCTGCCGCAGTTCCGTTGACCACGATATTATAGTGAACCTTATCGAAACCGATCACACCGTTGAATAAGTTGAACAAGGTATACCAGGAAATATTGGAAGGAGCGGAGTGGTCGTGAGTCGCAAAGATCACTACGTTATCGTTATTAAATGCAGAACCGTATCCGTCGGCTTGCAACTTCTTAACCACGCCGACCTTAACGCTTTGGTACATGTGAAGCATATCATTCGTCACGATAGCCACTCTGGAACCTCCAGGACGCTCCACTACAAAAGCTCGAGAGAAAAGCCTCATTGCCAATCCGGACATTTGGTCTCCCGGGCTATTATAACCCGTGCTGGATTGAACGAATGGACCGGTAATATCCGTCTTTGCGGCGCCTACTAAAAAGACATCCGACGGAGTAGAAGTCGGCAAAGCTGCCAGACTGTTCATAGAAGAACCTTGGCTGGAAGCCGAATTCGAGGACGAGTTTACAAGAGCGAGTAAGTTATCACTCTCCGATTTTTCCGAAGACTTGTCGGAACAACCTAAAATAACAAGGATCAAGGCAAAAGCATATGCGAGATTCCAGTTCAACTTTTTCATTTTCTCTCCACCACCTACTGGTTGTAGCACACTTGCTTATCCGAAATTCAAGGAAGGTCAAACAATTTTTGAAAAAGCCGACTGCAAGCGAAGTCGTTCGAAATAAACATTACAACTTTTGAATTTATTTCGAACGACGATGAAGAGAGAAAAGGAGAGTTTTATAATCGGAATATAAGTGGAAGATTACTTTATGTAAGTATTGTCGAACAGGCATCTACAAAAAGACCGCTTCATCTTATAAGATAGGCCTCACGGTCTTTTTGAGTAAGAGGATTGAATCGTTCTTATTTCTTAGCAATGAACCAATCGAAACTGAAGCTTGCTACGTTCGCATTTGTCTCGTCGAACAACTCGACTCCGACAGTAAGTCCGGCTCTTCCTTTCTTATCGAGTTGAGCGAGGAATGCGGACCATTCTTCGTCGTTAATGATCCCTTGGGAGATCACTCTTCCTTGTGCAGGCTTCTTATACTTCACTTCAGATTTGCGCACCACAGGGACGATCTCATACGGCAAAGAGGAAATACGTGAAAGAAGGAATTCCCCACCGCTTCCTTCAGCAAGAGCGAATAACGCAGCAGCATGTCCTGTCCCTACGTGATTCTTGTAAATGGGCTTGTCTTCCATCACAAGAAGAGCGTCTTCTCCTGTCTTGGGTCTGGAGAGTTGGATATGTACGTTGAAAGGAATGGATAGAACGTCGAATTTCTCTGTCATATCTCCAAGATGCAAATTCAATCCGTTTTATATCAAATGAAAAAGGGATCAGCGCATCGATTTATTCCTTGATTCGTTTGAAACTCGAACTTTCAGATATGGAAATTGCTAAATAAAGAAGTTCTTTTACTAATCCAACATTCCGTTTTTCTATTTGCGAAGGATCTATAAAAGAAAAAGCCTCGGAAGAGATCCTTCCGAGGCTGGTAAATAAGGTGCTATCAGTTACTAAGCCGTATATCTTTCGATCAACATGGAGCCTGCGATCCCTCCGTGAGCACATGCAGTAATTAGGATCTTATTCGCATTCGTATCTTCCTGCAGGTCCATGATCGCATTGTTCACCAAGCGAACTCCTGTGGCCCCAAAAGGATGTCCGATCGCAACGGATCCTCCGTTCGGATTGATCTTCTTCTCATCGAACATCTTCTCCCAATCCCAACCTGTATCCATTTTCAACTGTTCCATGGCGGCAACCGCAGTCGCTCCATAGGCCTCATGGATCTCCACATAGTCCATATCTTGGATCTTCAGATTTAGATCTTGTAGTAAGCCCTCTGTTGCGACCGCTTGTCCGATGCCCATTAGATTGGGATGCACTCCTTTCATCCTCCATCCGGAAAGGAGTCCTTCAATTTTCAGACCCAGAGCCTTGGCTTTTGCTACTGTGGTTACGATCACTCCCGCTGCCCCATCGGAACGAGGGCTTGCATTAAAAATAGAAACAGTAGGTCCGTGAGATCTAGTGATATACTTTCCATACTTCTTCAGGAAATCCTCGAATTTGCTTTGAGGATTATCGAATAGAAGCATGGCTCTACTCATTCGGCTTGGATTCTCAACGAGGCCCTTACGAAGGATTACCGCCTCGTCGATAGTCAAATCGTTACCTTCATCATCTTTCATCGGAATGATGAACGGTTCGTATCTACCTGCCATAGAAGCATCGTACGTTCGTTTAAAAGATTCGAAAGCGACCTTGTCAGTGATCTCTCTGGAAAGATTATAATTCTGGGCGAGTATTTCAGCGGTCACTTGCATTCCGTAAGAAGTCTCTCCGTCGTCCAACCCATCTTCTAAAGTGTCTCGGAGTTCCACTCCATCAGGAAGATTATCCGGAAGGAGTTTTTTCAGTTTCTCCAGAGAACCTGCCTTCTTATTCATGCGAGCATTCTTTACGATGAACGGCATATCTGTTTGGGACTCTTCTCCGATCACTAAGAATAGGTCCCCTTCTCCCAAAATGATGCGACGAGCTGCTTCCGAAACAGCCTCAAGACCGGAGACGCAGTTATTGGATAGTGTGATCGAAGGAACCTCGTCTCTTAAGCCGATCAGGTTTGCGATCACTCTTGCCGGATTAGGAGTGCTAGGAAATCCCTCCCCTACTACGATCCCATCTATATTCTCTTTCTTGATCCCACTATGGGAGATAATGTCTTCGGCTACGATCTGACCCAAATGATGAGCGGGATAAGCTCCCAAGCCTTTTGCAATTTGTGCGAATGGAGTTCTGCGAGGCGTGCATATCGCCAATTTTTGTTCGAGTTTCATTTTCTTACTCTCCCTCGGCCCCTTCCCCACTTACTTGAGTTCCAAGCCTTTGGGAGAAGTCGTCGAACCTACACCAAATAGTGCATATACACATATTAGACCCACCCGATACAGGAAGGAAAGAAATATTTTAGTTCGCATTTGGATTTTTAAAAAGAAAGAAAAAGAAGGTCAAACCCCGAGATCCGATCCTATAAGGACTTTTAGAAGTGAATGCCTTAAAGCCACTATTAAGATCTCAATAAAAAACCCCGGGAGTTTCCCCCCGAGGTTTGTCACAAAAGATAAAAGTTAAATCTTAGATTAACCTTCGAATCTTTCGATAAGCATAGCTCCTGCGATACCGCCGTGAGCACAAGCAGTGATCACAACTTTCTTCGCTTTAGGATCTTCGTGCAAGTCCATGATCGCGTTGTTCACGAGACGGATACCGGTTGCTCCGAATGGGTGTCCGATCGCGATAGATCCTCCGTTAGGATTGATCTTCTTCTCATCGAATTTTTGTTCCCATTTCCAGCCGGTATCTTTCTCGATCTGAACAAGAGCAGCCACTGCAGTCGCAGCAAATGCCTCGTGGATCTCAACATAGTCTACGTCCTCGATCTTCACTCCGGTGTCTTGGAGAAGAGATTCTGTAGCGTAAGCTTGTCCGATACCCATAAGGTTTGGATCCACTCCTTTCATTCTCCATCCGGAAAGAACTGCTTCGATTTTCAGACCGAGTTCTTTTGCTTTTTCTACGGTGGTAAGGATCACACCGGCAGCACCATCAGAACGAGGGCTCGCGTTGAAGATAGAAACGGTTGGTCCGTGAGTTTTTTCCAGGTACTTAGCGTACTTAGTTTTGAACTCATCGAATTTCATTTGAGGGTTGTCGAAAAGAAGCATCGCTCTTCCCATACGGCTTGGGTTTTCCACCAAACCTTCACGAAGTCCTACTGCCTCGTCGATGGTCAGTTCGGTTCCGTCCTCGTCTTTCATAGGAATGATGAATGGAGCGTATTTTCCAGCTTTAGAAGCTTCTAATGCTCTTTTGAAGGATTCGAATGCGAGTTTGTCAGTGATCTCACGGGAAAGCTCGTAGTTTTGAGCGAGGATTTCCGCAGTCACTTGCATTCCGTAAGAAGTCTCTCCGTCACCTAGTCCGTCCTCAAGAGTGTCTCTCAACTCGACTCCTTCAGGAAGATTGTCTGGAAGAAGTTTTTTGAGTTTGTCCAAGGATCCCGCTTTCTTGTTCAAGCGAGCGTTCTTAACTACGAAAGGCATAGAAGTCTGGGACTCCTCACCGATCACTAGGAACAATTCTCCTTCTCCTAAAACGATGCGACGAGCTGCTTCGGAAAGAGCTTCGATCCCGGATACACAGTTGTTGGAAACAGTGATCGAAGGAACTTCGTCTCTGAGGCCGATCAGATTGGCGATTACACGAGCCGAGTTAGGAGCGTTAGAGAAACCTTCTCCGACTACGATCCCGTCGATTTGTTCTTTTTTCACTCCGCTTTTTGCGAGAATATCTTCAGCAACTATACGACCTAGATGATGGCCGGGATAGGGTCCTAAAGCTTTCGCAATCTGAGCGAAGGGAGTTCTACGTGGCGTACATATTGCCAGTTTCTTTTCGAGTTTCATTGTCTTTCTCCAGACCTTTGTTTTGGTTCGTTTATCAAGGTAAGATAATACTTCATTTTTCACCTTCTCCTTCGGGGAACTCGGTGATCCTTGAGAAGATCTTTAACATATCTTCTCCCGCTTTTTTAGGACGAGACTTGGATACAGAAACAACCAAGAGATCGTCCAGGGACTCGGCGAGCACTTCTCCCGTTTCGAAATCGATGATCTCTTGGCGCATCCGGCTCCATATTTTTTCGAAGCTGCGGATCCAAGTCTTAACGGTCGCCTTCTTTCCTGCGACCAGAGGTTTATGATAACGTATCTTTCCACCCATATAGAATAAGGTTGTGTCCATTGCGACCAAATCGTCCAGACTCAACCCGCATTCGTCGGTAAAATTCCATCTTCCTTCTTCCAGGAGTCTCCAGTAATGAGATGGATTGTATTCCCCAAAGGGATTTCTCTCACAGAAGAATAGGTCACGGTCTACGCTCGCGCGTTCGCATCGTCCCGAAAATGGGGCCACGGACTCGAAGGAGGATACAAGCGCTTCTGCGCTTTCTTCTACAGGAAAGATCTGGAAGGGTTTTCCCTCTTTCTCCGTTCTAGCTAAAGTCCGGATCTCGGCAGCGACCTTCCCGCTCGGATCCACCACCTCTTGGATAAAGGAAAGAAAACCTTCGTCCCCCGAGCTAACGGATGTATTGACGGACAAATTCGTATTTTCCATTTGTTGGGCTAGAAAACGAATATCTGCTCCAATAGTTTGAAGGCGAACCGATTCCTCTATCATTCTTTTCCAGGAATAGCCGGCTGCTTCCAATATCTTATATCTCTCGCCTAGACAAGAGTCCTCATACGTCCTGCTCGTGGTATGTCTCTGCGTATCTAGATCCGAAAATCTGGTTCTTACATGCTGTTCTTCTGTAACCGACATTTTGAACCTTCCTGACACTAGCTTAGACACCAGGGAAATCGGAGCAATAAAAAAATACAGAACGTTCGTTCTGGTTTTTCTTAAGCTAAACCCAAATTCTATTGACGAAACGGTGTTTTAAGGCGCATACTGGAAAAATAACGTATTAATTCAAATGACTGCGCAGAGAAAAAAAAGAGATTCTGGGGCCAGCGTTCGGGAGAGAATCCTCGATACTGCCACCGAACTTTTCTACAAACAAGGCTTTTCCAATACCGGAATGAGACAAATTATCCAAGAATCCGGTTCGGTCGCAGCTAGCCTTTACGATCACTTCCCTTCTAAAAAAGAATTGGGCATCGCTTATCTTGCCCGACAAGAGGAGAAGACTCTCTCCGATCTAGGTTCCTTGATGGAAAGATATCCTGAGGTTCAGGAATTCTTGAGAGCCTGGGTCATCTTAAAGGAAAGACAGATCCGGCATTATGAATTCTTTGGAGATCCGTTTGCTGGTTTCGCGAATCAGGTCATGGACTCGGATCCGGAATATACCGAGTTCCTCAAGGGGATCGCGGAAAAATGGATGAAGATGATCCGTGACTATCTGAGTAGAGCGGTAGCTTCCGGGCAATTCACCCGCAATATGGATATCCAATACGTTTCCAGAAGAGTACTCATGGCCTATCACGGATCCATCACTCTTTGGAGAATGACCAAGGATCTGCGTTATATTAGAGAAATGGAAGATAGTCTCCGAGAGATATTCGAAGACTATACCGCCAGATAATCTTTATCTTCTCCTTCTGCTGCTACCGTACCTTGTTTTAGAAACGGTACGTCTCGATTTGGAAGAAATCTGGGATGGATCCTTGAATTCAGATTCTTCGGATCTATGAAAAGACCTTAACGGAGTCCGAACGGTCACCTTGCATTCTTGCGGATGTGTGATGGAATAATTCGTAACCGCAAGCATCATCTCTGTCCATGCGGTCATTGCGGCCCTATCCCTTTTATTTCCTTGCAAACCGCTCAAGATAGGAGTGCCTAATCTCTCCAATAGATTGCATGGAGGAAAATAAGTCTTCTCTGTACGCTTAACCAGTTTTGATATCGGAATAAAAAGAAAATTTCGGACATGGCTGGGCTTTCCTTTAGCGACTTCTGCAAATTTCAGATAGAGAGCCAGATTCTCGTTTGCGATGCTTTCTGCTTCCTGGATCGAAGCGGCATCCTTCCTTACGATCAGACCTGATCTATAAAACCCTCTTTCGATCTCATGACGGATATGCCTCGCACATAGATGCTGGATCATTTCCCAGCCTCCGATCACAACAGTCTTAGGCTTATAATAAGTAACTAGATCATCCGGATCCAAGAAGAAATGCCTTCCTTCTCTTGCGGCAAGGTCGTAATACAGGTCCCCGATAACAACGCTATTCGAGGCATGGTCTTCAGCAGAATGCTTTAGTTCATCTAAGGTATTATGATCTTTAAGTTGCACATAAGAATCTTCTCCCGCAAGGAAATTCAAACAACTAGGTATGAATTCGGAATGATCGTTATGCTCTTGGTAGGTGGAGAGCTGAGGAGAGCTACATCCGTACCATCCCAAAAGTAACAGGAAATAAATTGCACTTCTCTTAACAGATAAGAGAGATTTAGAAAAAAAGATATTATAGGCCGAGGATGCTTCCATAAAGATGGGAGAGTCTCTCACATTCCTGGAAAGAATTCAAGAATCTTACCGTTTCTTCTTGGATTTTGCTTTCTTAGGTGCCGCTTTTTTCTTAGGAGAAGGTCCCGATTTCTTTTTCGGAGCGGCAGTCTTTTTCTTAGCACTTGCGCTTGTTTTAGAAGAAGGAGCCGAAACTTCTTTTTTAATCTCTTCTTTTGGAGCAGCAGGCTTTTGTTTGATAGGAAGCGGATCCTTCTTCTCCTCCGAGGTGACAAGAGAACCCATGCACTCTACCCCTAAAGCACCCAGATATAGATTCAGATGTCCGTATTCCGGGATCTCCACATCGTCGAAATGTCCCAGACGGGAATTTTCCCAAGGACGAACGATCCCGTCTCCTTTGGTAAAGACGGCTTGCACATTATGGAATTTAGAATACGTCTCCACCACTTCCTGAGTGAGCTTGGAGCCAGGCATCATCTGCCAGGTGCAAGGAAAGATCGGAGCAAGATAAGCCATGTAAGTCCCACGCAAAGGAGTTCCGATCACGAAGATCTTACGAACCCTATCCCTTCCTTTATAGCTAAGTCCTGCAGCGATCAGACCGCCCATGGAATGACAGAAAAGATAACAGTCTTTGATATCGTTCTCTATCAGGAAGTTTTCTAGGATCTTGCTTTTCTTTCTGATATTCCCGACTTGGAATCCGAGAGGAACTACGTACACAGGATGTCCAAGCGAAATGAGATGCTTGCGCATCGCAGCCCAAGTCAAACTTCTCCCCAAGAATCCGGAAACGCAAACGATAGGTCTCTTGTACCCCTCGGTATGATGAGGAAGATCTATGAAAATCCCCAATACATGACAGATAAAATAATAGATATGATGATAGATCTCGAAGAGATGTTGAACGAATACGGGACGAATATCGCCTTTTTCAGGAAGGTAGGTAAGATGATCTTTCTTCATTCGGATGCTGCCGCGAGCGGAAATCCCGCCCTACGGTAGAATCCATTCTTAGCTTCGAGGCGCAAACAGAATTTTATCCGTTACACCTGTTCGGTATCTCAGTCTTTTTTGAATTTGAGAGAAACCGAATTAATACAATAGCGTAACCCTGTGGGAGCAGGTCCGTCCGGGAACACATGTCCCAAATGCCCGCCGCATTTGGCGCAAACCACTTCCGTTCTGTTCATTCCATGACTTGTATCCGTTTCGGAATGAATTGCCTTGTCGGAAGCCGGTTTAAAGAAAGAAGGCCATCCACTTCCGGATTCGTACTTCGTATTGGAATCGAATAGTTCCGCTCCGCAGGCAGCGCAATAATACTTACCTTTTTCTTTGTTATAATAATACTCTCCGGTAAAAGCCCTTTCCGTTCCCTTTTCTCTTAAGATACGGTACTGCTCCGGATTGAGAGTCTTCTTCCAATCGTCTTCCGACTTTTGCACTTCAAAATTCATTTTTCCTCCTGGCTTATCCTTCGGAGCGCCCATATAATCCGTACAGTTCGAGATCAGGCTCGTTAGGAAAAGCGCCGATCCGAATAGAATGCTGAAGTTTTTCATACCTCTTGGTCCTCCGATATTGTTTCGACCCGAACGGAAGAAGGTTACGCATTCTATTTTACATTTCGACCCGAGTTTAGTCGAACTTAGCGCCATTTGCCGAACGCTAGTTCGGCCGTTCCAGTGTTCGTATAACAAACGAAAGTATACAAGTCAACGCTATATCTTCGGGTAAGACTTGACACTTTCTTTTGGAAGAAGTACATCTATAAGCCTCAAGCGACAGGGAGAAACGCCAATGATCCAAGGCAACTATTTCCAAGATAATTCCGACCTACAAACCCATTTCGATCATATCATCGATTGGAATGAACTAGTCACTGCATACGAAAACAAATTCGAGGATTCCGTAAAATACAAGGAAACCAACGACGAAAGATACGCTTATGCTCCTTCTAACGCACAGGAAGCTGTGGATTATTATAAATCCATTGTGGATTCTTTAGGAGAGATCATGGGAGACTTCGTGGCTCCTAGAAGTAAGGAGATGGACCAGATCGGCTTAAAATACGAGAACGGCAAGGTCACATTCCCCAAGGCCCAAGAAGAATGTTATAAAACTTTAAAGGACTCCGGCCTCATGCCGATCTCACTTGCTAGAAAATACGGAGGATTAGGTCTGCCTGCGACTGTCCAGTCCGTAATGTGCGAGATCGCGGCTAGAGCAGATGCGGCATTCTGTCTTGCATACGGAAATATTAATATAGTCGAGATCATGGAAAGATTCGCTTCGGAAGAAATGTGCAACGAATGGTTGCCTCAGATCGCTTCCGGAAAATTCAGCGCAGCGATGGCTTTGACGGAACCGAATTACGGATCCGACTTACCGAACGTGCAAACTAGAGCGACCCAAGATGCGGACGGGACCTGGAAGATCAACGGAGCGAAAAGATTCATCACTCACGCTTGCGGTTATATAGATTCTCCTTCTATCATCTTGACCTTAGCGAGAACGGGAAGTCCGGAAAGCGGAGCGAGAGGCCTTTCCTTCTTCTTAGTGCAAGGAAAAGATGTGCATGTTGCAGGGATCGAACATAAACTCGGTCTACATTGTTCTCCTACTTGCGAAGTGGTCTTCGAGAATTCGCCCGGACTATTGATCGGAAAGACAGGTTACGGCCTCGTGAAATATTCTATGGGAATGATGAACGCCGCGAGACTCACTATCGCTACCCAATCTTTGGGGATCGGGACTGCGGCTTATTTCGAAGCAAAGAAGTATGCTTCGGAACGGATCCAATTCGGAAAACCGATAGAACAGATCCCTGCTGTACGTAAGATCCTGGATAAAATGGAAAGAGAGATACTCGCTACAAGATGCCTTGTTACCGAAACCGGAAGAGCAATCGATCTGTATCATTGGAGAAAGGAAAGAATGCTCAAAGAAGAAGGAAAGAGCGAAAGAGATGTGAGCCAAGACGAAGGAATTCGTCGCTGGGAAAAACTCGCGGATCTTTTCACTCCTATGAGCAAGTATTATGCTTCCGAGGGTTGCGTTGCGATCGCTTCGGATGCGTTACAGATCCATGGTGGAAGCGGCTATACCGAAGATTACGATGTGGCAAGGATCTATCGAGACAGCAGGATCACTACCATTTACGAAGGAACCACTCAATTGCAAGTAGTGGCCGCCATCGGAGGAGTAGTAGCAGGAATGTCTCCTTCCGGTCACTTGAGAGCGTATGCAGAAGAAGAGATGTCCAAATTCTCCCCTTCAGCCGATCTGAAAGGCCTTTGGGAAAAATTGGAACAGGCAGTCCAACTCTACAAAGGGATCGGGGACGGACGCACCAAGGATGAGTTCGCATTCGAAACTGTGGAGATCGCAGCTCGTTTCGTGGCCGGAATGCTTTTGGAAAAATCCCTGACTCGAGTGGATGCTGCCCAAAAAGCTTCCAGAGCCGAACATTCAATAGCGTATAACGTTGATTCTCTCGCGATCGCAGAAGGAAACCTTCTTCGATTAGAAAGAGCTTCTCGCCAAGCGGCAGCAGTCTAACAACACAAAGCAGTCGGCGAAAGCCGGCTGCTTCTTCTCTTAATCCTTTTCTTTTTTCTCTCCGGGCAAATGAGGGAGTTCTCCTATCGAGACTCCGAGCGCCACTCGATTCAAAGCATGCTGGTGGAACATTCTTCTGTAGATCATCTCCGCATTGATCATTCCTATCCGAGAAGCAATGGCTTCAATCCTACTATTCCTTCCTGAGCGATATCCGCTGGTTTGACTTTGAGAAGTTTCTCTCGCAGAAACGAATGCTTTCTGGTAGATGGAGAGAATGTTTTCAGAGTTCTTGTAACTTTCGAAGGCGTTTCGGATCTCTTGGGTTGCCGTTCTTCTGGTCTGAGAAGCGGTTAGCTTTGCCTGCTTTCTCGCAGACTCGGCTGTTTTCAGATCCGCCATCTGTGAGAAAGGTGTTAGAGGCATCGTGATCTGCAACTGCGCGGTTATGTCCTTGCTCGTTGTGGTACCAGGATACGGAAGAGAATAATAATTATTTAATGCGATCGTAGGAGCGAATCCGACCCAGGCCTTACTCTTCTGGGCTTCGGCCACCTTTACACTTTGGTTCGCAGCTAGAATATCGTATCTCTTGGAAAGATACTCGTCCACTCCCACACCTGTCGGGACCTGAGGAAGTTCCGCAAGAAATCCCGAGATAGAGATCGGCTTGTCTATTCCTACCATTGTGGAAAGAGTGATCCTTACTTGTTCCAATTGGAATTTCGCATCCGCTAGTACTGCTTCTGCATTGGAAAGACTGGTCTCCGAATTCAGCAGATCGGATCTCATGATCCTTCCGACTGCATACATCCTTCTGCGTTCGTCTACTGCATCCTTGTTCAGATCGTAGGACTCCTGGGAATATTTCACGCTTTCTTGCAATTGAAGAAAATTGAAGTATGCCTGGGCTAGTTCTAGATACATCCTTCCTGCCTCGTGCTTGGCTTCCAATCTTCTTTGTTCCGCTAGATTCTTTCCTGCCTTATAGTCCTGATAAGAAGAGAAAGCCGCAGTGATCGGCACCGAGAGCAATAGACGAGAACCCGCACCGACCGTAGGAGGCAAGCTGCTCGAACTACTGGAAGGAATGAGGGAAGTCAAATCCCCGTTTTGGATCGCTTGATACGTTTTATAATTCTGTAATAGAGTGGGTTGGGTCGTATGACCTGGAACCGCATAGAACTTGTTGAACACGTAGGACAAGGTAGGAAGAAATCCTGCGAATGCCTTGTCCTTCTGTGCTAAGGCTTGCTCCGTAGCCTCGTTCTTTAAGGCGATCCTTTCCGTTCTTTCCACAGCGAGAACATAAAGGTCGTCCAGATCGTAAGATTCCTTTGAAGTGACCTTTTCCACATCCTGGGTGGTAACCCCGGTGATGGTCTTGAGACTATCCTCGACCACTCCGTCCGCCACCTTTACCTCAGGTGTGGAGGAGCAGTAAGAAAGCGAAAGGAATGTGAAAAGAGTAAAAATTAAGTATTTATAATATTTATTTTGAAAGTATAGATGATTCATTCGTTTCTTTTTCCATCAAATAATAGGCGGCAGGAACGACTACTAAAGTAATCAGTGTGGAAACCACGAGTCCGCCCAAAATGGTGATCGCCATCGGGATCCTTGTCTCCGCACCCGGGCCCAAGGCCAGAGCGGGAGGGATAGCCGCCGCAATCGAAGAGAAGGTGGTCATGAGCACGGGTCTCAAGCGCACCGGACATCCCAATCGGATCGCGTCCGGTATACTCTTTCCTTCCTTCCTCACATGATTCACGAATTCTACAAGAAGGATGGAGTTCTTCTTAACGAGTCCCAAGAGAAGGATGAGCCCGATAAAGCTGTACATATTGAAGGATTGTCCTGCGATATATAAGGCGATCAGGGCTCCCGAAAAACTGAAAGGCATGGAAAGAAGGATATAGAAGGGCTGCTTCAAGCTATTGAACTGGCTTGCAAGGATCATAAAGGACATCACGATTCCAAGTGCAAGCGCCCAACCTAAACTAGAACCGGATTCCGCAGCAGTCTTAGCGGAACCGGTAACTTCCATATGATATCCTTCCGGAAGCATTTCCCTTCCGATCTTCAAAGCTTGGTCTGTGGCCCAGTTCTGCCCCTTCTCCTTAGGAGGATTTCCAAAGATTTTAATGGACCTATCTCGGTTCACTCGAGTGATATTTTTGAGAGTATTCGTTGCCTGCAAGACGAGCACATCTTTCAGTCTTACGATCTCTCCATATGTATTCCGAACTCCGATATTCGGGATGATATCCGGACTCTCTCCCTTATCCTTGTCAATCTTGACCCGAACATCGAAACTTCTTCCGTTCTCTGTGAAGCGGCTCACATAACGTCCTCCCATGAGAGGACCGATCGTATTCCCTATATTCGCCATACTCACACCGCGAAGAGCTGCCGCTTCCCGATTCGGAAGGATCTTCACTTCCGGTTGTCCGGATACATAGTCAGTATCGATGTCCAGGATCGTCTTGGTAGAATCCAACTTCTCTCGGATACCATCCGAAAGTTTTGCGAGTGTAGCCCAATCCGGGCCGGTGAGGACCAACTCCACAGGATATCCGCGACCGGCACTGAATCCTCTTTGAGAAAGGTCTTGAACGGAGAACTTAGCTTCCGGGACCAACTCCTTGAGCTCTTTACGAAGTTCCGCAAATACTTCGAATTGAGTGATCTCTCTTCCGGTCTTCTTGCTCTTAGGACGACTTCCCATGTCCTTCATCGTGACAAAGAACATAGCAGTGTTCGATTCCGTTCCACCGAAGCCGCCGATATTGCTCATGTATTTTTCCACGATCGGCTTGGCGGTCAGATAATTTTCCACCTTCTTCATCGCTTCGTCCGTTCGAATGATAGAAGAGCCGATCGGCATCTTGGCTCTCAGTATAAATCTTCCCATGTCTTGGGGAGGAATGAACTCCTTCTTCAATAAGCCTAGAAAAGCCAGAGAGAATAGGAAGAACAAAGTAGAAGCAACGAGCACAAATGCAGGCCTACGAAGCACAAACTCCAAGGCTCTTCCATATACCCTTTCCGAGAATTGGAGGAAGTTCTCTATGACGGGATCCATTCTTTTAAAGAAAGAATAACGTTCTGTTGCGGTTTTGAATCTGGAGAAGAGGACTTGGAACCTTCCCTCCTGAGCCGGGATCGGAAAGACCGGTGCCTTGCCCTTCTTCTTATTCGCCTGGGCTGCGATCTTCTCCCTGTAGCGAGAGGCTCTCATCGGAGTAAAGCTCAACGCCTCAAAAAGGGAAAGCGCAACTGCTACGGAAACGGTCACTCCGAATTCCAAGAAATAGCGACCTATGATCCCGGACATGAATGCCACAGGTAAAAAGATCGCTATGATCGCAAGAGTAGCAGCTAACGCAGCAAAGCGGATCTCGGAGGCCCCGTCCAAGGCGGCATTGAACCAGGTCTTGCCGGATTCCCTATGCCTACTGATATTCTCCAAGACCATGATGGCGTCATCCACTACGATCCCCGTAGCAAGAGACAGACCCAAGAGAGTGAATGTGTTCAGAGTGAATCCTGCGAAATACAGAATGAGGAAGGTCCCCATCACGGAAGTAGGAATGGCAAGTAAAACGTTCCAAGTACTACTCCAGTTCCCAAGAAATAGCCTACAGACTAGCCCGGTCAAGAGTGCAGAGAGTACAAGAGTGAATACCAACTCATGAACGGAGTCCTTAATGAAAGTGGTATTGTCATTGGAAACATTCAGTTCGAATCCGGGAGGAAGAGAAGGACGCAATTCAACTACCTTCTGTTTGATCAGGTCTCCCACTTGCACAGCATTGGAACCCTTGATCTTCTTGATCCCCAAACCGACAGCGGAGACTCCGTTGAACCGGGAGATCCTTCGGATCTCGTCCAGTCCGTCTTCTACCTTTGCGACTTCTCTTAAGCGGATCGGACGGAACATCGCCGCACCGCTCCTGGAGTTAAGATATATATTAGAAAATTGTTCTACAGTTGGAACGTCTCCTACGGCACGAAGGGAAACCTCGGACATCCTATTCTGCACTCTTCCGGAAGGAACCTCTATGTTCTGCTCTGTAAGCGTATTGATGATATCGGTTACGGTAAATTCAGTGCGAAGCAAACGGATCGGATCCAAGAAAACGTTGATCGTCCGATCCACGTAACCGCCTAGAATAATCTCTCCTACTCCGGAGATCTCTTGGAACTTATCCTTAAGATGCGTCTTTACATAGACCATCTTTTCCTGATCCGTTCGATTCGGGGCAGTCAAGGCGACCCAAACGATAGGCTGATCGTCCGGATTGGATTTCATGATGATGGCAGGATCTAGATCGTCCGGAAGTTTATTACTGACCTGAGCGATCTTTGTTTGGATCTCTTGGACGGCCACATCCACGTCTCTCTTGAGTTCCAACTCTACGGTGATCGTTGCGGAACCGTCCGTGGAAACGGAGCGAACTTCTACGACTCCTTGCACGGTCATTAGTACTTCTTCGATCGGATCGACAACGTCCGTCTCCATTACCTGAGCGTTTGCTCCGGTCAAGTTGAGAGTAACGTTAACAACGGGAAAGTCCACGTCGGGCATTTGGGAAAGCCCCATACGGGAGAAGCCGATACTACCCAGCAAGATAATGGCCAGCATCATCATCCAGGCGAATATCGGATTGCGAATAGAAACCTCGGAAAGCTTCAAGGGAAACCTCTTTATGCTCTTTATATTTTTATGAGGGGAAGAATATCAAACCGCTTCTTAGGACCTTGCTTTTTCCGCCGGGTGCCAGAATTTTTCTTGTCCGACGAAAATGAGCGGATACTAAAAGCCCATGTCTTTTCGACTCCTTGAACCCGATAGAGGGATCATTCTCTCAGAAGCAAATTCCACAAATACCCTCCTAAAAGGAAAAGAATATCCCCCAGGTACCTGGGTGCTCGCAGAATTTCAATCCGCAGGCAGGGGCAGGAAGGGTAGAACC
Source organism: Leptospira langatensis (assembly GCF_004770615.1). Taxonomy (NCBI): domain Bacteria; kingdom Pseudomonadati; phylum Spirochaetota; class Leptospiria; order Leptospirales; family Leptospiraceae; genus Leptospira; species Leptospira langatensis. Next base: position 194,288 of record NZ_RQER01000004.1, read on the forward strand.
TGGTCAATCTTAGGAGAGGAGCCTTTTATCTTCTCGGGCAAGTTCCGATCTACAGAGGCAGTTTCTTCTCCCAGTCTATTCTCCTTGTTCATCGGGACAGCCGTACTTAAGACAATACTAAACGTTTATCCCTCTGTAAGCAAGAGAGAGGCTAAGATCAAATGGCCCAACGATATTTATATAGATGGGAAGAAGGTCTGCGGCATCCTGATCGAGACCGAAAAAGAAGGAAACGATTGGGATTGGATCGTAGGAATAGGCATCAATCTTTTCGGAAAAGAAGTCCCCGACTATCTTACCGAAGCAGGATTCGTAACGGGCGATCCTTCTGAACAAGGAAGAAGGAAAAAATTCTTAGAAGCATTACTTCCGAACCTAAACGATTCCGCACTCGCCTTATCCGATGGAGAAGATCGGATCAAGTTCATTAACGAAAGACTTTTATGGAAAGGAGAGAGCATCTCCTGGAATGAAAACGGTTCCCAACAAACGGGGACCCTACTAGGCATCAATGAAGAAGGAAAATTATTGGTTCGAACACCGGTCGGAAATACGATCGAATTCATTGACAGTCCTGAGGATTTCAAGTCCCTGGGATAGGAATGATTTTAGTAATCGACGTAGGGAATACGAACACCGTTTTCGGGATCTACAAGAACGGTTCCAAAGAACCTATCTTTCACAGACGAACAGTTACCAGAAGAGATAGGACCTCGGACGAAATGGGTCTGTATCTGAAAGGATTCTTAAGAGAGTTCGAGATAGACAGTTCTCAGATCGTAGGCGGGATCTATTCTTCCGTTGTTCCTCAATTGAATCCGATCCTAGAAAGAATGATCCACGACTGGTTCCGGATAGAACCGATCCGAGTTCAGTACCAAATGAAACTCCCGTTTGGCATCGTGTATCCCAGACCCTTTGAGATCGGAGCGGATAGATTGGTAAACGCGGCTGCCGCAGTAAAAGATCATCCGGGAAAAGCAATCATCATCGATCTAGGAACAGCAACCACCTTCTGCGTGGTAGACGATACTCCGAATTATTTAGGTGGAGTGATCGCTCCTGGATTAAAAGGATCCATGGATGCATTGACCAGAAATACGGCGCAACTTCCTCCTATCGTATTCCAAGCTCCCTCTAAGATCCTTGGCGATTCCACAATAGAATCCATCCAGGCAGGCTTCTTCTTTGGATGGATCGGACTCTTGGAAGGAATTATCCGAGAGATACGCGCAGCTTACGGAAAGGATTATGCGGTCATCGGGACCGGTGGGCTTGTCACCACGATCCACGCCGCAAATCCAAAGATATTCGACAAGATAGAGCCTCTTCTTACTCTAAGAGGATTGCAGATCCTGTACGAAGAAAACGCAAAATGAATTTAGTGTATGTAGGCTTAGGCGGATTTTTGGGTTCTGTTGCCCGTTACCTGATCCATCTATGGCTTCCAAGGGAATCAGGATCCTTTCCAATTTCCACATTGTTAGTCAATGTTTTGGGCTCTTTGGCTATAGGATTACTATATGGATTCGGCCAAAACAAGATAGAAGATGAGCTTCGGCTTTTTGCCACTGTCGGATTCTGCGGAGGATTCACTACCTTCTCCTCATTCGCTTTAGAAAACCTAAAAGCACTCGAATCCGCAAACTATATTCTATTTATATTATATACTGCGTCGAGCCTGGTCCTCTGTATGGGCTCCGTATTCTTAGGCGCTTACTTAGCTAAATAGGATTGGGCGGCCCTCCCGCAAGCGGGAGTCGCGCTGCTACGCGTTCGCTTCGCTCATCCGGGCAAAGCCCGGACTAAAGCGCTGCGCATCGCTGCCGCATAGATAGCCAAGATCCTGCATTCGCAGGGAAAGATCTTATGGAAGTCTTATTGCTTTTTTCGAGTCTCCTTGGATCACTTCGACCGAACTCGTATTCGGATCCACATCGGAAATAGAATCGTATTCCACAGGGAGGACTACCTTACCTGTTCTGTCGATCAGTCCGTATTTTCCACCTTGGATCCGGGAATGTTCTTCTTCTTTTACTAGAGAACAACCGTTACAAACAATAGCAAAGCCTTGCTGGACAGGATAAGCAAAATCGTAAGAAGCGGGGATTACCTTCTTGCAAGAAGGATCAAAAAACCCGAATTTTTTCCCTTCTACGAATCGAGCCAAGCCTTCAATAAAATCGTCCGGTCCATTGTCGAAAGGGAAAGGATGCAGCAATACATTGTTTTGTGGATCGATACAAACCCATCCTTCCTTACCGAAGGCGAATCCTACTCCATTCTCGTTAAAATCATAGGCTTGCACATATTGAGCGGCAATCTTGGTCTTACCATGTTTGTCTTTGTATCCGTATAGATCGTTTTCCTGGAAGGAAACTAGCGGTTGGCTTTTAGAGCAAGCTCCCAAGATCAAGGAGAGGAATAGGATCGCAGCTACAGAAAATTTCATACTCATACAATATACCCGCAGAAGACAATCTGCAATCTTTTCGAGTTTGTCCAGATCATTATAATATAATGATCTTGGAAAATGCAGACTCGATCTTCTGCCGGATTTTGGACTTATCTTTTTCCGAAAGAACCACTCATGGCAAAACCAACATAGGCAGAAGCGATCGCATCCCAGGAATCGTCATGGCCTGTTAGATCTGCGAGCCCCAGAAGCAACTTCAAAGCCGACTTGATATCCTTCTTATCCGCAGTGCCGCTCCCTGTAGTTCCCTTTTTGATCTGAGAGGCCGTAGGCTCCACAACAGGAACATTATGTTCTCCTAATGTAAGAAGGACCACTCCCCTGGATTCGTAGACCTTGGCGGCAGTGGTTCGATTCTTCGCAAAGAACAATTCCTCAACGGAAGCCAGATCAGGATGATATTCATCCAGGATCGCATCCAATTGTCTGCGAATTGCAATGAGATTGACCGGGCTCTTCGTGCCAGGAGGGACCTCGATGGTCCCATAGGTCAAGACCTTGATATGGGATTTTTCCTTTTGGAGAACGGCATAACCTAAACGATGAGAGCCTGGATCTATGCCTAAAATTTTCATTCAGAGGAGCCTAATGTGGGAACTCTTGGGATCAGCGAAACGGCGCCCCCACCCTGCACTTGGGTGGGGGGAGTGGCTCGTGGGACGCATGCGCCCCTATACCACAAACTCAGCATACTTTCAAGTGAGAATTTCCGAAGTTCCCACCATGTAGGAACTCTTAACCGAACTCCTTCTCCAACTCAGGAGAAAGTTCGAAGTTGGAGTTCACGCTTTGCACATCGTCGTGAGCTTCCAAGTTATCTAGGAGTTTCATGATCTTCTCCGCAGTTTCCTTATCCGAAACCTCGGTACCGGAAAGAGCCACGAATTTGATCTCAGATTCGTCCGCTTTTACTTCTTTCTCGTTCAAAGCGGTCTGCACAGCTTCGTAATCGTCCGGAGAAGTTACGATCCTAAAGACATCTTCTTCATTCTGCACATCTTCTGCGCCCGCACCCACAGCCAATTCGAAGAGAGCTTCTTCTGAGATTTGTCCTGCCGGGATCACGATCACACCTTTTCTCTCAAAAAGGCGACTAACGCTACCGGTAGTTGCAAGAGAACCGCCTAATTTGGTCAAAATGCTTTTGATCTCCGGAGTCGTCCGGGATTTTTTGTCGGTCACTGCTTCTACCATAATGGCGGTTCCACCGGGGCCGAAGCATTCGTATAAACATTCCTCGTAAACGACGCCTTCTAATTCACCGGTCCCTTTCTTGATCGCCCTTTCGATATTATCTTTGGGCATATTCGAAGCTTTTCCTTTTAGGACCGCGAGTCGGAGTCTTGGGTTCGTATTCACGTCCCCTCCACCCATACGCGCCGCTACAGTGATTTCTTTGACTACCTTGGTGAAGATCGCGCCTCTTTTGGAATCGATCGCGTCTTTTTTGCGTTTAATCGTTGCCCATTTACTATGACCGGACATCGGATTTCCCCTCTATTCTTGCATTCAATTGGATTCTAGGAAGTATGAGATCGAAAGCAGGAATTGTTCCCGCTTTTTCAACAAAACCCTGTTTTTCCTAGCTGTCCAATCCTTTTTGAGCTCGGTCCAGCCCATCCAATTGGCAGAAGGAGCCAGTCCTCCTGCTTCGCTTATTGTACTTCTCTCTTGCAAGAGGAGAAAACTTTTGCACAGATCCTTCTCTGTTCGTCTGCTCTCCCTAAAATAATAAATTTCCAATGTAAAAGAGACATCTGTTACGGAATAGATTCGGATCGTAAAATGACGGATTTGACGTTTTAGTCATTTTATTTATAGAAAACGCCGAATGGATAGATTTAAATATTTCGCATAACGTTCTTTGGAACGATTAAAAGATCTTTAACAAATAGTTTATAAAAATCGCATGTGTTATTAATAACACCTGTTTTACATAAAACCATCCATTCGTCCCTTGTATTTTTCTCTCTGTCCCTAGTTCGTTGACGACTATCTTCCATTAGGTTACACTTCTCTGCCATGCGGATCCTAATCGTAGAAGACGACCTTTTGTCTGCCCGTTGTTTGGAAATTTTAGCCAAAGAATTTCTAGGAGAACGAAATCATTCTATCTCTTACATCCAAGATCTAGAGTCCGCTCAGTCTTTTATCCGAGAGAACAATTTGGACCTTCTGTTTCTGGATATCAATCTACAAGGGAAGACAGGCTTCCGATTACTGGAATCCGAAAGCAAAAGTTTCTTTCAGACCATCATCGTTTCCTCCGAGAGAGACAATGCAGTCAAGGCGTTCGAATTCTCCGCTTTGGATTTTTTGCCCAAACCGATCACAAGAGAAAGATTTAGAGTGGCTATGGAAAGATTCTTATCCTTCCCCTCGAGCTCCTTTTTACCGAAAGGGATCGTTTTAAAAAAAGAAGAAGGGATCGATCTCATTGAACCCGAAGAGATCCTATTTGCGAGATCCGAAAGGAACTATGCCAGGATCTTTACCAAGAACGGAAAAGTGGAGAAGGTCAGAAAGACCTTGGACCAACTCCAGAAAGAATTGGAAGTCCACGGATTCTATCGAGCCCACCGAAGCTATCTAGTCCGTTTAGAAGAAGTAAGAAAGATACTATTCAATGGTCCTTCGTCGTATCGTCTATTGTTAGCAGCGGATCATAACATTCCCGTAAGTAGATCCCAAGGTCCGAAACTTCTTTCTATATTCAAAAACTCGAATACTAAGGTTCTCGGTTTACCATGAAGAACCTATGCGTCACATTCAGAGCCAGATCCAAGAGTTTTCTCTTATTCATGAGGAAACATTTTCAGATCTTAGAAGAACTTAAGCGAAACGAAGAGTTCATCCGCTCCGCATACTTCGAAGTATATTTGATATTCAGATATCTTTTCCCGTTCTTATGTATCGCTTATATTCCGTTTGCGATCCTGGATTGGAGGGATTTTTCGAGAGATTATACAAATCTTCCTTTGGTAATCTATAATTCCATCTTTCTTCCCGGATGTTTACTTTTTACGATCCTTCTGAATTTTCCCATTCTTAGGCACGATTTTAAGACCAGAAAATGGATCACGATAGCAGCAACGACCTTCTTGACATTCAGCGGAACTGCAATGAACCTGATCATCTTCAAGTTCGGCACGGATCTTTCCTTATTCGCATTCACCCAACTCGGGATCGCAGTGCTTCTTCGTTATCCTGATAAGACAAAAACCCTGATCTACATGCTGAACTATGCAGTCTTCTTGTTTTGTATGTTCTATCTGGATCTGGCTTCTTCTTTCTTGGTCCAGAATTTTTCTTTCATGCTCATTATGACGGTTCTTATGGATAGGATCAGTTTTTTAACCAAGGTGAATTCTTTTCATAAGGAACAATCCATCCGAGAGCTGAACAGAAAACTGGTCATGGAATCCGCAAAAAAATCGGAGATCCTAAGAATTGCGATCCATGATCTAAAAAGCCCCGTTACAGGGATCCTAAGCTTAGTGGGTTTATATACAAGAGAACCGAGCCCCGTATTATCTTCGAATCGCCCGAGTAAATCCTATGTGGAACCACCCGAAGTATTGGATCATATCGATCGGACTTCTAGAAAGATCCTGGAGTCTATCGAGGATATACTGTATCTGGCTTCTTCTTCTCTCGAAAGCGAAACGATAGAAGGAGGAAATCAAACTCTTAATCCTGAGCTCCTGCTTCGTTCCGTAGCTTCTAATCTGGAATTCCTTTTCTCCTCGAAGCATATACGGATAGAAGACGAACTTTCCGGTTATCCGTTTTCCTTCTACGCAAACCCTCAGATGTTATATCGGGTGTTCGACAATATACTCAGTAATGCGGCCAAATTCTCCCCTTTAGGCTCTCGCATCCTTCTTTCCAGCAAACTCATGGAAACGAAAGAAGATAATGTTTTACTAATATATATAGAAGATTCCGGCCCAGGATTCCAACCCCAAGACGAAAAAGATATGTTCAGAGAATTTTCCATTCTCTCGGCGAAGCCCACCGGCTCCGAATCCTCCAGCGGGATCGGATTGGCTCTCGCCAAAAAACTTTTGGATCGGATGGGGATCCGGATCCGACTGAGCAATTCCGATCGCACGGAAGGCGCTCAGGTTCTTTTAGAATTCCCGCAATCAAAAGCGAAATAGGGATTTAAAACTGGAGGCAAATAGAATGAAAGATGTGAAGAGAATTTGGATCCGAGCATCGGTCTTAGCGCTATTGTGTATCGCTTGGGCCTGTGCGCCGGATGGCAAAACGAATAATAACGAAGAGCTGGCATTATTGTCCGGCTTAGTCGACGAGAAGCAACCTAATTTCTCTACGGCAAATAAAGCCGGAGAAATGCAATCGCAAAACGCGTTAGACGATCTCACTGGTCTAGTCTACGGTTCTTACGATGTGATCTATATTCCTGGTGCGGTTTGCAGCGACGGATCTCCTTATAAGATCTTCGTAGATCGTGCGGATGGCATCCTGGATTGGATCTTGGGAAATTCCAGTAGATTGCTGGTCTACTTCGAGCCTGGAGGAGCCTGCTGGGATTACGCAAGCTGCACCGGCCAGACCGGGATCAGAGGAGCCGCAAATCCGAACGGTATTCCCGATAATTATATGAACTTCGGGGACTTTATCGATCCGAACAAACCGGGAGGAAGTCCGAACGCAGCTATTTCGCCTATTGTTCTTAAGAACAACCCTACCGGACAGAATGTGAAGACTTCTTCTTGGAATAAGGTGTTTATTCCGTATTGCACTGGAGATGTATACGCAGGAAATAAGGTCGTCACATATACGGATCCTACCGGGCAAAACCCGCCTGTCACGTACAGACATGTGGGCGCTACTAATATGGAATTGGTTGTGAATTGGCTAAAGGCGAACTTCAACAAGCCGAAAGAGATGATGGTATCCGGTTGCAGCGCCGGAGGGACAGGCTCTCTGATCAACTATCACTTCATTAGAAAAGCTTTAACTCCTAGCATGAGCTATCTACTGAACGACTCAGGCCCTATCTTTCCTGCTCCGGGATATGGTAACCAGTGGCCTCTGCAACAAAAGATCAGAGATGCTTGGAATACGGACTATTTTGTGAACAAGGCTCAGGCGGATTTTTCCGGTATCGATATCAAGTCGGATTATGGAAAGATCAGCGAAGCGCTAGCTCAGAAATATCCTAAGGATAAATTGGCGATCACGCTCTTCCGTAGGGACGCGAATTATTCCATGTATTCCTATGCCAGATTCTACGGCTTGGATGAGAATAATCCCGCAGACAAGGAATATATCATCTCAACCTTATGGGCCCAGGATATTGAGAATTTGAAGGCTCAGTATGATCGATATTCCAACCTGGAGTATTTCATTCCATATTATAGAAGCATTAATGAAAGCCATTGTACTTCTATCGTGGAATTTACAGGAACGGAGATCGGAAATACGGGGATAGACCTAGGCACGTTCATCACGAACTACCTATTGGGAAGCTCCACCTTCCAAAGCTTCTTCGAAGCTGTGAACCCAGACGATGCAAATGTGACCGATTTCTGGTTCGCATTAGTTAACCTTCTTCTCTAATTAAAAGGGCGGCCTAACCAGCCGCCCTTCTTTTCTAAGATAGAATATAATAGAAATCTGATATTCTTAGGCTGTCTTTTCTTCCCGAAGAGGCAATACCCTGGACCATACCAATGCCATGATGAGTCCGGTGATGTACATCCAGATACTGAAGATCGCAGAAGGCAAAGCCACCTTGGGCCCGAAGAATTGGATCGCAAGAGTCATTCCCAAAGTCGTATTCTGGATCGCAACCTCGATGGAGATCGTGCGAGATTGCCTCTCTCCCAAACGAAGAAGCTTAGGCACCAAATATCCCACGACGAACCCGAATGTATTATGCAGGATCACCGCAAATCCTACAAGAGCCACCATATTCCAGAATTCTTCTCTATTCTTATAAGTAACGAATACCACTACAAAGACCAAGAATAGGATGGAAAAGATCTTGTACGGTTTTTCTATTTGCTTCGCAAAATTCGGAAATCTATGCTTCACACTCATTCCTATTGTGATGGGGACAACTATGATCACGATCACAGTCTTCAACATCTCTAAGAAAGAGATCTCCATCACCTTCCCTCCGGAAGAATCCAAAAGAGAACCGAAAAAAGTCACGATGATCGGGGTCAGGATCGGACAAAGCAAAGTAGAAAGAGAAGTGATCACAACTGCAAGAGCCACATCTCCTTTTGCCAGATAGTTGATCAGATTCGAAGTAGTACCACTCGGACAAGAACCGACGAGGATCACTCCCAATGCCAACTCATACTCGAGCCCAAGCAGAAGGACCACTACATATGCTGCCAAGGGCATAATCACAAAATGCCCCAAAGTCCCAACTAACGTTTGTAAGGGGGTTGTGAAGATCCTCCTGAAATCGGAGATTGCCAGGCCGAATCCCATTCCCAGCATAACGATGGCTAAGAGAGTAGGTAATAATGCTTTTTCTACTACGCCGAACTGCATTTGCTTCTCCTTAATATAACACCTGTTTTATAATTTATCCCGAAATTTGTTAGGACAAGAAAGGAATCCAAGTCCTTTCGATCCGAGCTAAAATTTCGCAGAGTAATATGTGAGAAGCTTTTGGAATGCAAAGCACTTTTTATAAAAGGCTCGGATTGTTTTTATGAAACCTTAGAAAGAAGCTTATTACAAAATAGGAATCTAGATAAGAAGAAGGAGTTAATCCTTCTTCTTCCAAAGTTTTAGTACGATCCATCCGGAAGCGACGGAGACGAGCAGATAAACCGACCCACGCCCAATATCCAAACGCAGAAGATATCCCGTTCCGAAGAGTGCCGCATATAAGGAAACAATGGATAAAAGCCAGATCTTGACTCTTTGGTAAAAAGCGCGTCTTGCTCCTTCTCCGCCCCATTTTCCCCAGAAGCCGAACGGATGTAGTCTTTTTACGAAGGAATCCAGAACGTTATCCGACACCGGAGGAGTCAGAAAAGTAACTGCGATAGAAACGATGACACTTCCCATAGCCGTCCAGAAAAGAAGATAATCGGATCGAACCTCCGGAAAGCTCGGATACAAAACCAAGGAAAGAATAAGAGCGGTTGCCATTCCGGACAATTCCGTCCAAGCATTGGCTCTCCACCAGATCCATCTTAGGATCTGTGGCAATCCGAGTCCGGATGCCATAGCCAAGAAGAACTTCCAGGCAGAGCCTATGGATTGCATCTGCGCCGCAACAAGTACCGCGATTGCCGCCATGAGAACGACAGCGATCCTACCTGCAAGAACTGTCTCTTTATTCTCCGCATTCGGTTTTACGAATCTAAGATAGAGATCATTCACCAAGTAACTGGCTCCCCAGTTGATATGAGTATCCGCGGTGGACATGAATGCCGCCATCAGGCTCACGAACACGAGTCCCAATACTCCCGCAGGAAGCACCACTTTCATTAAGACGGGATAGGCGGCCTCTCTATCAGATTGTACTAATATACCTTCGGGACGGAATTGATCCGCCTGATCCAAAGGAAAGACCACCAAACAAACAAGACCCGTCAGGACCCAAGGCCAAGTGCGTAAAATAAAATTAGCTATATTGAACCAAAGAGAACCCAACTCTGCATCCTTGGGAGTCTTGGCGGTATGCAATCTTTGAGCGAGATAACCGGAACCGTCGGAATGATATTGGATCCACCACTGCACTCCTATGAATATTAGAAAAACTTGAATTGGAAGTCCTTGCTCCCCTTCGCCGAATCTGGGCCAAAAAGATACGATAGATTCCGATCTTCCCGGATAGATGGATTCCAATTTGGAATACAATCCCTGTAGTCCTCCTACATACTCCACAGCGAATATCGCAAACACAACTGCGCCGATAATTCCCAATGCGAATTGGAATAGATCCGTGAGAATGACTCCCTGGATCCCTCCCATACTACTATAGAAAACTACTACGGAGAATAATACTAGAACCGTGAGAGTAGTATTCAAATCCCCTAATAGAAGAAAGCCCGGCCAAACCGATTGTATGGATGCGAATGTATCTCGTCCTAGAATAACACTCCAATCCAAGAAGGGAGCGGTAATCTTGGACATCGCCTTGAATACCCAGCCCAAGATAATGGAATTGAATAAGATACTTAAGAAGAATGCTTTGGAGGCACGAAGCACTGCCGCTCCGCGGCCAGAATATCTCAGCTCCACGAACTCTACATCCGTGAGAACTTCTGCCCTTCTCCAAGAAGCAGCGAAGAACACAGTGATGATCAAGTATCCGATGGCCCAACTCCACCAGAGCCAGTTCCCGCTCACACCGTCCAAGGCCACCATTCCTGTGATCACCAGAGGAGTGTCTGCGGCGAACGTGGTCGCCACCATAGAAGTCCCAAGCCACCACCAGGGAAGTTTTCTATCCGCAACGAAATAGGAACTTAGGCTTTCTCCCGCCTTTGAGGAAAGGAGGATCCCTATAGAGAATGCGAACAGAATATAAGCGAGGATGAGTATCCAATCGATGAGAGAAAAAATGGCGGCCCCCTTCTCCTCTTGGGAGAACTTTCCATAAAGATCGGCCTGCTTGGCCTGAAAACAAGGATTCTTTCCTTCTACCTGTTTTGATTTCTCTTGATCCCCGATCTCACCGCAGAAAGATGGTTGCGAGGCATGGCAAACATAATCGTCCAAAAGTACGGCGGTACGTCCGTAGGAACTCCCGAGCGCATTCAAAACGTTGCCCGCAGGATCAAACGTTATCATGACCAAGGAAATCATGTGGTCGTCGTTGTGTCCGCAATGGGCCATACGACCGACGAACTAGTGGATCTTGCAGACAAGATCACGAAAAATCCTCCCAAGAGAGAAATGGACATGCTTCTTTCTACCGGAGAACAGGTTTCTATTTCATTACTCGCAATGGCACTTTGGGACATCGGGGTCCCAGCCAAGTCCTTCACGGGATCCCAGGTCCGAATGATCACGGACGGGAACTTCTCCAATGCAAAGATCCAAAGCGTGGATCGGGACAGGATCGATAGGGCCCTAAACGACAATAATGTAGTCATCGTTGCCGGCTTCCAAGGGATAGACCAGGACGAGAATATCACTACTTTGGGAAGAGGTGGTTCGGATACTTCCGCAGTAGCGTTAGCTGCCGTTCTAGGCGCAAAAGAATGCGAGATCTATACCGATGTAGATGGCGTTTATACTGCGGACCCAAGAGTAGTTCCCCAAGCTAGCAAACATGCTCAAATCACTTATGAAGAAATGTTGGAACTCGCAAGCCTAGGCGCCGGAGTACTTCATTCAAGAAGCGTGGAATTAGGAATGAATTACGATGTGGTGATCCATGTCCGTTCCAGCTTCAACGATAATCCCGGAACATTGGTTGTGAACGAGGAAAAGATCATGGAAAAATTAAAAGTAAGCGGAGTCACCGCAAAGAACGACCAAGCTCGTATCACGATCGCGGATGTTCCGGACAAACCGGGCCTAGCTGCCGTCCTTTTCGGAGAATTAAGTTCCAAAGATATTCTTGTGGATGTGATCGTTCAATCTTCTCCTTATAATGGAAGGAACACCATCTCCTTTACCGTTCCTAAAAAAGATCTGGTCCAAGCACTTCCAATCCTGGAGTCATTCTCCCAGTCCCAAGGAGCAAAGAAGCCGGATATCAACGAAGAGATCTCCATCGTTTCTGCGGTAGGGATCGGGATGAAATCCCACGTTGGAGTTGCGGCTCAAATGTTCCAGGCTCTTGCAGAAAAGGAGATCAATATAGAGATGATCTCCACTTCCGAGATCAAGATCTCCTGTGTGATCCAAAGATCTCATGCGGAAACTGCAGTAAACCGCATCCACGAGACCTTCGGACTCTCGAAAAACGGTTGAACTAGGGACCTTAGCGGGGAAGACTTTCCTTGTGTTCGGAATTTTCCACCGCTCGAGACCATTTGGACTTTTGTCTAGACTTCTACTGATTGCAAGCGCAGTCTTTCTAGGGATCGTTTCTGCGCCTCGCTCCGCATACTCCGCTGAAAGCATCAATCGGATCATCGCCACTGTCGGGAGCCAATCCATCAGCGAATTGGATTACGACGACGCCCAAGAGAAATATTCAAAACTCTCACGCTTCCTAAAGAACGAAGACATGAGAAAAACACTGCGTACCCGGATCATAGACTTTCTGATCGATCGCGCGGTTGTAGACTCCATCTCGGAAGAAGAGTCCATCCAAGTAAACGAGAAGCGTTTAGATAGCGAGATCGACAAGAGAATGGAAATGATGGGCGTGAGTTCCCGCAAGCAATTCGAAAAGGCGATCGAAGGAAGTTCCGGAATGACCTATGATCTTTGGTATTCCGAGCTCCCATATCAGATCAAGAGAACCCAGCTCATGCAGTACAAGGTTCCGAATATTCCTCCCACCGAAAAGGATATCCGAGCCTGGTACAACCAAAACAGGGACAAGGTGGGATTCGAGATCCAGTTCAGACAGATCGTAGTGGCTCCTGCAAACGATTCCATCTCGGAAGAATCCAGAATTCATAAAGAAGCCGCGGATATTCGCAAATCAGTGCAAGCAGATCCCTCGTCTTTCAGTTTAGTGGCAGGTTCTGCCAGAAATAATGATCCTACATTGAGAGCCAGAAAGGGGCTCGTAGATTGGGTTTCTTCCTTCGAATTATTCAAGACCAGTCGATCCGTGGCCGCCGCCGCCTCTGCCGTTCAAGTAGGCGGGATCTCGGACGTATTCCGGGATGAAAGAAAGAGATACTGTATCATAAAAGTAGAAGGCAAAAGGCCAACCCCCATAGACAACGTAAGACAGGGGATCGGCAACCTTCTCATGAGAGAAAAAGAAGAAGATAATTTCCATAAATGGGTGAAAGACCAAAGATCTCATGTTCCGATCCAGATTTTTGACGATGCTTATAAAAAGGAAAATAAGATCCCGGAATACCACGAGACCTTTATCCTAGATTAAGCCCTTCCTAAGAAAGTGAAATCCTCATAATGAAATTCCCTCCCCAAGCAGTCGTTTTCTATCTGAAAGAAAATCAAGTATCGGAGACTGGGTTCCTAACTCATCAAGAATTCTTAATATACTTTGCGAATACTCTTAGAAAACTATCGGGAGTAATCAAGGGCATTCCTGTTTATTCCAATCTTTGGCTTGGTTCAAAAGAAGAAGGAGAAAAGATCTCCCGAGAAGAAGGCTACACTTCGCTTAAGATCCTAAAGGCAAGCTCCGAGCCGGATCTTTTCTCAAAGATTGCAGAAGAATTGCCGGCCTCTAGAACAGGAGATGCGGAATGGGATGAGACCAGTTTTCTGGTTTTTGACGGATTGGCTCCGCTTTTGGATCCTTCCCTTACCGCAGAACTAGTTCGTCGTCATGATAAATATTTAGCTCAGTATTCTTATTCCGAGAATCTTCCTCCGGGTATCGTGCCCAGAATTCTATCCAGAGAGTTTGTAAGGAGTCTTCCTCAGAACTACGAGGGAGGGACACAGGAATTCTTGGCCAAGAATATCAATCATTATGATACCGAGATCTTTTATTCTTCTCCGGATCTAAGACAATGGAGATTGGATTTTTCCTTATCCGATCTTCGTTCTAAGAGATTCGTTTCTTCCTTCTTACAGGAAAAACAGGATTGGAAGTACGAGGAATTCCAATCCTTCCTGGTATCTCATCCGGAAGTATTTCGATCCGCGCCCAGCTATTATGAAATAGAACTGCACCGAGGCTGCGAATACCAATGCGTGTTCTGCCCGAGACAAAACTTAAAACCGGAAGAAGACAATCAGTCTTTAGATCCCGAGATCTTAGATTCCATTCTTTCACAAGCGGAGAAGGAGTTTGGATCCTCCTACAGTGTTTGCTTCGGAGGATTGGGAGAACCTACTCTTCATCCAAAGTTTGCCGAAATATTGCAGAGAACGATCTCTTCTCCCCATCTGAAAGAACTGTTTATCGAATCCGCACTCTATGGGAACCTGGACGGTTTAAAAAAAGGGATCCTTTCTATCTCGGAAGAAGATCGCAAGAAGATCAGCTTGGTTGTGAACCTGACTACAAGAGACAAACGGAATTACGCAAAACTCTACGGAAAAGACAACTTAGAAGAAGTCCTGAAAAACCTGGAAGCAATCTCTCAAATCCTGCCTAAGTCCTCCATTTATCTGCAATTCCTGAAGATCCAAGAAGTGGATCCGGAACTGGATTCCTGGTATGAGGAAACCCAAAAAGCAGGATATGAAATTATATTACAAAAATATAATTCCTACTCCGGCAAATTGGCCCAACGAAGGGCCTCAGACCTCACACCTTTAGGTCGGGACTTTTGCTGGCATATTGCCAGAGACATGTATATAAACGCAAACGGAGAAGTTTCCATATGCAAACAAACTCCTGCTTCCTCTCCGAATAGCTTAGGAAACCTAAGGTCCGAGTCCTTGGTTGCCATATGGAAAAAAGGAAATCCTCTCTTCTCCTTATCCGCCGAAGGAAAACACGGAGAGATCCCCGCACCCTGCCTTTCCTGCGATGAGTGGTATACATTCAACGCATAGGCAAAAGATCCGTTCCTTATTTGCATTCGTGCAAGCAAGGACTGGTTCTACACGTTTTCCGAAGAAAGTAATCACAGAGCTTCCTCCTAGATCCGGATATACAATTCTAGATCATATCCATTTTAGAATGCAGAAGATACTACCCGCTTCCAGGATCGTTTATCTGATCCCGGAAGGGGACCAAGAATTAGAGGACTATCTTTCTCACAAGGGAATGCTCTCTTTTGCGGGTCCTTTAGAAGACGTACGACAAAGATATATCTTAGCCGCAGAGAAATTCGGAGCGGACGCCATTCTTCGTTTAACGGGAGACAATCCGTTTTACGATACGACACACCTGGATCTTCTGCTTCAATCCTTCATACAAGAAGAAGCCGACCTTGCCTATTTCAAGGGACTTCCCCTCGGAATGGGCGGAGAAGTATTTCGGACTTCTTCTCTTTTGGATCTTTCGGATCTCCAACAAGTAGAAAGGCACAAAGAACATGTAAGCCTTCATATAAAAGAAAATCCGAATATATATAAGATCGTAGCGATCGACAGTCTGCTCACAAAAGAAGAATCTTCCCGAGTCGTAAACTTCAGACTGACTGTCGATACTCCTCAAGATTTCGACACGATCTCGGATTTGCTAATGGAAAGATTCTTTAGATCTACCTCGGATCCGATCTTTCATGCCTCTTCCGAGTCTGCTTCAGATTCGCTTTCTCATACCTCTTCTGAGTCTGCTTCGGATTCACTTTCCCATACCTCTGCTGAGTCCGTTGTAGATCTACCTTCTCCATCTATTTTTCGACATGCTTTTGAGCACGCTTCCGGTCCTTCGGCCCAGAAATTCTTTGCCTCCGTTTCCGAACTTGGGGCAAAAGAATTCTTAGAATGGGAGAAGGTCTCTCCTTCTCTATTCCAGAAGAACCTGGATGTTCCTCAAGTGAGGTTTCCTCTGCCTCCTCCCAGTACTTTCTCCAAAGGGAAGATCGGAGTGCTGGTTGCTCCCGCAAAAGAATTCGGTTCCGGTCATTTTTCTAGGACTTCTATTTTATACTCCTTACTTCCGTATAGGAATTGGGAAGCAGAATGGATCTCTGCATTTCCGAAAGACGGAGAATACGATATTCTTATACTAGATTATCGTGATATAGATCTGCCCCAAACCTACCAAAAGACCAAGGTGCTGCTTTTAGATCATTTCGGAGAAGATAAGAAGAAATACGATTTTTGGGACCTTCTTCCTCATCCTAAAAACGATGAGCAATTCGATTGGGAACAAATACTGATCCCACCCAATCTACTCTACTCTGCTACAAGAGAAGAAAAAGATCCCGCAAAAGAATATGGAATTTTTTGTTATGCAGGGAACCTAGGAGAAGAAGAGTCCAAGAACCTGGACCGATTCCTGAGCTCCTATCCTTCTTCTAAAAAAAGGATCCGGATCGGAGGGAGTACTCCTATGGAAAAAGGGATCGAATACTTTCCTAGACTGTCGAGGATTAGATACTTGCAAATGCTTAGATCCGCCGAGACCTTCCTAGGATATTTCGGCCAGAGTCTATTCGAGGCATTGTATCTAAGAATACCTTCCGCTAGCTTCTCCATTTCTCCCATACATAGGGAACTCTCCTCTATTTTAGAAAAATATGATATTCCATTCACCGACCTGAGCCGGCAGACTAGTTTTTCTTTGGGAACAAGAAAGGTGGGAGAGAACGGATACAAGCTGCTTCTGGATAAAATAGATTCCCTTCTCTAAAAGCATTTTCCCTAGGTCGATCGCATAACAAACCGAAAAGAAGCAATTGCGTATCAAAGAAAGACTAACGTTCCAGAGCCTGGTCCCCGTTTTTCGGAAATGCTGCAAAACCTGTCCATTCGTCGCGACCAGGATCCAAATTCGGCTCTCGACCGACCGTCGGATTTTCCGCCAGAAAGTCAGGAAACATTTTTCATTTTATTTGTTTCCTTTGTTGATTTTTTTTCCGTTTGTTTTGAAATTAGTTTGACCGAGACTCAATCGGCGTGAACATAAAACCGACTATTGGTCTATACCGACCGTCGGTTTAAGCAGGAGGAATCTAATGATCCCAGCGAAAATCTCAACAAAAGAAAGAATTCTAAACGAATCCAGAAGGCTATTCTTCGAAAAGGGGTACGAAACTACCTCAATCCAAGACATCTTATCTGCTTTGGACATAGCCAAAGGAACGTTTTATCACCATTTTCAATCCAAAGAAGAACTATTAGAGGAAATCGCAGTTCAATTCGCGAAAGAAGCTCACGCCGCAATGCTCAATGAGATCGGAGACCTCGGAAACGAAGGCACCGGTTTAGAGAAGATCCGCAAGGCCATGATCGTGGCTCACAATTGGAAGAAGGGAAAATCCGATGAGATCCGATTCCTATTGGAATCCCTCTTCTCCGCAAGCAATCTGCAGCTGAGAGACAAGATCCGTCGCAAATCGGTCGGTCTGAGCTTTCCTCTATTCGCTTCTTTGATCGTAGAAGGACAAAAAGACGGTTCTCTTAAAAGCATTTTGAGAGCGGACCATTTGACTTCTATCATCTTCGATCTAAGCGACGCATTGGGCGAGAAAGTTGCCTTTCATCTCTTAGGCAGAAGCAAGGATTCCGAAGGAGAGATCTACGAGCTCATGGTTTCTTATCATAGAACGATCGAAGATCTATTGGGAAGCCCTGCAGGCGGATTGGATTACTTCAGCAGAGAAGAATGGAGCGAACTTGCCCGCCTATTCAAAGGCGAGAAGGCAGCTTCTACCATCGAAGAACCTCTGCAATTGGTTGCGAACGCAGGTTAACGTAAAGGGCCCTGCCCTAAGGTAAAAACTCTATGCTACTTTATGCTTTGGTCCCCACATTGCCGAGATTGGAATGCGAATCCGATCCGGATGTGGAGAACTATATAAACCAAGCTCCTATCTCTAGAAGAGAGAATATCCGGGGTTTAGTTGAATCTCTTAAGGACGAATTCCCGGACTTGAGAGAAGGTTTGAAATATGGAATGCCTACTTTCGAAAGGAATGGGCGATGGATCGCATTCTCTAATCATAGGAATCATCTGTCCGTCTATTTCTGCGAAGAGTCCTTTGTGAGGGCCTTTCGATCCAAGTTCCCGGAGGCAGAAACAGGTAAGAACTGCATCTTCCTCAGAGACAAAGAGAAATTTCCGACCGCTTATCTAAGGACCTTATTAAAGAAGACATTACAGCAAAGAGCAAAGGCCCGATAAGCCTTTCTCCTTCTTATGACTCGTATTGGGGAAGGCCGTATCATACGGCCTTTTTTGTTTTATTCCTTCAGATCCGCCCGAATACCGAGATCAGTACGACTTGACCTCTTCCTTTCTCGGAAAATTCTATCCGAACGAAGGCCATGAAGAAGCAAATCAGCGATCGTTACGAACCTACAAGCGTTGAACCCAAATGGATCTCTCTCTGGGAGACTAAGAAAAGTTTCGAACCCGACTTGAACGCGAAGGAATCCTATTCGATCGTGATCCCTCCTCCGAATGTAACCGGAAGCCTTCATATCGGTCACGCACTCAATCATACCATCCAAGACATTCTGATCCGGATCGAACGTAAAAAAGGAAAGTCCGCTCTTTGGGTTCCGGGCACAGACCATGCCGGTATCGCCACTCAGATGGTGGTAGAAAGGGAACTCTTAAAAGAAGGAAAGAAAAGAACCGATTTCACTCGAGAAGGTTTCGAAGCCAAGGTCTGGGAATGGAAGGAACACTCCGGTGGATTGATCCAAAACCAACAGAGGCTCTTGGGCGAATCCGTGGATTGGTCTCGTTCCAGATTCACCATGGACGAGGGACTCTCCAAGGCAGTATTCAAAGTCTTTAAAACTCTTTACGACGAAGGACTGATCTACAGGGGAGAAAGGATCATCAACTGGTGCCCTAAGACCCTGACTGCGATCTCCGATCTCGAAGTAGAATACAGAGAAGTTAAAGGAAAGTTATATCATCTCCGTTATCCGATCGCCGGACAAAAAGGCAAATACGTAGTCGTAGCGACTACAAGACCCGAGACAATGTTTGGGGACGTTGCCGTTGCAGCTCATCCGGACGATGAAAGATATAGATCCTTCCAAGGTGCGGAACTGGAACTGCCTCTTACCGGTAGAAAGATTCCCTTATTATTCGATTCTTTTGTGGATAAGGAATTCGGATCCGGACTTGTAAAGATCACACCGGCTCACGATCCGAACGACTTCGAAGCTGGACAACGTCTAGGACTCAAGCCACTTCTGGTAATGAACCCGAATGCCACTTTGAACGAGAATGCAGGCAAGTATGCCGGCATGGAAAGATTCGTAGCACGTAAAAAGGTGATAGAAGATCTACAGGCATTGGATCTAGTCGAGAAGATAGAAGAGCATACTCATTCCATAGGTCATAACTCACGAGGCGGAGAGATCATTGAGCCGTATCTATCTACTCAATGGTTTTGTAAAATGAGATCTCTCGCAGATCTCGCAGTAGAAGCAGTGCAGTCCGGTGAAACCGAATTCGTTCCCAAACTCTGGGAGAAGACATTCTTCGAATGGATGAATAATATTCGGGACTGGTGCATCTCTAGACAATTATGGTGGGGACATAGAATTCCTGCATACCATTGCAAGTCCTGTAAACATATAGAAGTTTCCGAAACTGCGGTGACCACTTGTCCGAAATGCGGTTCCAAAGAAGTGGAACAAGACACAGACGTTTTAGATACTTGGTTCTCTTCCCAACTTTGGCCTTTCTCTACCTTAGGATGGCCGGAGAATACTCCTGACTTACAAAAGTTCTATCCTACATCAGTGCTCGTAACCGGATTCGATATCATCTTCTTCTGGGTCGCAAGAATGATCATGATGGGGAAGAAGTTCACAGGCAAGGCCCCGTTCTCTAAAGTGATCATCCACGGTCTCGTTCGAGATAAGGAAGGAAAGAAGTTCTCTAAGTCTGTCGGAAACGTTGTGGATCCTTTGGACATGATGAGCAAGTACGGAACGGATTCTTTCCGTTTCTTCTTAGCGGCCACTCTTCCGGAAGCGAGAGACGTTCTGTTCGATGAAAGCCGCTTGGACGGATATCGTTCCTTTTGCAACAAGATCTGGAACTCCAGTCGTTTCATCCTAATGAACTTAGAAGAGAACTGGAAGCTCGAAGACTTAGAATCAAAGTACGCTTCTAAATTAGAGCCCATGGACAAATGGATCCTTCATAAATTCAATGAGACTTTGGCGAATTACGAAAAAGCATATTCCAAATTTCTGTTTTTCGAAATGGCATCCCAGATCTACGACTTCGTATGGGGAGATTTCTGCGACTGGTACATAGAACTAGTTAAGCCTCGTATTTACGGCAAACTGGGAGAAGAATCCCAAACAGTTGCAAAGCAAGTATTGGCAAGCATCCTGATCAAAGCATTAGGATTATTGCATCCTTTCATGCCTTTCTTAACGGAAGAGATCTACGAAGTGTTCAGCGAGGGAGATTTCCTGATACAGTCCCCCTTCCCCACGTCTTATTCGGTTTCCGGAGAAGATGAGGGAGTTCTCAAAACGATCATATTACAAGAAGCTGTTACACAAATCCGGGTCCAAAGAGCGGAGAACGGAGTCCCTCTGGACAAGAAATGTAAGGTGATCCTGAAATCTTCCCATCCTTTGGTAAAATCCGCAGTGCAAGACTTCGAATTCTCCATTCTTCAATTGGCTCGTTTGGAAAGCATAGAAGTCGCAGCAGAATATACCGGCGAAAAAACAGACTCCGTCGGAGCATTCCGTCTAGGAGAAGTCATTCTTCCTTTGGCGGGAATGATAGACTTCGAGAAGGAAAAGGCAAGGATCACAAAAGAACTCGAAAAAGTCAGACAAGAAGAAGAGAAACTGGCTTCTAAACTCGGGAATGAGAACTTCTTAGCCAAAGCCAATCCGGACGTGGTAGAGAAGGAGAAGGAAAAACTCAAACTTCTACAAGAGAAGAAAGACGTTCTCCAAAAAGGTCTGGAAAAACTAGGATAAACAAAAGTAATATTATGTCTAAGATCCTTTTAATCGGCTCCGGGGGAAGGGAGAGTGCGATCGCATTTAAACTTCGCCAATCTCCCAAATTGACCGCTTTACATGTATTTCCCGGGAACGGAGGATTTCCGGATCCGGAGATCCTTCCTGCTAATTCTTTCGATCTGAAGGATAAGTCCTCGGTCCAGAACTTCATCAAAAAAAATGAATACGATCTAGTAGTCGTCGGCCCGGAAGATCCGCTTGTAGACGGGATAAGCGACTGGTTGGCGGAGATCGGAGTACCCGTATTCGGTCCTTCCGGCTATTGCGCTCAGATCGAAGGCTCCAAAGAATTTGCAAAATCCTTAATGTTAGAAGCGGGAGTACCGACCGCAAAGTACGCATCCTTTACCGATTACGATTCTTCTCTTGCCTACGTAAGAAAAGAAGGAGCACCCATCGTAGTCAAGGCGGACGGACTCGCAGCAGGCAAAGGAGTTACCGTCTGCACGGAACTTTCTCAAGCAGAACAGGCATTAAAGGAGATCTTCTTAGATCATAAATTCGGCAAGAGCGGATCCAGAGCAGTCATCGAAGAATTCATGGAAGGACAAGAGGCTTCTATCTTCGCGATCAGCGATGGAGAGACTTATTTCACTCTTCCCGCAGCACAAGACCATAAAAGAGCGTATGACGGGGACCAAGGGCCGAACACAGGCGGCATGGGAGCCTACTGCCCGGCGCCCATCGCTAGTGAAGAAGTATTACAAAAAGTGAATACTCTGGTCTTTCAGCCTATGTTCGAGGCATTTCGCAAGAAAGGCCACCCTTACAAGGGTCTTCTATATGCAGGATTAATGATCGATACGAAAGGCGAACCCAAGGTAGTGGAGTTCAATTGCAGGTTCGGTGATCCGGAAACCCAATGCGTACTACCAATGTTAGAGGGAGATCTGATAGAGATCTTTATGGCGTCTGCCAAAGGGGCATTGAAAGGAGTAAAAACAGGTTTGCGCTCCGGAGCTTCCACCGTAGTAGTTTTGGCCGCGGAAGGTTACCCCGATTCTTACGCAAAGAATATTCCCTTGGATCTTCCTAAATCCGAAAATAAAGATCTAGTAGTTTTTCATGCAGGCACTTCAAAAAAGGATGGAAACTTGGTATCTACGGGTGGCAGAATTCTAGGAATCTCTTCTTACGGTAAGGACTTACAGGATTCTGTGGATAAAGCATATGCTTATCTCAACAGTTTCCGGATCTCTAAGACCTTCTTCCGTAAGGACATTGCAAAAAAAGCCCTGTAGTCATGCCCTTTTTAGTTTCCGGAAATATTGATTTAGTAGATCGACCTAGTCTTCGCAAGTTGGAGAAACATCTAGGCATCATCTTATCTTCTCATCAATATCCTTTAGAACAGTACAATTTAATTCGCAATTCCTTAAAGCAGAGATTGGATTCGGATACGTTAGTCCGAGCAATGACCAGAAAAGAACTATTATCTTTTATTTATATTCTTACTCAATTCGGAGATGTGGTCCAAGGAGAGACTCCGCAAGAGTATCTGGATGTGGAAAACGTTCCTGTCATCATCGAATGGCAAAAGGGTCACTTCATGATACCTTACGAAGTATTGGATTATCTGGCTCAATCCAGAGTGTTCAGGAACCAAAACTACCTATTTGCATTGATCCCCGCACTTCCCAGTAAAGAGAAAAAGGCTTGGTTGGAATGGATCGGAGCAGGTTACGGAAGGACCTTCCCGAGAGAGATCAATCACGAGTTATACTACCAGTGCAGACATCTGCAGAAACCCTTCCAAGGCAAGAGCTTAGTCCAAGAGGAATCCATTCGATTGGAACAACTCTGGGCCCCTGGCAAGCATGAGACCGTAGACTGGTTCTATAAAGGGATCCTTCCCTTCTATTCCTGCATGAAGGAACTCCAACGCGTGGAAAGGGATCCCTTCCTTCTGCATGTTTTGGATCTGATCCGTTCGGGAAAACTTGTCCTAAAACGACTCCCGGAAGAATTTGGTAAAAAGGAAGATTACCAGCTCGTATCGACTGTCGAAGGAAACACTCCTCAACTCAGGGATACGATTTTCAGCTGGGAAGAAGCAAGAGAACAGAGCGAAGACTTTCTCTTTCGATAAAGATCTTCCCTTACAAACTTAATACGCGCCGCATTTACCTCCGTTAGATCGCGACCCGACTCGGCGCATTCCGAATTTAGTAACAAAAGGATTTTATAATATATCCAGCTATGGAAGTCAGAAACGCAAAAGAACTAAAGCGCCTCTCCAAGGAACTGCAAGAAAACTTTTTAAATCGATGGAAACTTCTCAACCTGGACAAGGACCAGGATCAGCTCAAATCCTTCAACGATCGAATTGCAGAGCCTAGTTTCTGGGATAATCCGGATCAGGCAAAATCGATCAGCCAAAGAAAGACCGAGTTAGAAAGAAAGCTTAATCCTTGGATCTCCATTCGCAGGGATATATTAGATTTTCCCGATCTAGTAGAACTCACCTTCGAAGAGAAAGGAGAGGATGGAGTAGACGAACTCAGTTCCGATTACCAAAGACTGAAAACCGAATTCGAAAGACTCGAATTGCTGGGTGCGTTGAACGAACCGGAAGACATGAAACCTGCTTTCTTGAATATACATCCGGGCGCTGGTGGGACCGAAAGCCAGGACTGGGCGGAGATGCTCTTTCGGATGTATTTGAAATACTTCGATAAGAAAGGATATCAGTACAGCGTCGTTGATTTTCAAGAAGGTGACGGTGCAGGAATCAAGAACGCGACCATCCATGTGATCGGCGATTTTGCTTACGGATTCCTAAAATGCGAGAATGGGGTCCATCGGTTAGTCCGTATTTCTCCGTTCGATGCAAATAAGCGCAGACACACTTCCTTCGTATCCGTACACGTAAGTCCCGAGTTAGACGATGACATTGATATCAAGATAGAAGACAAGGATATCAGAGTGGATGTGTATCGTTCCTCCGGAGCAGGTGGTCAGCACGTTAACACCACAGACTCCGCGGTCCGTATCACTCATATTCCCAGTGGCATCGTGGTTGCTTGTCAAAACGAAAGATCCCAGATCAAGAACAGGGACACTGCCTTTAAAATGCTGAAAGCTAGATTGTACGAACTGGAGCAAGAAAGACTCAAGGACGACTTAGAAAAGAAATCCGGAGAAAAGAAGGACATTGCCTGGGGAAACCAGATCCGTTCTTACGTATTCCATCCTTATAATATGGTCAAGGATCATCGTACGGATCATGAGACTGGGAATGTGCAAGCCGTAATGGACGGGGACATAGAACCATTCATCATGGCTTACTTAAAAACTCTATAATGTTTCTGTAAAACCTCAATGGTCGGCTCAGGACCGTTTTTTTCTGGCCGATCCTTTTCTCTCTTGAACACCTTCTAAGAAAATGTTTACTATCGCTTCGAAGGCTGTCGTATTCGAATAAGGGCTTTGGAATAAATAGGTCGGATTCAATACCCCGTCCACTGCGGCGATCAGGATATCGATGGTCAACTCAGGAGTGATATCCTTACGGATCTGACCGGCCTTCTGTCCTTCTCGCAGTAGATCGGAAAGACTGAGTATCCTTTGTTTTCTAAATTCCTTCATGGTATCGAAAAGATCGGGACGAGCGGTCTCCAAATCCTTTGCAAATGTCTTAGACATCTTAGAGCCCAAGTCGGAGATAAAAAACAGGATTTCCTTGAGTCTGTCTATCGGGTCCCTATTTCGATCCGCCAATACTGCGTTGAATTTTGCCTGTACCTTAGATCTCATCAGTTCGAACACGGAATCGATCAGCTTCTCTTTAGTATCATAATATTTATATAATGTTCTTTTGCTGATCCCTATATGTTTAGCGATCTGATCCGTATTTGTCTTAGCAAATCCGGAAGACAGAAAAAGAAGAAAGGTTCTTTCTAGTATCCTATCAATCATTTTTCTCTTCCGTTGGAGATCTTGCCATCCACCAGTCTTATCTGTCTCTTGGCAGACTTGGCGAAGTCGGGATCGTGGGTCACCATGATCACCGTAGTTCCATCCGAATGATTGATATCCTTAAAGATATCCATTACGACCTTTGCATTTTTCGAATCCAGCGCTCCTGTCGGTTCATCCGCAAAAAGATATCTAGGCCTCATCACTAAGGCTCGAGCGATAGAAACCCTTTGCATCTGTCCTCCGGAAAGTTGAGAAGGGAGATAGTTCAACTTATCTCCCAGATCGAATCTCTTCAGTAATCGGATGGCCTCTTCTCTTTTTTCCGGAAGCTTTCCCGCTTTGAGTGCAGGCATTAATACATTCTCTAAAGCGGTAAACTCAGGAAGAAGGTAATGGAATTGGAAAACGAAACCCATATGACGATTCCTGAATGCATGCAATTCCTTCTGATCAAGAGAATGTATATCTTTTCCATCTATGCTAACTCTACCGCCACTAGGATCGTCGAGACTGCTGATCAAATACAGGAGGGTACTCTTTCCCGAACCGGACTTTCCGGTTAGGGAAACGAATTCTCCCGCACGTATCTCCAGGCTGATCCCCTTAATGACCTCGGTAGGAGGCTTGCCGAAACTCTTTCGTATTTCTTCGATCAATATACTCATCATTCCCCCCTGATGATCTCGATCGGGGATAATTTACTCGCGGATCTGGCGGGAAAAATGCTAGCGATCAGGGTAGCGATGAACGCCAATAAAAATGCCTGAAAATAAATGGGGAACTCGAAGGAGACCATCATCATTCCCGACTTGGTTTGCATGAGTGGGTTTGAAAAAGATACATGCTCTAACCTTCTGCAAATCAGATAGCCCAAGAGCATTCCGCAAATTCCTCCTGTAACCCCCAGCAGCAACCCTTGTATTAAAAAGATCGTAAGGATATCGGAAGACTCGAAACCCATAGATCGGAGAATAGCGATCTCCCTTCTCTTCTGCCCTATAACGATGTTTAGAATATTATAAATCCCGAATCCTGCGACTAGTAGGATTGTTCCTACGAGAGCGTATCGGATCGCGTCTTGCATCTTAAAGAGAGAAATAAATGTGGCGTTTACATCTTCCCAACTCTGCACTTTCACGTCTCCTTCTCTCTCCCATTCCCTTGCTTTAGGAGTGGCTCTGGAAACATCCTTCAATCGGACTGCGATATCGCTGATCCGATTCGGGGTCTGGTTTAGATTTTGGACGTCCGCGAGATTCGCATAGGCAGAAGTGTCGTCTATCGCCTTGTTTCCCATTTGAAATGCGGCGACAATCTTGAAAGGGATCGGTTCCGACTTGCCTGTGCTTATGTATACGGTATCAGAGATCCTCGCTCCCAAAAGAAGTCGTAAGCCTTCTCCGATCACGAGTTTGTTTCCGCTTTCCATGATATCCAAGAAATCACCTTGGATGATATTCTCTTTGATCCGAGCCACCTTAGATTGAGCTTCCGGCTTGACGCCGATGATCCTACCCGCCTCCGAGATCTTTCCCTTTCGATAGATTACCTTGGTCTGCAATTGGGAAGAACTCGCCTCCACTTCGGGATCCGAACTGACTTTCTTTTGCCAACCTGCCTGGTTCTCTATCTCTTCGCTATCCCTTCTCCCGGAAGGAGGAACAGACCAGAAAGGGATTTCCTTAGAGCGGAACAAAACATTATCCAGATCCTTCTCTCCGATGATCTTCACCTGAGAAGAGATCCGGATATGAGCATCGTTGTTCACAAGCTGATCGATCAGATACTCTCGTAAACCTAATAGGATCCCTGAGATCACTATATAAGCGGTAGCTCCCAAAACGATCCCGAGCAATGTCAGAAAGGTTTGGCTTTTACGAGCGGACATTTGCCGAAGAGCGATGAAGAGCATTAGTTATCCCCCAGCAATAGAACCTTGTCCCCTAGTTTTACTTCTCCTGAGATAAGTTCCGCGTATTCCGAGTTTACGAGCCCAGTTCGGATCTCTTTGGTATTTACTTTACCATTTTCTAATATATTGATCTTTCCTGAGCTGATCCCTTTGATCGGCACAAGGATCACATTCTCTTTTGCAGAGGTCTGGATCGCAACATCCGCAGTCATACCAGGAAGGATCTGCGGGGGAATATTTTCCGGCGTGATATGTACTTGAAATTGTCCGTCTGCAGGATAAACGGATCTTACCTCTCCGTTAAAGTTTTGCTCCCCTAAAGCCTCGAAACGGATCCTCACTTTTTGTCCTTTCTGGATCTTGACCGCCCCCTTCTCTTCCAAAGAAACGATCAGATATCTTTTTCTAAGATCCATAACGGTTACAACCGGAGTTTGCGGGACCACAGTTTCTTTCGTTTCGTACGCAACCTTGGTGACCACTCCATCCAAAGGAGAGCGCATGGTCCCGAAGCTATCGAACTCTACGAGAGGAGTTCCTTCTTTTACTTGATCCCCTTCTTCCACAAAGATCTTACGAATGGAAGAAGGAACTGCCACTCTCAGATGATACACATCGGAAGAAGTCACCGTTGCAAGACCATAAACGGATTCGATAATGGAACCTTGTATGATCTCGGAGACATCCTTGTGGGAATTCCTAGTTCTCCAAAACAAAACAATTAAGATGAGAAGAATAGGAACTAAGGCAAAAACTAAGAACCTTGGTTTGGCTCGGACCAATTCGTTCCATTTCGTAAGCTTCTCCGGAAAATCCATACGCACCGTCCTTCTTCCATTCAGACGAAGCCGGTAATACAAAGTAAACTATTTTATTGTATTTTAGTTTACTTTCGAAAATGACAGATTGGCATAAATTTAGAAGTGGGAACTCTTTTAGATCGACTTGGACCTTCTCCCAAGCTTTCGGATCAGAACGAAGTCTAATTCAACTTATACGGAAAAAGACTGTAACGCAGACCTTTAAGTTCATACTCGACATTTATCAACTAACAGATCGAATCTGGAAAAAGAGGACTCTATGAGCAAAAAAACAAATCAGATACTGTATTGGGTGATCACCGCTCCGATCATTCTTGGAAATTTATTCGGCGCTTATGCGTATACTAGCCAGAACCCTCAGGTCTTGGAAGGACTTGCACATCTAGGTTACCCAGGCTATATCACTTATATCTTAGGGCCAGCAAAAGGCTTAAGTGCACTTGCACTTCTTTATCCTAAATTCCCAAGACTAAAAGAATGGGCGTATGCTGGGATCACATTTAACGTGTTAGGTGCAGGGTTTTCGCATCTATTGGCAAAAGATCCGAACTATCCAACTCCGTTTATTATGTTGATCCTTACTACGGCTTCTTATGTTCTTTGGAGAAGACTAGAAGCAGCGAAAGCTTAATTATTAGGTCAATGCCTAAGAAAGTCGATCATTTAGCCAGAGTCCGAAAGATCTGTCTTGCTCTTCCCGAAGTCACCGAGGTGGATGCTTGGGACGCTCCTACATTTCGGATCAGATCCAAAATGTTTGCGATGTATCGGGTCAACCATCATGGAGACGGTAGGTTGGGACTTTGGTTAAAATCGACTTTCGATCAGCAAGAAGCTCTATTGGAATTTGATCCGATCCGATTCTTCAAGCCTGCATACGTAGGACCAAGGGGTTGGATCGGACTCCACCTCGACAAGAACTCCGACGAAGAGATTCGCTTTCACGTAATCGAAGCTTACAAATTGGTCGCTCCTAAAAAATTATTAGAAAAATTTAATATATAGAAACTGGCTCCCGTCTCCCGAACCTCTTTCCATATTCTTCCCAGAACTTTGCATTCGGATTGCGAGGATTCCGTTTATCCCTATATTCCTTTTTTAATCCGAGCAAGAAGAACATAGCGGTCTTTTCCTTGTTCTTGACAGGAAGTTTCCCTCTGGACTTGAACTGAAAGAAATCTTTCGTCAGATCCACAACGGATTGCGTTACGTTTACTTTTCCTGGCTCACTATTGGATTCCATTCGACTTGCTAGGTTGACCGTATCCCCCCATACGTCGTAAGAGAATTTTCTGGCACCGATCACTCCCGCCACCAAGGGTCCCGAGTGAACTCCAATCCTTGCCTTCCAATTCGGTCCCTTCTTCTTTAATTCGGATAGTTCGTCCAAACGTTCGAGCATTTCGAGAGCTGCCAATAAACTATCGATCGCATGAGAGGATCGATAAGAAGGAACCCCTGCCACGCACATATATGCGTCCCCGATCGTTTTCAATTTCTCTAAATGATGGGTTTCGCTGACAGAATCGAAATGACGAAAACAGAAATCCAGTTCTTTGACCAGGTCGTTGGGAGTCAGCTTCTCCGCAATGGAAGTAAATCCATAAAAATCGGTGAATAGTACTGTGGCCTGAGAAATAAACTTAGGTTCAGCGCTACCGTTCTTCTTTAACTCCTCCGCGGTTTCCCTAGGAAGAATATTCAATAAGAGTAATTCTGTTTTTTCTTTTTCTTCCTTGAGAGATTGATCGGCACTCCATGCAGCTTGGGCAAGCTCCTTGCCTATAAAGGAAAACCAGGCTACCACCAACACCAAGCTCGTGAAATAGAAATAAACCTGGTACTTCGGGTCCAAATGAAAGATAGGTTCGTAAAAGTAAGGAATGATATGAACAGATACGAATAATAAGGCCAAGGCTCCTTCCATCACATAGATGAACTTTTTTTCTTCGGGAGGGAAAATATAAAAGGGAAGAGTAAAACTCGCGAGTATATATAGATCCAAACCCGCACTCTGAGGAAGAATACGGGAGATCATAAAAAGCTGCACTGTACCAACGACGGAAAGTAGGATCCTTGCAGTCTTATGGAACCCATTCATATTAAAGAAGAGAACCAAGATATAACCGAGAGCGTTCAGAGACCAAAAAGAATAGAACCAGATCGGGAACATTAGTCCCAAGAACGTAAAGAGAATATAATATAGTATAGAGAAGACAGCGCTGATCAAGACGACCGCATTCGTAGCTACAACGTATTTGGCTCCGGGTCCTGTCCCAGCACCAAGATTCAAGAGCCGTTTCCAGATCCTTTCCGGGACACGGCAATAATAGAACCAGGTTCGTAAAACGCGCATAGGCGACAATCAGCTCTGACTTTTCGGAAATTGAAAATCCCTATTTATCCGAACAAACAAAATTCGAATGGAACTTTTAGAACTTTCTCCTTGGAACCCAAGATCCTGGATGCCCGCAGAAACTCCTTCTTCGGGAATTCAATCCAAAGAGAAAAGATATTTGGAAGTCTTTTCTACCTTAGGTTCGTAGATCTCCATGGAAGACTTTCCCTCCATACTGCAACCTCTGTCCATACAAGCCTTTGTCAGCGCAGGATAGACCTTAAAGATCCCCAAAAAGATAGAAACAAAACTCTTGAGAGGAAAATCCGCAGTAATGTATTTCTTTCTCTCGATAGTTCTATATTTTAAAGGCAAGGAAAATCCGGAAGGGATCTCAGTGAGAGGCTCCGAGAAGAGAGCACCTACTTCGCATCTGAGTTTTTCCTCGGGGACAGTATTCGGATTATCCTTATAGATCCCGAAAAGTTTATAATTCTTGATCCCCTTTGCCGGGAATTCCTTTTGAATAACATCGAAGGTCTCACTTACATTTCTATAATTCCCTACTCGATCATGAGATAGAACATAGAAAGGCCCTAAGGTTTCTTCCTTCACTTGAACCGGATCGAACGCACCCAAATGATAAAAATAGCCGAGCCCAGAAAGGAGAAGAAGGGCAATCACACCGAGGAATATCTTTAACTTCATAGTAAACTCCGGAATGGAATTCTAAGCGAAGTCTGATATCGATTGCAAGAAAGATTTTGACTGAGTTCCGAAGGTTTTCAGTAGTAAAAGAAAGGGAAGGGAGTTCTATTTCAGGCTGGGTTCTAAAAGACCGTACTTTTCTTTTACCTTTTTGATCTTGGTTTCCATGTCCTTCCACAGAGATTCTTTTTGAGGATGGAAGGTAGAATACACTCCTTGACGGATCAGATCCACGATCTCATCCAAGGAGAAGTCCAAGAATCTCCAGAGTTTAAAATACTCATACGTAAGGTTTACATTGAATATTTCAGGATCGTCCGTATTGATACAAAGAGGAAGGCCTTGGTCGTAATAATAACGAACAGGGTGATTCTGCTCCTTACGCACATACTTTCCGGTAAACACGTTAGATGTCACACAAATCTCTATCGGGATCTTATGTTCTCTCAGATAATTCACGAGTTCCGGGTCTTGGATAGCGGAAGTTCCATGACCGATCCTTTCGGCCTTGCATAATTCCACTGCTTCCCAGATTGCCCAAGGCCCATCATCCTCTCCGGAGTGAGCCACAGTCCTGAGTCCTGCTTCTCTCGCCTTTCTAAAGACTTCTGCGTAGTCTCTGGCCGGTCCCATCAATTCGGCGCCGCCAAGACCGATCCCTATAATTTCCTTTTGCTTGAGCTTCAGAACACGATTCAAATTGTTCATCGCGTTCTCCGGACCGAAGGAACGGGAAACATCTACTAGGATCTTGATCTCTATTCCGTCCTTGGCCTTCTCTTCTTTGATCCCTTCAACAAGTTGATGGATCATCTCTTCGAAATCGAGACCGTTCTGAATGAACTTAGAAGGAGCGAAGAATACTTCGGTGTATAGGATATTGTTTGCGCGCATGTACTCCGCGAGACTTCCTACAAAGTAGTATAGATCTCCCGCTTCCTTGACCAAACTTTGGATAAAGAAAAATACTTGGATGAAGCCGTTCAGATCCTTGAAATTGAATTTGGCCTCGAAATCCTCTTCGCTGAGTTGGATGCCGTTCTTTACCATCAACTTCTTCATCGTCTCCTTGTTCACACAGGCTTCGAGATGAAGATGGATCTCCGTCTTAGGCAATTCCCGAATAAGATTAATAACATCCTGATCCTGGAGCTTCTTGGAAGAAAGGTCTGCAGGTTCTAAAAGAGAGGAAGCTGTCTGACGGCCCGCCTCGTACGCATCCGTATCACCTAAGAGCCAGCGAGGAGGATCGGTGATCTCCAGATCCAAGAGACGGATCCGTTCGTTGAGTAGGTTATTGATCTGTTTGTCGAAAGAAATTTGAAGAGAAGAGGAATACGGCCTGTCGGCAGGCAGCCTGCTCTTGAGACGGTTTAATTCCGAGACATCCCGATCCAGGATCCGAATTCTATCTAAAATTTCCGCGAAGGATAAACCCACGGGAGCAGGGTAAGTAAAACCCCTTCGGATTTCAATTCCTAAAAAGATTCCGACGGTTTTCCCCTTATCTTTTCCGAAATTCCGCCGATCCTAAAAGAAGCGTCGGAGGATTTTGTCGCATGATCACAGCAAGAAAAACGTTTTTACCATTCGCACTCCCCTTAATTTCCGAAAAGGCGATAGAAGAAGTGGCGGCGGTACTGCGTTCAGGTTGGATCACGGCAGGACCAAAGGTAAAAGAATTCGAAGAAGAGTTCGCAAGATATTGCGGAGCGGATTTCGCTCTTGCCATGAACTCTGCGACTGCCGGTCTGCATTTGGCATTAGAATCCATAGGGCTCTGCTCGGAAGACGCAGTCCTTGTTCCTGCAGTAACATTTACGGCTACCGCAGAGACAGTTTGCTATTTTGGTGCTGAACCCATTCTCACCGATGTGGATCCGATCTACAACCTGATGACCCCGGAGACCCTGAAGGCTACGATCGAAAGAGAGTGTGTCTTCTCCAAGGGGAACCTGATCCATAAGAAAACCGGAAAAACAGTAAGAGCATTGATGCCAGTGCACCTGGCAGGAGCGGTCTGTGATATGGACGAGCTCAATTCTCTCGCAAGGGAATATCATCTTTACGTAATAGAAGATTCCGCTCATGCATTCCCCGCAACACATAAGGGAAGAAAGATAGGAACTCACGGAGACTTTACGGTTTTCAGTTTCTACGCGACTAAAGGCATTACTACCGGAGAAGGCGGGATGGTCACCACCCGACATGCACACTTCGCGGAAAGAATGAAATTGATGAGACTGCACGGGATCAACCGAGAGACTTACGGACGTCCCGGCTGGTATTACGAAGTGGTTTCTCCCGGCTTCAAATACAATATGAACGATATCGCAGCTGCCATCGGGATCGTGCAATTATCTGAAGCGGATGAGCTCTGGAGAAGAAGGACCCAGATCGCAGAGATCTATCGTTCCGAATTCACACAATTACCATTTTTACATTTGCCCTTACCCGCAACCGACGGAGATCATTCTTGGCATTTATTCAGAGTTGAAGTAGACACCGTACCAGAAAAGATCAATAGGGATATCCTGAGCGCAGAATTACATAAAAGGAATATAGGCTCTAGCCTACATTTCATTCCTCTGTACGAGCATCCGTTCTACCAAAGATTCGGATTCGATCGGAAGAATTATCCGAACGCGGATGCAATGTATAAAAAGACCCTTTCTCTTCCCTTATTTGCAGGAATGACGGATTCGGATATTGAGGATGTTGTGTCTGCAGTAAAAGAGATCTTTACGGATCTGTAAGAGCAGATCTCTACTTAAAGAAAATATAAAATAGAAAGATCTTAACGAATAAGACGAGAAATCCGTCTTCCAGATCGGAGGCTTCTTCTGCCTTTTCGAAAGAAGAAAGAGCGATGGTCCATTCTTCCACTTCTTCCGCGATCTCGGAGTCGTCGAATTTGGAAAGATCGATCTTTTTATATCCGGCCTTCGGGATCTCCACGCCGCAGGCAGTGCAGAGATCCGAGATAATATCCAAGGATTCTTCCTTGATCAATGAGGAAAATTCTCCCATCTCTCTGGTTTCCATAAGAACAGTTTGGCCCAGTTCCAAAACGTCCTCCATGACTGCCTCGGATCCTTCTTCGTCTGCAAGATCTCTCCATGCACGCAATGAATCTAAGATAAGATCTGCAAGTTCCAAGACTTTCTCGGAAGCCTCTTTCTTCTTCTCCTCCGAAAGATCTTCAGGTAAACCCTGGAGCCAGGCTTTTTGAACTGCCTGTATGGCTCCTTCCCCGCTACTCAAGAATCGCAATAAAAGATACACCAGGGCCCAGGAGTTTTCTTTATGATCCAAAGATTGGTAGAAGGACTGAATGGATTTGAATTCTTTTAACGCGAAGGACATGTCTTACAAAAATTTCCGCGTAAAACGACAAGACAAGCAGAATGCGGCCAATAATTCATTTTGCAATTTCCTTCCGAATCTGAGAGACTTTACTTATGCCACGTTTTCGCGCTGCCCTCATTCAGTTAAATAGCGATTCCGACCTGGATCATAATCTAAATCGTTGCGAAACTCTTATCCGAGAAGCTTCTCAGGGAGGGGCCAAGTTGATCGGCCTTCCGGAAAATTTCTCTTATTTCGGTCCTGAAAAGGAGAAGTTGGAAAGAGCTCATGAGATTGAGGAGAAGACTAGAGAATTACTACATAGACTTTCTAAAAAGTACGAGGTGTATATTTTAGCGGGAGGTTATCCGAATCCTTCCATCAACGGAAAAGTATACAATACTGCCTCTCTCTATAGTCCGGACGGTTCGGAAAAGTTTCGCTATCATAAGATCCATCTATTCGACACAAACCCCGGAGACGGGATCGAATACAGAGAATCTAAAACCGTAGAAGCGGGAGATTCTCCTGCAGAGGTATATCACAGCCTGGAGTTAGGAAATATCTCTAGCGTTATCTGCTATGATCTTCGATTTCCGGAATTGTTCCGGAAGTTGGCAGATCAAAATGCGGAGATCATCTTTGTTCCTTCCGCATTTACGAAGGTCACCGGCCAGGCTCACTGGGAGATTTTGCTGAGAGCAAGAGCCATTGAAAACCAATGTTTCATCCTAGCCCCTGCCCAAACAGGAACGCATAGCAAAGGAAGAGAAACCTTCGGTCATTCTTTAGTGATCAATCCTTGGGGAGAGATTCTCGCTGATGGAAAAGAAGGAGAGAAGGTGGTCTTCGCAGAGATCGACTTGGAAGAA
Organism: Leptospira langatensis; assembly: GCF_004770615.1. NCBI lineage: Bacteria > Pseudomonadati > Spirochaetota > Leptospiria > Leptospirales > Leptospiraceae > Leptospira > Leptospira langatensis. Next base: position 229,383 of record NZ_RQER01000004.1, read on the forward strand.
TTAGAGAAGGTAAGAAAGAAGATCCCAGCGTTAAAACATAGAAGGACTTCGGTTCTATAAGAGTTCCCACAGAAATTGGCCGGATTTTTTTTACTGGAAAAACTGAGGCTTTTGTGATATAGCAACCGCGAGCTCCCACGAGCCACTCCCCCCACCCAAAGCTCAGGGTGGGGGCGCCCTTTACCTCATTCAACGCGCGGAACCGAACTTCCGTTCCGCCTTCATTCCACCCAGGTTGGGAACATTCCGATCGTATCGATTACTTTTCCAAAATGCTATCCAGTAACTCCCTGACTTCAACGATCAGTTCTTGACGAAGCTTTTTCTTGATCGTATCGATTTTCTCCTCGTACTTCAATTTTTCTCCCATGAGTCGGTAACTTATTTCTCCCAACTCCCTAAAGATCCCACTCAATATTCCGCCATTCATTCCCACAAAGAATGCAAGCCTACGATACCATGGAAACGTATGAGCTAGACAACTATAGCCTAGTGTCTTGAAATCTTCCTCAGCTCCCGGATCAGAGATAAGCGAAAGAAGTTTGTCCTTATTTTTGAACAAAAGAAGTAAAAAGCTCAAGCTAGTAAGATTATTAAAGGAATATTTAAGCGCTAACTCCCGAAGTATACTTTTAACCAAAGCACGGTCCCAAGGGCAGAGGAAAAGTTCGGGTCCTTCGGGACCGTAATATACATAGCTTAATAAGGAAGGATCCTGTTGGATCGACTTGGCCACATCGGAATCCAAGGGCAGATCCCTTCCTATTGACAATGACATATAACGTTCCAGAGTTCCTTTTCCTTCTAACACGACTTTTTTTAGGCCGTTCTCTACGGACCTTTCCCGCGCTCCCTTGATAAAAAGATCGCTCTCCAGTGATTTTTCGGTGATCACCCTTGCTAGTCTGAAAAAATCCGGATACGGACCTTCATCACCGGAGAGATGGGTCAGTTTTGCAAATTCCTCCGAAAAGATAGACTTTCGGATCATCATAGGATCCATATTTGGAATAGCTGTCTCTCCGGAAAGCACGGCCTCTCTCAATGATATCAATTGCTCCGCCAATTTAGGGTTTTCTAATACAAGCTTTGGAACCACTCTCTTTTCGTAAAGTTCCGCAACCTGTTTGAATAGAGTATCCGCGTCCTGGTCTGGAACATGAATATATCCGCAGGTAAATGTTTTCGTCAGGATCGCTTCTTCTTGTATGAAGGAATGTATCAAATTATAGTAGTCGTCGATCAATTCTCTAGAAACGAGATTTCTATGCTGGATCTTATTTAATAACTGTCTGGAAATATCGCTTACTTCGATTTTTAGATGAGGATTCACTCCTTCCGACAAGGAATAAAGGACTTCGTTCAATTCGATCCCTTTCTCGTTATTCGAAGTGATCTCAAAATTCCGGATAGCGTTTGCCGATTTTCTTACGATTTGAAAGAAGACTTCTCTAACATTCTCTAAGCCGCCTTTCTTGGACGATTTGCAGCCCAATGCCAAAAGCATTACTTCGAGTTCTCCGGTATTCTTTTGAGAATAGATGCGTGGGATCACCAGGAGCAATCCTTCGGCGACAAGCTCCTCAATCTCCGTTACAAGCCTGGGATCCAATACTCCTGGCGCTGGAATCACAGGGATCTTTCCTGTCGTTAATCCGACTACGTTACTTGACTCTCCCGCAGTCAGCAATAGTCTCTCTGCTTCCGGACTAAAATAAGGTCTTTCTCCTTCTGGAAACGAATCTTTGGATCTAAGATTGAGATACAGCGGCTTAAAAGCAGCCAGCTGTCCGAGTTCGAAATGTTTTTGATCAGGTGCGGAAGTCATAACGTTATACAAATTTTAAGACTAAAAATATATTCATAATCGTCTCAAATTGATATAAAAAAACATATTTTTGCTTTATATCATACTATGTCTCTTCAAGCTCGGATCGACAAATATTTCTAATTTATTAAAAACGAATATATTCAATAACTTATAAATCGAACACGCCTACTGCATCCTTGCGATATCGAGCATAATCTACTTGATAGTTCCCGTCCCTCCTTAGCAATATCCTGGAATGATACAGCACCCTTGGCATGAAGCAAGCCCCGGCCCGAATCCTCCTCACGAGATCCACGCACTGATAGAAATCCCTGCAGGCAGTAAAGCCAAGTTCGAGGTAGATAAGGAATCCGGTCTGATCAAATTAGATCGAGTAGTCTTCGCGTCCGTCCATTATCCCGCGCATTATGGTTTTATCCCCCAGACCTTAGGCGATGACAAAGATCCTTTAGACATTCTAGTTCTTTGCTCCCAAGGAGTTCCCCCCTTATGTTTGGTACCGGCAAGAGTGGTCGGTGTGATGAGAATGATAGATAGAGGAGAAGGTGACGAAAAGATCCTGGCGGTCGCCTCAGGAGATAGAAGTTTTGATGGGATCGAAAATGTTTCCCAACTTCCTGCGTCCTTTCGTGCGGAGCTAACCCACTTCTTCTCCGTTTATAAGCAATTAGAAAGAAAAGAAGTCAGGGTAGAAGAACCCGAAGGCCCTGAAGTCGCGAAAGAGCTCATCCTGAGAGCATTAGATTTTTATAAACAAAAATATCCTAAGAAATAATACGGGATACTTAAGACGACCCGCAGAAATAATTGAGTGCCTATCCGTTAATATGAGATGGATCGTATTGAGCGAACAAGAGGTCGAGGAAAATCATCCCACGACCTCGTATACTTCGCTGGAATTGCTTTTGCCTTTTACCCTCACCTTGCCCAGCTTCTTGAAAGAATACTTCTTACGATTCTTCAACTTTCTGTAAGTATTATCACTCAGAAGAAGATTGGCATGAAATTCTTTCGTTAGCCCTTCTATTCGAGAGGCAAGATTGACTGCGTCGGAGATCACTGTTCCGTCCATTCTTTCCTCCTCTCCGATGGTGCCGAGCATTAGTGTTCCAGTATGTAAACCGATTCCGATCTTGATCGGCTCATAATTCCGATCCGCCCTGGATTCGTTCAACGCCTCGAGCTCTCTCAACATTTCCATCGCAGCTTCCAAGGCTTGGTCGGGAAGATTCGGAAAAAGGGCCATGATACCGTCCCCAAGATATTTATCTATGAAACCGCCGTGCTTCCGAATAATGGGCCCCATTCTTCTCATATAGGAATTCAAGAAATCGAAATTATCCTTAGGGGTCATCTTTTCGGATAACTGAGTGAAAGAACGGATATCGGAAAAGAGTATGGTCATCTCTCTTTGCACCTGATCCCCCAAACCGATCTCCGTAATATCGTTCTTATTTAGGAATTTCAAGAATGCTAAAGGAACGAAGCGGCTATAGGCCTTGTTGACTTCCAATAAGTTATCCGACAATCTCTCAATATACAAGAACGCCTGGGAAAACCGGAATGATAATAGATAAGACTGTACAAAGATGAATACGAACAGGCCCAAAGGAAGATAATATCCGGTGTTGATGACCGCTTGTGCGTATAGGCTATCGTTTACCGCTGCCGCAGTAAGAGCGAGCACTCCACCCAATGCCATTAAGGATCCTTCCGCTCTGCCCCGCACCAAACGAATGAGCACTTTAAAGAACCATACTATGATAAACAAAAGTACGATTTGAAAAGGGATCAGAGTATGAGAATAAATACTCGCAGGTGTGATCACCACCATTCCGGAAACTACTAGATTGAACCAAAGACAGAATTTTCGGATCTTGGCAGAGAAGGAATGGGGGTATAACGCGTCCAAATAGTAGATGAAGAATGGCACCGCCATATAAAAGGACAAATATTCCAGCTTATTAAAGAACTCCCAGGGCAGATCCGGGAACTTTTGGATCAGGAATCTTTCTCCAGTTACAAAAATCCTGAGACAGATGCTAGCGCAGAAGGCTCCGAAATATAATCCTGTACGATCCCTTCTTCTTAAGGAGAACAAGCCGAAATGGTACAGGGCCATGATGATAATGCTACCGAACAAGAACATCTCATTGGAAACCCTGCTATCCCTGAAACTGAGTAGATCGTTCTCCGTACCGATCCTTAAAGATTCCCAGAGGCCACCCTTGTAATGATTGAAGTTAGAGACCTCCACCTGAAGGATCATCTCCTTGTTCGGCTCTCCGATCGGAATGTACAAAGGAAGATATTGAGGACGAGAAGAATTCGGATCCGTTCCTACTACACCGTTCCCTCCGATCTTTTTTCCATCCAGGTATATGGAGGCAGCCGTCCCGGCAGCTTGGAAATGGATCATCAAGCGTCCCGAATTTTTACGTGGAAGGACCTTTAACGAATAAGTCCCGTAACCGAATGCCATCAAAGGATTCATTCCAGGAAGATGTGGGATCTGGTTCCAGTTCCCTGGCACTTGAACGAGAATGGGATTTTCGGACTTTCCATCCGTTTCCGGACGAGAGATCGGCAATTTCAACCATTGGAATTTCCACTCCCCATCCAAAGGCACAATCCCGTCTTCGGCGAAATTCCAATCCTTTAGATCCAAGACTCCTTTCTCGGCTCTGGGAGCAATCTTCGGATATACCTTAGTTCCGCAGGAAAGTAAGGGAAGGATAGATACGAGTAGAATGGAAAAAAGCAAACTGCGATTCATACGGATTCGGAGAATTTGACGAAATAGCATTATATTTTCTTCCTCTTCGAAACGTGTTTCGGCCTTGGACTTGCAAAGCAGGAAGCAATATTATTGAGATTTCTTTTGGGAAAAAATCAGAAATTTGCCTATTCTTCCGGAATCTGTAAAAAAATTTCAGAGCTTTTTGAGGAAAGTCTCTAATATATGATTGAATTCCAAGGGCTGGTCCAAATGCAACCAATGCCCAGCTTCTCGAACTAAGTGGAAAGAAAAGCCCCCCTGCAATCTGTGCAAGGAGAACCGATCCTCGTTTTCGGAGATAACGATCGCAAGTTTCGGTCCTGTGTATTTTCTAAGAGAGGGGTTTGGATCGTAATCCAGCAATTCGCTCGTAATACGGACCACCATTTCCTTTGGTGCCTTACGCAAATCCTCCAAGATCCTTTTCTTCACCTTAGGAAAGGAATGAGAGAGTAACTGATCCCAATAACCGTCTACCGTTTCTCGATAAGCACTGGAATGAAGAGCCTCCTTGATCTGATTTCGGACGGTCTCCGGGACTTCCTTGGGATCTCCGTTCGTATCTACCAGAACAAGACCTGCTACTCTGCCCGGATTTTCTCCGGCATATTGGAGAGCGACACTTCCCCCCATACTATGACCGACTAACACGAATTTGGGGAGCTGGAGAGAATCCACTATCGCAGCAATGTCTTTGGCCATTGAAGCGATCCTATAGTCTCCGTCCCTAGGTGGCTCGGAGTCCCCATGCCCTCTCAGTTCGATCCGGATCACTCTTCTTTTTTGCGCCAAGAAATTCTTGGCGTCCTCCCAATGAGATGCATTGCCCGCAAAGGAATGTACGAATACGATCGGAAGACTTCCATTCCCTTCGTCCTTAAAGAATATTTTTCCGGAAGGACCGGGAACGGATTTACTGAGTATGTCCCCCTTGCACAGAATGATACCGAATGTCGAAGTTGCTAAAGTAATCATAAATAAACCCCTAATCTAGTTCAGCCCGGATCTTCTCCGAACTTTTCCTTAAAATAATTTCCACACATAAAACAGTGTAATGGATTATACATGACAAGATCTGTCATATTTATAGATTATATTCATATTATGAGAGCGGATCGGCTTTTAAATATCCTTCTTCATCTGCAGGCCAAGGGAAGGACCACTGCTAAAGAACTTTCTAAAAAGCTAGAGATCTCGGAACGAACAGTACATCGGGACATGGAGGCATTATGTAGTGCAGGGATCCCTATTTACGCCGAACGCGGGATAGGCGGAGGATGGGCCCTAAGCGAAGGATATAGGACCAATCTCACCGGTTTCAAGAAAGAAGAAGTGATCTCACTTTTATTAGTTCATTCTTCTAGGGTCTTAGAAGATCTAGGAAAGAAGAAGGATTTCGACTCCGCATTTGTCAAACTGCTCGCGGCCCTTCCTCCAGCCTACAGAAAGGATGCGGAGACTGTACGGCAAAGGATCCATATAGACGGAGCCGGTTGGAACCGAGCCATCCGAGAATTGCCTCTACTTCCCGTTCTACAAGACGCGGTCTGGGAGGAAAGAAAGCTCAAGATCATCTACGAAAAGGAAGGCAAAAGGGAACCCAGAACGATAGAACCGTACGGGTTGGTCGCAATGGATACAACTTGGTACGTTGTAGCGAAAAGGGGTCGAGAGATGAGAGTCTATCGGATTTCCAGGATCAAAGAAGCCGAAATGATCTCAGACAGATTCGAAAGACCTAAGAAATTCGATCTGGCAAAGTACTGGGAAGAATGGGTTTCCGAATTCAAGTCCAGAGTACCCAAGTACATTGTCACCCTAAGAGTCACGGAAAGCGAAGGACAGAGGATCAAAAGCCTTCCCTATGTTCGATTCAAAGAATTGCGTACGTTAGACGGCGGATTCGCCGAGATTGACATCGATATGGAAACCAGAGAATGGGCCTTGAGCCATGTCATGCATTTCGGAGAGTCCATCTATGTCCAAGAGCCTGGAGAATTAAGAGAGGCGATCATCCAGAGAGCAAAAGACATCCTCGAAATGTATCGTTCTTAATTTTAAATTAACACGATTTCGCCTCAATGATGAGTGATTTTATTTTGGACCCGTGGTAATCTTTTTCTAAGCTGTTGCTTCTAATTGCGGAGATGTCTTCGACCTTGAAAAACTACTGGATCCGAAATCTCAACTTCCTGGAAAATATGGAAGATGCGATCCTTATTGTCGACGCCAAGGGGAAGGTCCTGGACTCGAATCATTCTGCCCAAAATATGGGCCTGCTCCCCGAAAAGAATAACGTAAAGGAACGTTTTTGGTATTCCAAACTGGTAGATCAGGATCCTAAGGAACATTCCTATCTTACTATTCCACTCCCCTCCGGAAAGAAACGATTCGTATGTAGGACAATCTCCATTCTAGTAGATGAGAAGGAACCGGCAAAAGCATTCTATTTTCGGGACCTGACGGATCAGATCCTCTATCAAGCCAAGGCAAAGCGCTTCGAGTCACTCTTCAGAAGAAGAGAACTAAAGATCAGAGAATTAGAAATTCGTGATAAACTCACCGGATTATTCAATCGGATGTATACGATCGAAGCATTTCAAGCGGAAGTCCATAGAGCGGAACGAAGTGAGTCCAAGATAGGAGTCGTATATTTTGATGTGGACCGATTGAAAGCGATCAACGAGATCTACGGCACAAGCAAAGGAGACGAGTTCCTAAAGGCATTCGGAAAGATCCTGTTGGACAATTCGAGACGAAGCGACATCTCCTCCAGAGTAGCCGGCGAAGAATTCCTTTTACTTCTTCCCGGTGCGAGTAGGAATATAGTCTTGGAAAGAGCCGAAAAGATCAGAAGGTTATTCTCAGAATTCTCTATAACTGAGAAATCAAAAGCCATCCAAGCAAGCGTTTCCGTCGGAGTCGCCATGTTCCCTGAAGACGGATCGACCCAAGACATTTTATTGAAAGAAGCCCAGGCGGCACTTTCCGTAGCAAAAAAATCAGGAAGGAATAGGGTCGTCTCCACGAGCAGAGGGGATTTCGAAATTTAGATCTTCCTTCGGATCTTACTCCCTTACTCTTTCGCTTCGCTTTGCACATCAAACCAGCGCTTGCAAAAATTGATTTATCCAATTCGATCTAAGATGTCTTATGGAAGGATGGGTCATGTAGAACGTTTCGAAGGTGAAAGAGCTCAGATCTACGAGAGAAGGATAAGTAAGATGATCCCTTTCTACGATGGGATCATGGAATTGGTCGCGACCGAGTTATTGGCAATCACTCCGGAATCCGGAAATATTCTTTCAGTAGGTTGCGGAACGGGAGGAGATTTCAAGAGCCTTTTAAAGATCGCTCCCGAAAGATTTTCCATCACTGGAATAGACCCTTCTCCTGAAATGATAGAGCAAGCAGTTCGAAAATATAAGGAAATCCATTTCGAATGCAAAACGGTAGATCAACTTCCTCTCGATCCCAAATTCCATTCTGCCACTTTATTATTGGTCCTTCATTTTATAGAAGATGACGGTGGAAAACTTTCCCTCTTAAAGGAGATCTATGATCGATTGAGGCCCGGAGGAAGTCTGATCCTATTCGACCTTTTCAAATCCATGCCGGAAGAAGATGACACTCTTCATTCCTACGTTAGATCCTATCTTTTGCAATTCAAAGGCTGGGAAGAAGAAGCCTTAACACAATATCTGAAAAGATTCTACGAATTGCATAGGATCCCGGAATCCAGATATCTGGAACTTTTTAAGGAAGCCGGTTTCTCCCGGGTCCAAAGAAAATTCCAGGCGTTTCATGTAGGAGGATGGATGGCGACTAAGAAGGCTTAAAGGAAGAAGTCATATTCTTGGACGCTAACTTCTTCTCATAAAATTCCTTAGAAGCGGCATAGATCGTCTTTTCAAAGGTGGCATAGACTTTTCCTTCTTCATCCTCGTATTTTACGGGAAGATCGAATACTATTTCACCTTTTTCTAATATTCCTTGTCTTGTTCTTTCGATCAATTCTTCAGTGATCAGGAATTTGGCCTTTACCTTGCCCACGATGGGCCTTACGAATTTTACCTTGGCAGCCTTGTCCCAGACCACATATTCCGGACCGAGGATCCACATCATGAGCAACATGAAATAAGGATCTACAGAGCTATAAATGCTTCCTCCATAAATCGTTCCAACACGGTTCAGTGTTCGAAGATTCTTTTTCAAGCCCACATGCAGCTCTTTATAGTCGGAAGAGATGAACTGGATCTTTCCTCCGGTACACCAAATACAAGGCCAGTAATTCAAGCGCAGCCTAAGCCACCAGGTGGAGAGTGATTCCTTTTTATCCGTCTTATATAGTTTCATAACAAAACCGTGCAATGATCCGCTTCGAAGTCTTAAAAGCAGCCCAGCGTTTCATTCCGAACTGAGCAAGAATTTTTTCAGGATATTCCGATGATCGCTTCCGTACTTCTTACTCAGAATGTTTTGCAATTCGGTTTCGTTCCTTACGGATTGCTCCCCTTCCAAACCGAAAGAACGTGCGCGAAGGAATAAGCCGAAATGGCCAAGGAAATTGACGCAGAAAGTCCCGCGATGCCTAATCCAATGGGGGGGACCGCAGAATACCAAGGGAAGCGTATGATAAATCCGTTTTTCGTATTTCTTAGGATCTCGTTTTAAGCTTGCCCTGGTTCCCACTCCATTCGATCATCCTTCAGCGAGTTTTAGCACTAAGACCGAAAATATGAGGCAAGATCGAGAATGTTATCCCCCTTCTTCGGAGAACTTTTAGGGACCTTTACGCTTATCCTTTTAGGCGACGGAGTAGTCGCAGGCGTATTATTAGAAAAATCTAAAGCAAAGGATTCCGGATGGATGGTGATCACTTCCGCCTGGGCCTTTGCAGTCATCATTGGGGTCTTCGTTGCCAAGGCATTCGGAAGTCCGGATGCTCACTTAAATCCTGCGATCACTTTAGGATTCGCAGTACAATCCGGAAACTATTCTAAAATCTTAACATACATTCCTGCGCAATTGTTAGGGGCCTTTCTGGGCGCATCCGCAGTTTATATGCATTATCTTCCGCATTGGAAGGAAACTAAGGACAAGGGAAAGATCCTTGCTGTCTTTTCTACGGATCCCGCGATAAAACATAGGAGTTCAAATTTCATCAGTGAATTTTTAGGGACCTTCGTTTTAGTGCTTGGGGTTTACTCCATCTTCTCTCCTCAGATCACGGACCTAACAACTCCTATGGGGATCCTTTCCGTAGGGATCCTAGTCTGGGCCATAGGACTTTCTATGGGAGGAACAACTGGCTATGCGATCAATCCTGCGAGAGATCTAGGTCCCAGACTCGCTCATTCTATTTTACCGATCCCTAATAAAGGTCCATCCGGTTGGGAATACGCCTGGCTTCCGGTCCTTGCTCCGCTTGCAGGAGGAGTCGTAGGCGGATTTTTATTAAAAGTATTTTTTGGATCGTAATACAGGATGATCTTAGATCGAATACACTGGAAACACATGAAACTTTTCTTTCTCAAAACATTCAGCCTGATCCTCGCCGCTTTTCTTTTTTACTGTGGAGGAGATCAAATCCGCAATCAACCTATGGACGGAACATTGGATTCCCAAGGGCACAGAGGAGCGAGAGGTCTAAAACCGGAAAATACTTGGCCCGCTTTCGAAGAGGCTCTGCAACACGGGATGACCACTTTAGAGCTGGACACCGTTCTAACTAAAGATCAAAAAATCGTAATACATCACGACTCGAACACAAATCCTGCGATTTGCACTAAGAAAGACGGCACTGAGATCTCTTCAGTCTCCCTGTATGATCTGACTCTGGCAGAGCTGAAACAATTGGATTGCGGCTCTAAGAAGAATATTAACTTCCCGGAACAGGCTTCCGTCCCAGGCACAGAACTCATCACTCTCGGCGAATTCTTCGATAAGATCAAAACCTGGGAAAGAACAGGAAAACGTCCTAAACTTCCCAAATTCAATATTGAGACCAAGTTCCCAAATGATGAGAATTCGAACGTGTCTCCCGAGATCTTAGAAGCTCACGTAAGTCTTCTTTTAAAAACGATAGAGGCGGCAGGCATGGTAGATAGAAGTACTGTGCAATCCTTCTATCTTCCCGCATTGAGCATAGCTAAGAAGAAGAATCCGAGGATCAAGACCTCCGCATTATTCTCTCTTACTTATCCGCAAGGGATGGCGATGAAATTAGGGTTCGGAGACTCCCGAAGACATGCAGTTTTGGAAAAAACCAAAGAGTTGAAAGCGGATATTATCTCGCCTTATTTTCTGTATGTTTCCCATGATTTCGTGACACAAGCGCATTCATTAGGAATTCGTGTTATACCTTGGACGGTAAACGATCCGGAAGAAATGAGAAGACTGATACGTGTCGGAGTAGACGGGATTATTAGCGACTATCCGGATCGACTGAATTCGGTTTTAAAAGAGACTGTGACTCCCTGATTTCGGTCCAATTCCGGATTAAAAGTTTGAATTCTTTGTGTTTTTACGGAGGAATTTCTCCATTCATCTCCGCAAAGAGGATGCTCGGTTGTCGGATAATCCTAAAAAATATTCGACAACTCGATCGGATTTTCTATGCTACCAGGCTGTGAGACGACCTCTTACAGCTTTTGCGATTCTACTAACGTGCATTTGCACTAGTCCTATATTCGCTTCTCCCATCCAGAACGGAGTGATTTCCGTTTCCGAAAGATCACTGAAGGAAAATCCGGAAGCGATTTCTCTGGAAGGAGATTGGCAATTCGCATACGGAGAATTTGTAGATCCCAAAGAGACGGCTAAATTCAAGAGCTGGGAGATCCTGCCCATCCCTCATTCGTGGCAGGGAAGACAAAGTGGTGATAAGGTCCTTCCAAGAGAAGGTGCAGCAACATTACGTTTAGTCCTAAAATTCCCTGCAGAAGATATTGGAAAGGAGATCGGCCTATTTCTTCCTGACTTCGCATCCGCATATAAATTATATTACAATGGCAAGTTGCTCTATTCATCAGGAAGCCCAAGTTTTCGAGCAGAGACGGAGATCGCAAAGATCAAGCCTGTGTATCTGCCCTTGCGAATAGAGAAAGAAGAGACTGAATTACTTCTTCATGGCTCGAATTGGATCAATAATTTCGGTGGATTTTGGCAGGTCCCCAAGATCGGGACCGTAGCCGAGATCAATCAGGAAAAGCTCATCAGCCAAGTCAGAGAGTCCTTTCTCTTTGGCGGACTCCTTATGATAGGGCTTTATCATATCGGTTTATTCTTATTTAGAAGAAGGGAGAAGTCTGCCTTATACTTTGCATTGTTTGCGTTCCTTCTCGCATTGAGAAACGTGTTAGTAGGAAGTCGCTTAGTCTTGGACCTATTCCCGAACTTTCCTTGGGAATCGCTCTTTCGTTTAGAATTCTTTTCCTTTTATACTTCCGTTCCTATATTCTTACTATTCCATCGTTCTTTATTCCCCAAAGACACTCATGCGGTAGTCGTTTACGGGGCTTGGGTGCTCGCGATCGGATACGATATTACCCTTTTATTAAACGTTTCCTTCTTTACCACACTGCTTGCCCCGTTCCAGATCGTTGCCGGGATCCTAGTCATCTATGTCTTGGTCACTGCCTGCATCGGGGTATGGAGAAAAAGAGAGGATTCTTTCTTATTCTTAGCAGGTTTCTTTACTCTCGGCTCAACTGTCGTAACGGATCTTCTATTGGATCGCTTGAATATCAGAGGAGTGAATACTTCTCCGTACGGTCTGTTGATCTTCACTATGTTCCAATCGCTCATCCTTTCTCGCAGGATCGCAAGAGCCTTCCGTAAATCGGAAGTGCTGAGCGAGAACCTAAAGATCACAAACAGCGCACTGAATATCCTAAAAGATAATTTGGAAGTCATGGTACGAGAAAAGACTTCCGAGCTAAATCATTCCTTGGAAAGGATCCGAAAGGATCTATTGGTCGCACAACGGATCCAGATGAAACTCTTTCCGGAGAATTCGGAGTCCTATAAAGAATTAAAGTACGCAGTAAAATATCTTCCAAGAGATGAGGTAGGTGGAGACTTCTACGACATATTCGAAATCTCTCCCGGAGTATATCGGATCTTCCTCGCGGATGCCACAGGACACGGAGTGCAAGCAGCGCTTGTAACCATGGCGATCAAGGCCGAATACGAAGGAATTAAATTCGGAGCCAAGGACCCGGGCTTCTGTTTGGATCTTCTGGACGATAAGTTCCAGAGAAAGTTCTCTTCTTTAGGTACGATCTTTTCTTCCATCATCGTAGATATTTATGCTAGAGAGAATCGATTGGTCTATGCATCCGCAGGACATCCGGATCAGGTCTTATTCACTTCCTCCGAAGCCCTTACCTTAAGAAGGACAGGTGCGATCGTCGGCTTAAGGAACAATAAGACTTACGAAAATGTGGAGAAAGTCTTCTATAGTGGAGACAGGATCTTTCTTTTCTCGGATGGAGTATTCGAACAATTCAATTCCCAAAGAGAAGCCTGGGGAGAGGCCAGATTGAGATCTAGGCTCTCCGAATTATCGAAAGAGCCGATAGAACATATCCCAGATCTCGTAATCAATGATATCAAAACCTGGCTGGGAAATTCTCAGCCCCAAGATGATATTAGCCTGATCGCAGTAGAAAGGGTCTAGACCCCATCACTCTTCGTCTTCTTCGAGTCCTAGATAGAATAAAGCCCATAAGGTATCGAAGAGGATTTGCATTAATAGTGCGAATCTTTCCTCTCTATCCTCGACGGATTGGTAATCTTCGATCAGGAATGAGACAAAGGGTTCCAATATCTTTCTTTCTTCCAAGTCGGGGATCGCGTTCAGGGTCTTGAGGCTGAATTTTTCCTCCGCAGGAACATTATGAAAGTTTAATCTAGTATTGATCACTGTAACCGCTATTTCCAAGAGCTCGTTGTCGGACATAGTTTTGACGCCCGCATCGTTCAATCCGGAAAGCAGGCCTGAGATTGCCTCGTCAGTGATCTCTTCGCTTCTATCCTCGTCCTCGTCGCTATAGGCTTCGGAAATGGCGATCAGCACCGCAGTAGCATGATCCAGAAAAGCGGAAAGCGCCTGGTCCAATCGCTCCTCATCTTCTTCCGTTAATTCCCTTTTAAATCCTGAATCCAAGTCGTCGTAAAAAGGCTCCGGATCGTCCGACTCGCAAGCGACAGAGGCAAAAGTGCGGACCGCCAACCAGAATGGGGATTTTTCGTGCCCTATGCGAAGGATCTCACTCGCATACCCAGAGACTGCGGCCCTCCATTCCGAGGGAGAATAGCTAGGAATTTCCATACTCCGAAGATAGGGATTTTTCTCAGACACGTCGACTCTATAAATATTCTCCGGCCGATTTTTGCGGAATAAAAATAGAATTCCGCTCCTTCTTCTCATCTATCTTGCGTAAGATAAGATTCTAGTTGCTTCGTCTAAGGATTTTCCGAATATCTTACCGCATGAATATAAGAACGGACTATGATTTTCCAAGATTCGATCCTCAATCCAAACTAGGGCATTATGAAAGTTGGTTCGTACGAGGAAATCATCCGACTCGGGCCCAAGCGCTCTGGATCCGATACACGATCTTCTCCCCGAAAGGCTCACCTGCAGATGCGATCGGCGAGATCTGGGCCATCTATTTCGATGGAGAAGAAGGAAAACATTACGTTTCCAAGTCTGAATTTCCCATCCAAGACTGCAGATTCCAATCCGAACCGTTCCATATCCAGATCGGGAATTCTATCCATACCTCTTCCAGGATTTACGGAACTGCAGGGACTAAGCCTGGATCGGTTCCCATGGAATGGGATCTGGGATTTTCCGGAGGAAGCAGTCCTCTTTTCCTTTTTCCCGAGAATTTATACGATAGTAAATTCCCTAAGGCAAAGGTTTTGGTAGGGCATCCCTCGATCACGCTTAACGGATTTATAAAATTCGGAAATCATAATGTAGAAGTATCCGATTGGAAAGGGAGCCAAAACCATAACTGGGGATCGAAGCATACCGATCAGTATGCCTGGGGCCAAGTAGTCGGTTTCGACGGGGACAAGGATTCTTTTTTAGAATTGGCTAGCGCAAAACTAAAACTAGGGCCGTTCTGGACCCCAGAGATCACTCCAATCGTATTTCGGTTCCAAGGGAAAGAATTCGCATTGAACGGTCTCTTCTCCTCATTTAAAAGAGCCGAGTACAAATACTTCGATTGGAGATTCCAGGCGTCTTCCCCCGAGATACGAATAGAAGGTAGGATACACGCAGACAAAAAGGATTTTGCCTGTCTGCGTTACGCAAATCCTCCAGGCGGTTGGAAATACTGTTTGAATACTAAGATCGCAAGAGCCGAACTTCTCATCCAAAGAAAGGGAGAAACTTCCCCTCTTCGTCTATTGGCCCCTAGAACCGCGGCATTCGAGATCTTAACCGAAGACTCTTCCCATGGCTTGAAAACGGAAGTTTGACAAATAAAGTCCTGATTCCGACCTTTTTCGAATTGACCGAGTTCCTTCTCTAAAAAATTTTGAGAGTCAGCCTCATTTTCGTTTAGGAAGTTCCAAGCCTAGAATGGCATGAAATTGCTGAAACGGAAAGGAGCTAGGGGTTTCCCTAGTTTTGGGCTGAGATGAACGATTCTATACTTAGAAACATTCTTGACTATATTTGAGAATAATTCTCACTTGCAGAATCAAGCCGGTGCCTGTCCCAGGTGCCGGAGGGAGTCATCCCCACAGTTCATCTCTGGCCCCGGCCCGACGGATTCGTTGGGACCGGGGATTTTTCAGCGAATTAAGGAGTTTTACATGCGGAACTTGCATCGAAAAGTTTTCAGCCTTCTTTTTAGCCTTTTATTCGGGCTCTCTTTCTTCCAATGCTCCGGGTCCGGTGGATCCGATATGTCCGGCCTAGCATTGATCGGCCTCGTGGATAGCCCTCCTTCTGCGACAATACCTGAGGCGCTAACACGTTATGCTGACTTAGCGTATGAATCGTATAACCAAGCGGTTACAGATGCGACCAGTTTGCAAACTGCGATCGCTACCTTTAACGCCACACCGAACGATACGAATCTTACTGCAGTAAAGAATGCTTGGGTAGTAGCTCGTTCCAGCTATTTGGTGACCGAGGCGTTCCGCTTTAGCCAAGGACCGATCGATCTGGATCCGGGTTATTGCGGAGGGTCTGCTCCTTATTCCGGAACGGACGAGTGCGAGGGTGCGCTTAACTCCTGGCCCTTGGACGAAGACGTGATCGATAACTATATAGGCGCTACCGCGATCGGCTCCATTACATTCACAAATATTTATTCCAAGAATGGCGACTCTACACTCGCTGCAGGCTCGGAAGGAGATCCGGATAAGGTAGTCATGACCGGCTATCATTCCATCGAATACCTGTTATGGGGAAAAGACAATAGCGGTACCGGACCTGGAGGAGCAGTCAACGCTGTTCCTGGCCAAAGGACTGCTTCCTATTTCCAAGATGCTACCAATGGTGCGAAGAGGTTAAAATTTCTCTCTGAAGTTACTGTGGGCTTGATCGGTCACTTGACCCAAGTACGAGACCAATGGGTAAGCACCGATCCTTCTAACTTCCGAGCTACTCAATTCCTTTTGACTGGGAACGAGAACACTTCCCTCTCCGATGTTTTCAAAGGAATGGGAGAATTTGTGGCTTCCGAATGGGGAGGAGATCGTTTAGCAGGGATCGCTAGCCAATCGCAAGAAGACGAGCACTCTTGCTTCAGCGATACTACTAAGGCGGACTTCTATTACGATGCACAAGGATTTGTGAATATTTGGAGCGGAAATTTCAATATTAAGAAAGGCGTAACGATCAGCACAGGCCCTGGACTTTCCGCTCTGCTTAGCTCCAAGAATAGAGTGAATGTTCTCTCCGATGCGGATAGAGCGAGGGATACGTTCTGCATCAATTTGGACGATGAGACCACAGATCCAAATTATACGACCCATTGTCCAAGCGGCTCCATTACGCATCGCTACGATCAGATCATTATCAATCCTGCTGATACGCAGCATACTGCCTTGGAGAATCTGCAAACTCTGATCTCAGATCGTTTGGCAAGGGACTTCGCAGCAGCAGCCACCAAATTGGGAGTCGATCTGACGCCGTAATAAATCCTAAAAAATAGAATGAAGAAATAAAAATGAACTGTGATACCAACAAAGGTTCCGGAAGAATTTCCGGAACATTACAAAACACTAAAGGGAATCGTCTGATCCAGGCGATTCCCTTACTCGTACTCGGGATATTTCTTGCGAATTGCCAGCAATCCAAAGGGAATGAGGATATTGCCGCTCTGATCGGAGCATTAAATAACAATACTTCGGCTAACGCAACGGATCCTGGCGAAGCATACTCCGGCGGTTATACTACGAATTTCATCACGAATGTAAGCGCGTTCGACGTGCGGGCTGCGAACCTCCGATACGGTGGAGCTAGCGAGTTCAACAGTGGTAACGCATTCTTCAATCGAAACTGGGCCGCAGAAGGAAGCAGCGCTGCTTTCGGTTTAGGTCCAACATTCAATACAAACTCCTGCCAAAACTGTCATTTACATGATGGAAGAGGCGCTCCTCCAAGCTCCGGTTCTGCGGACAATTCGCCTGGGATCCTATTTCGCTTATCAAAGGACGGAACGGATCCTACTACTGGAGGTCCGGTCGGTCTTACGAATTACGGATTGCAGTTGAATCATAAGGCGATCGGTTGCAATCCGATCTTGTATACGGGAGTAAACTTCGATTGTGATACCGGATCCGGCAGCGTGGCGGGAGCGAATTTCACTCCTCCGGAAGGAACAGTCTCTATTTCTTATGCGACCATCGCTGCTCCGAATTATCCGAGCGGAAGCCATACCTATCCGGATGGAACCGATATAACTCTAAGCCAGCCAACCTACACGTTCACTTGGAACGCTCTCTTTGGAGATCCGACGAGCACGGGAGAAGGATTTCATTTCTCCCCGAGAACGGCTCAGATCATTCCAGGCCTAGGTCTTTTGGAAGCGATCCCGGATTCGATCCTACAAGGCTGGGCGGATCCAAGCGATCTGGACGGAGACGGGATTTCCGGAAAGATCAACCAGGTATGGGACATTACGGCTAACGCGAAAAAGATCGGACGTTTTGGATGGAAATCGAACGAGCCTACACTATTCCAACAAACACAAGGAGCCTTCCAAGGCGATATCGGGATCACAAGTCCCCTTCATCCTGTGGACAATTGTCCGGCTGCCCAAACTGCATGCTTGGCTGCCGCAAGTGGAAGCCCGGATCCTGAGATCACCGCAAGTCTTGCAAATGCAGTGATCTTCTACAATAAGCTAGTCGGCGTTCCGGCAAGAAGGAATATCAACGATCCGGATGTGATCGCCGGTAAGGCATTATTCTCCAGTGTCGGCTGCGATAGCTGTCACAAGACACTCGTTCAAACAGGTTATGTTTCCGGATTTCCCGAACTTTCCTACCAATACATCAAACCGTATACGGATCTCCTATTGCACGATATGGGTCCGGGCCTCGCAGACGGTCGACAAGACTTCGATGCAACAGGACAGGAATGGAGAACTGCCCCGCTCTGGGGAATCGGTCTGATGCAAACAGTCAACGGACACACAAAGCTTCTTCATGATGGAAGAGCGAACGGAATCGAAGAAGCCATCCTCTGGCACGGAGGAGAGGCCCAGACCGCTCGACAAAATTTCCAAGTCTTAACTGCGACCCAAAGGGCCCAGTTAATTCAATTCTTGAAATCTTTATAAAGGGAATATAGAATGAACTCATCGATCCAAAAAAATAAGATTAGAAACATTTACGCAGGGCTTACTCTTTTACTCATCGCCGCGAATTGTGGTGGAGGCGGAGGTTCCAATATGTCCGGACTCGCCCTTCTATTCCAATCGGGATCCGGATATACGGATTTTCTAAAGTACTCCGGAGAGAATCTGATCCTTCCTACTCTTCAGAGTTTGAAAGACGATACTGCCGCATTATCAACGGCAGCAAATACATATGCAGGTTCTCCGGATGCGAGCACAAATCTCACGGCACTAAGAGCTGCCTGGATCCAAGCCCGTGTCTCCTTAAAGAAAGTGGAAACTTTCTATTTCGGACCGGCTTCCCTTCCTTCTAGCGCGAGCTATTATACTAAGCTGGATGGTTTCGAGAAGGGTTCCAGCACTCGACCTCTTTGGACGAATGTCAATCAGGTCATCCTAAATCCCGGCTCCAATCCTTGTGCCACTGGAACCATAGATGTTTCCGCGCTGAGCATTTGCGCATTTAAGTACAAAGGCTTTGAAGCCTTGGAAATGCTGATCTTCGACAATGATGGAGATCCCGCAACATCTACTAGTTTAAGTGCGATCAATACAGCAAACACGGGCAATGCGAGAAGAATGGCCTATCTCCAGGCCTTAGCCGGCCTAATCGCGCAGGACGCCGCCACTCTTTATACGACTTGGTCTCCTACAGGAGGAAACTTCGTAAAAAGCTTTATTGCCGGAACAGGAACATACTTCCGTAGTCCTGCCGAGTCTTTCGATACGTATATTCAATCTGTTGGGAATCTATCGGTCCAAATGGAAGAATTAAAATTGGGAACTCCTGCTTGCTTGAGTAATTCTTGCACGACGGCAGCCTCTCCTACTTCCAATGCCTTCTCCACGGAAGCGATCTATTCGAAGAATGGATACTCGGATCTGTACTATAATCTTCTCGGGATCGAGTGGGCCTATCTCGGAAATCCGGCGGACACTGAGATCCATTCTATTTCCACTTTGATCCAGGCCCAAAATCCTAGCTTAGATACAGACATCCAAAATGCGATCACCGCTCTCAAGAATTCCCTAAATTCCAAAGTCACTGGTTCCGCCGATCTTTTTGGGGATATCAATTCGGATGGAGGAGCGGTAAACGGCACCAATGTAACTACTTATGTAAAACCGGTCTGGTTACTCGCGGCGACACTGAAAGGCTTACTTACTGTTGATGCATTTTCCGCATTGGGAGTCCCGAATCTTCCTTCTGCAAACGACGGAGATTAAGAGAGACTTTAAAAAGTCCTTGCTAAGGCTCGGATTTCCTCTTTTCCTAACCGGCTATGATCAGTTCTCTTTACTCTCTTCTATTTTTCACGGGATGGACCATTCTCTTAGTTCTGTTCGTAGCAGGCTTTAGAACGGTTCAGGTCCTAGCCGGAAAGAAAAAATCGAATGAATTCCCTGCCTGGGTCCAACATGGCAGCGATCTATATTGGAGACTCCACCGAGCTCATATCAATTGTATCGAAAGCCTCCCGGTTTTCGCAGTCTTGGTTTTAACCTCTGCCTATCTAGGTTTTCAGGCTCCTCTTTTCGATTCCTTAGCAATGATCGTTTGCGGGGGAAGAGTTTTGCAAACTTCCGCACATTTAAGTGGGGGTGGGGAATGGAACGTGAATGTGAGATTTACCGGCTTTCTGATCCAATACGCTTCCTTCGCTTATATGCTAGTGATCCTTCTTCGATCCATGCTTTAAAAAACCTCTTGACCAAAGCGTACATTCGAAGTTAATCTTCGAAAGAAATTCAATGGCTTCTAAATTCGATTATCTCCGTAAGAATCTGTACGCTATGGCGGAGCTTTGCTTGGAACAGATATTGATCCTGGACGACGCTATCGAACAGGAAAATTCGGATCTGGCCAAACAGGTGATCGAGAGGGACGATCTGATCGATAGTTTGGAAAAGCAAAACGATAATCTTTCTCAGAATGCGATCTTAGAAGCGATCGCTAATAGAAATCTATTGGGAATGGATCAGATCGATGGCGAAGTCGTCCTGAAAAGAGATCCACTTCGCTTTGCACTCTCTGCAATCCGAATCAATCGAAGCTTGGAGAGAATGGGCGATCAGATCGTAAACTGCGCCACTTGTTACAGAAGAGGTCTTTTGCCCAAAGGTTTCTTTAGAGAAGAAGAGCTCCTGGACAAGATGCTATCCAGGGTAGTAACCCTGATCGGAATGGCGGTAGAATCCTTGGTGGAAGAAAAGAACCGCTTCTATGGTTCCGTCCACACTGTCGAGGAAGAGCTAAACAATCTCTGCCATGCTGCATTCTTAAAATTCGTATTGGATCCTCGTTTGGACAAGAATCAGTTCGCAGATCTGTATCGAATGATACTCGGGATCGAAAGAGCCGGAGACTATGCGGTAAATATTGCGGAAGAATTAGTTCGCCTGAACACAGGAATGGACATACGACATCTTTCCGATCCGGTCCAGGTAACCGAGAAAACAACCAAGAGCGTTTAACGATATCTTCTCTTTTATTGCTGCACGCAGATCAGAGATAGAACAGAATCACATGCAACGGCAACGGAAGAAACCCCACTGATCGTCGCATCCGATTGGTTCCCATCCACTCCTAGAACAGTATTCGAATTGGAAGTCCAACCGGAACAATTGCTCCCGGTAGTCCAATCCGCATTTAAGCCGGTCCAAAAACCCACTCCAGAAGAAGAAATCCCATTTCCGGAAGAATCTAAAAAATAACCGTTCGCATCCGTATCATAGGCCTTTGCACTAGTTGCGATATCCCAATACTGCATATTCGGTTTTAAGACCCAGTTGATCTGAGGAGCAGAAGCCCTTCTTATTGTCCCTGAAACCTCTAAGGCCTTATAACTCCCGGAAGGTAAAGTGGGATGACCGGAGACCTCGGTCGAGCAAATTGCATCCGCAAAATTTGCAGAGAAATTCCCGGCATAACTCGGATTCGTAGCAAAAAGATATCTATCATTGTCCTTTTGCTTCAGACTATAATGAATCGTTAGGTCCTGCGGATCCAAGATATCCAAAGTAAAAGAATTGTCCACGGTATCGGTATCGTCCGCGTTAGCCAGGATCTGGATCGTCTGAGCAGTATTATAATTCGAAGCGGTGAATACCAAAACGCTAGGAGTAACCGTAGCTAAGGAAGGATTACTTATGCTAAAACTATAACTCGCGGAACTACTAGGAGCTTTCGGCAGAGAAATAAAAAGAGTTAGAGACGATTCCTCCACAACGAGAGATCCTCCGGAAATGAGTACCTCCTGATTGCAGCTATCGAGTAGACAAGAGATGATCGCATTTTCATAAAATTCCAAGCTAGAAGGATCGCCTGGATTCTTTGTCTTAATAGCACAATCGACAAGCAATACGAATAAGCATACTCCTGAAAACCAACGAAACAAAGGATACCTCATTCCCTATAATGTGCAGGCTCCGGAGACGTAGGACTCGTCCCTTCTCCCTGCTCTAAATAGCTTTCTAGTTCTTCCTTTAGCCCGTGAGGAAGTTGCAATCCGGAACTTTCTATCCTTTCATTATATTTACTGAAAGAAAATCTATGACGAGAAGTTCCTAAGTAAACACTCAGAGCTTCAGAACCCCACTCTAGGATGTCCCGAATATATTCTTCGTTCTCTTCTAACTTCTCCGCATAAGGAATGAATAATGGACGATTGACCGGGCGACCTATGGTCCTATAGAACAGGAGCCTGCGAAGCACTTCGTGATCCTGCCAATTTCCGGATTCGAGTGCTTTTTCTACCATTCTTAGATTGATGCAGTCGAGGAATTCTACTTTCAGATTCTCATTCTTCAGTTTTCTGCGTAGAGTGGCCTTGATCTCTTCGGATTCGTATAAAAAATTAGGGCAGTACTCCGGACATTCTTGGTCCTTATGTAAATCACAATAATGTAATAGAATACAATCAATATCGGAAGAAGGTTCTACGATCCCGAAATTGATCGAACCCAGGATCTCCACTCCGGTCCTGAATCCCTTATCCTCGAGTTCCTTTAATGCGATACGACAAGCCTGCATTCTACGCAATGCTTCCTTGGTATCGTAGTTGCGGTACTTATTCTTGAGAGCTACATATTTTTCTATCAGGTAAGTCATGCAAAGGTTTCTCGCAAATAGCGGTTCATACCGTTTAATACTACCTCAGGGATTTCATGTCCACCCGGAAATGCCAATAATTCCCCTATCCAACCGGCTTCTAACAATACTGTCTCCAATCGTTTGGCGGCCGGGTAGCCTAGAACAGGATCCATTCTACCATGACTTTGAAAAAACTTATATCCCGGAGTTTGGGAGGCAAGCTTGGACCAATTGGTCTCATCCAATAGAGTTCCGGACAGAATGACAAGTCCTTTCGGCTTTTCCTGAGAGTTCAGCGTTAGATCTAGAGCCAGCATAGAACCTTGGGAAAAACCTCCCAAAACGATCCGATCCATAGGCACATTCAATGCTTGGATCATTGCCTCCACTTTCTCTCTAGCTTCCGCAAGGCCTGCCGGGTAACGTTCAAAAAGTTCTCTGGAACCGCCTGCCACCATGGCTCTTTGTAATGCTTCCATATCAATGGGGAACCAGGCTCTTCCGTTGTAGCCAGGCATAATGGGAACCTCTAAGATGCCTTCCGGAAAAATGAAATTCGTTCCTTCCGGAACATCCATATAGGAATACAAAGGAAGAAGATCGAACGCATTCGCTCCATATCCGTGTAAGAATATTACAAATGGACCTTGCGGATCTCCCGGGATACAGGCAGCTTTTACCGGTCCGATCTGAATTAAAGGAATTTCATTAGGCATACATTCCTTTTAAAGAATCGGTCCCAAATTGGCAAATCGATAATTAAGCCCGATTTATAACCGATCACTCATTCCAAATATGCAATTCATTTGAGAAGGTTCCCTAGAATATTATGAATTCATTTTATTTTAACGACCTTTTATATGGAAGGACATGTTGATATTTTATTGTCTTGTTAGACGAAATTACCCATCTTGCCCTAAGGTCCCGGTTTCGCGTGAAGATCATTCCTGCTAACATCAAAGCGATCATACTTGTTCTCTCTCTTTCTCTTCAGAACTGCGGGACCTATCTATTTCTGGCAGAAGAGAATGCCAAAACTAAAACCTATAATGGCTTAGTCATAGATCTATATGCGATCGCAAGTGCAAATCTGATCCATTACTGGCCGTTAGACGGGGATACAGAGGACAAGATCGGCGGCTTAGATTTAATTCCCGCAGGAAGCTCCGCCCCTACTGTTACCTTCGATCGGCATGGACTTCCAGGAGGAGCCTACCATTATCCGGGAGACGGCCTTACCTACCATCAATCGCTTTTAGCTCCCGGAGAGCCGATCTTAGATGGGGCTACTTCTTCATTCACGATCAGTGTATGGGTGAATGGAAAATTCAATCCGACATCCGGCGGTGGGAATGCTATTTTTCTCAGCCAAGGAGGAGGATTGGGAATGCAATATTATTCGAATACTGATGTGCCTTGTCTGAATTTGCTGCGAGCCTTTACAAATACGGGAGGGACCGGAGATGTAGATATGGGATCGGGTTGTACTTATGGAAAAGACGGAGTTTGGTATAATATGATATTTGTTTGGGATCATCCCAAACTAATCGGACATCTCTACATAAACGGAGTTCTATTTTCTACTTATACTAACGGAGGGAGGATAGGCCCCTGGGCAACTGGTGGCGCATTCTCTCTAGGATATTCCGATCTAGGAGGAGCCGGCTTTATTGGAAACATCGACGAGATAAGAGTTTACAATCAAGTCATACATCCAAGTCCCTTTGTAGGATGGTAAAGATAAACGGAAAGGTGAATGCAGATCCTGCTACCCAACATATTAAAAATACAGAATGCAAAAAGGGCAAGGCTTCCTGTTTTACAAAGCCCTGCCTCTCAAAGGATGGAAAACCCTTAGATCACTGCTCCGTCAGCCTTCAGATCACATTTGCTGGTCAAAAGAACTGTGTAGAACGGGCCTAAGACAAGAAGTCCAGTTGTCTTGATCTCTTTTACGCAACCATCCACATCGTCTTTCTTGTAGTATTTGCTATCATCCACCTTGGCAACTGCACCGGTCAGAATAGTATCCATTACAACGGCCTGTGCTACGAGGGCCGCAGGAGCTCCTAGGCTTCCGAAGATCAATGCCTCGGTTTGGGTGGTCGCATCTTTGATTTGCTGTCTTGCGTCAGCGCCTTTTACTCTATTAGAGAGACCGATCGGGTCCAATACAGCACAATTTCCTAATGTTAGGGCGATCAAGAATCCCAACATATAAACGGTTTTTTTCATGTTTCCTCGTCAGATGTTCTTCGCAACATTCGTGCGCAAAAACGTTTTTAGAATTTTAATCTATATATTTGCCCACCGTAGAAGACAGACACAGTCTTGAGAAAATTTCTATTTTATTCTCCAATAAACACATTCTAAATTCATAAAACACAAATCCGTTATATTCCATTTGGGATACGCACTAGAAGGCCAATCCGATCGAAAACGGAAACTCATCCGATTCCAGAAAGAGAGCCGTATCTATAAACAGAAGATCCAAAATGTATCGAGAGATCTCAGCAAACCGCAAACTCAGTTGTGAAAGTTCGATTTCACTAGATACTCATTCAAGTTTTGATCTCAAAATACAAAAGGTATCGATCTCATTCTCGATGCCCATCGCAGATTCCGATCTCAAAGAACAATCGATCTAGATCTCGATCCTCCATGATATTGCGAACAAATGTTCAATAACACCGAACACTGTTTTATCCCTCGGAATATCGAGGAATTTTTCCTTGTCGGGAATGGATAGTAGATCCATCTTTTACCAGAACAATCGTTCTGTTTCAGGCGAACCGAATCATAAGGATCGATTCGCAATATTTAAAGTTTTATATCCAAGGAAAGAAGAGGAATCCAATGGCAAAACAATTCGAAGGCAAAGTAGCATTAGTAACGGGAGCCGCTTCCCCAAGAGGATTAGGCCGAGCTATCGCAAATACGATCGCAAAAGACGGCGGAGACGTGGTAGTTGTGGACCTAAACAAGGAACATATCGAGCAGGCAGCTGCCGAAATCGCAAAAGAATTCGGAGTTAAGACCTTAGGAGTCGCAGCTAACGTAACCAAGCCTGACGATTGTGACGCAGTCATCACCGCAGTGAAAGATACCTTTGGAAAATTGGACTTCTTAGTAAATAACGCCGGAGTCTTGAAAGACAATCTTTTCATCCGAATGACCGAGCAGGAATTCGACTTCGTAATGGACGTAAACGCGAAAGGCGTCTTCTTAATGACCAAGTATGCTTCCAAACTGCTGCTCAAGGCTCCTTCCGGAAGGATCGTAAACATCTCTTCTCTTTCGGGATTGAGCGGCCAACCTGGACAAGCCAACTACTCTTCTTCTAAAGCGGCAGTGATCGCATTGACCAAGGTAGCAGCAAGAGAGTTCTCCGGAAGAGGAGTTCTAGTCAACGCGGTATGTCCTGGTTATGTGCAAACGGATATGACTGCTTCCCTTCCGGAAGAAGTCCAAAAGAAACTCACCGATCCTATGTTCATTCCCCTCAAGAGACCAGGAACACAACAAGAGATCGCGAACGCAGTGGAATTCTTCCTATCCGACAAGGCTTCGTATATCACCGGTGTATTTCTCCGTGTGGATGGCGGCGCCGGCATAGGAATGTAAGAGGGAAAACCATGAGAGAAGTAGCAATCATCGGGGCCTATGAAACGGTCCACGGAAATCTGAAAGATAGAACTCTTAGAGAACTAGTTACGGAAGCAGGGAACGGAGCCATCAAGGACTCCGGGATCGACAGAAAAGAGATCCAAGCTGTCTATGTGGGAAATTATGCGGGAAACGAGTTTAACGCTCAGAATACGATGGGTTCTTATGCGGCCAACTTACTCGGATTAGGTGACAAACCCGCAATCAGAACCGAAGGAGCTTGTGCTTCCGGCGGGATCGCAATGCGCCAAGGAGTACTCGCGGTCGCCTCCGGTCTGTATGACACTGTACTTGTTCTAGGCGTGGAAAAAATGAACGGGTTAGATCCGGAAACCACAATGGAGATCGTAGCGAGAGGCCAGGACCAGGATGTGGAAGGTGGCTATTGCATCTCCGGACCTTCTGGCTTTGCATTGAATGCGATCCGCCATATGCACGAATTTGGGACCACTAAGGAAATGCTCGCCACAGTTGCTGAGAAGAACTATTATCATGGAAGCCTGAACCCTTTCGCTCATAAGCAAAAGGAAATTTCCTTCAATAATATCATGAGAGCAAGAATGGTAACCACTCCATTCGGTTTTCATGATGTTTCCTTGGTAACTGACGCTTCTGCAGCGGTAGTGATCACTACTAAAGAAAAAGCCAAGTCTCTTAGAAAGGATTACGTAGTAGTCAAAGGATCCGGGATCGGAGGAGATTACTTCAATGTGGCTCTTAAGAAGGATTCCGTAAGCTTCCCAGCATCCGTGCAAGCAGCAGGCGAGGCGTTCAAGATGGCCGGTGTAGAAAGAAAGGACATAGACGTTCTAGAATGCCATGACTGCTTCACCATAACAGAGATCATCAATATCGAAGATCTTGGTTTTGTGGAAAAAGGAAAAGGCGGACAATTCACGAAAGACGGTCATACTCGTCTTGGCGGCAAACTTCCTGTAAATACTTCCGGAGGCCTGAAAGCAAAAGGACATCCGGTTGGCGCCACAGGAGTCGGCCAGGTAGTGGAAATGACCTTTCAATTGAGAGGACAATCCGACAAACGTCAGGTGGCAAACGCGCGCACTGCACTCACTCATGTTTTGGGTGGCCCGGGTGCAGTCAGTATCGTTCATATCCTACAGAGGGGAGAATAAGAATGCAAACTGCAGAATTAAACGCACTCACTGGAAAGAAATGCAAGTCCTGCGGATTCGAAGCAACGGATCCTGTAGTTTCCTGCACGAACTGCGGTTCGGAAGATGTAGAACCTAAAACCTTCTCCGGTAAGGGAAAGGTTTATACCTACACTGTAGTTCATGTGGGATTCGGACATCTCGCATCCAGAGCACCTTATGTATTGGCAGTCATCGAATTGGAAGAAGGCGCCAAGACCATGGGACTCATAGAAGGAGAATACCAAGGCAAGCCTATCACGGAATCGGTAGCGATCGATATGCCTGTTCAATTCCTGAGAACGGAAGAGAAAACAGGTTTTATCTTCAAGTCCGCATAACGTCCCTTCTGCGGGGAGAGACCTCCCCGCATTCCCTTCTTCCCAATCCAATCGATACTAAGAATCATCTCGAACAGAGAGTAGATACCGTGCCATTTCTTGACATTTCTCATCGGAGCCCTCGACTCCCGGACAATACCGTGACAAAAAAATCCTTTGCATTCTCTTTCCGAGAAAGAAAAATTGGATCATTCCAAAAGGAGTTATTCATGAAAACTCGGGCAATCCTGATTTCCCTATCCGTTTCCATCCTCTCCCTCATCTTCGTTTTGAACTGTGGAGATAAAGAAAAACCGAAAGAAGAGGCTGCACCAGCTGCTGCTTCCGCTCTTTCCCCTGAACTAGAGCAAGGAAAAGAGATCTTTGTACAAAACTGTGCGTCTTGCCACGGTGAAAAAGGTGCCGGAGACGGAGTTGCTTCTGCCAGCCTGAATCCGAAACCTAGAAATTATAAAGCACCTGCAAACGAGTGGAAAAACGGTCCAACCGAAGCCGGAGTTCTTAAGACTCTGAATAACGGTATTCCAGGAAATCCACAGTTGATGGTTGCATTCAAGTATTTGGGCGAAGAGAAATTAAAACTCGTAGCTAAATACGTAGTTTATTTGAACCAAAATTGATTTTTTTGTTTCCGAGAGTCAGGTTTGGCTCTCGGAAATTTCCCCTCTTTAAAAACCCCAAATCCCCTCTTTTCTTCTGGAAGTTTTATGGGCCAACTCCAAGCTAGTAAACGTGATGAATAAATCCTCTTCATCTACAGCACATTGCGATTCCTGCGGAACCGATCGTAATTCCCCCTTAATGAGAGAAGTGAAAACGTATGGAAAATGGTCCTGGTTTTTGATCCTATTCGGGATCTCTTCTAAACCAACCTCTGTTTCGTTCCAATGCTCCAAATGCGGACAGATCTTTGATAGACTTACTCCGGAGGAATTAGAGCACTACGTTTAATAGGCGTTCTTCGAGGCCTTTGGGTCCCATTTTCAGTCAGAAACGGGATTGACGGTCTTCGAGAAGGAATGTCTTTTGTGCTAAATAAGGCAGATGTCTGACGAATTCAAAATAATCGTGGATCTAGAGCCCAATGTCCCTGTAATCCATATTTCGGGAGAAATAACGTCCGAAGCGGATGACGAGATCATAGGAAAGTACCAATCGGTTCCTGAGCAACGCAGAAGCAGAGTGATACTCAATTTCCACGGAACGTCTTACATCAATTCGGCGGGACTCGCGACCTTGATCAGCCTAATCACCAAGGCCAGTGAATCTTCTTCTAAGATCGAATTTGCAGGATTAAACGATCATTTCCGCAAGGTAATGGATATCGTAGGTTTGACGGATTTCGTCCTAATCCACAATACTCTGCAAGAAGCTCTGAGCTGATCTTAGATCAGTCCCTTCTTCTTAAAATCTTCCACAACAATATTCAGGTCTTCGGGTGTATCTACGCTTAACGCGGCCCTCGAAGCTATATATACTCCAATAGAATGTCCCGCTTCCATAGCTCTTAATTGTTCCAAGGATTCGGATTCTTCCAAGTTGCTTGGAGGAAGTTCCGGATATCCCAAGAGAAAGTCCCGATCATACCCGTAGATCCCAAGATGTCTATATGCGGGAACGGTTTTCTTAAATTGGCTAGGTAGAGGAGAACGGGAGAAATACAATGCTCTTCCGTTCCGATCCATCACTACCTTGACCCGATTCGGGTCCGAGATCTCATTTTCTTCCAATAGAACTGCGGCAGTACTCATGGCCCAATCCTTTCGGTCGAGTTTGAGTTTGGCGACTCCGTCTATCAGCTCGGATTCTATCCCAGGCTCGTCGCCTTGCACATTGATGATGATCCCGTACTCCGGATATTGAAGTGCAACTTCTCGAATCCGATCCGTTCCGGAAGGATGATCGGGAGAAGTCATGGCTACCTTTCCTCCGTTTTCCAGGACAGCTTTGCGTATCCTTTCATCGTCGGTAGCGACCACTACTTCGGTCAATATAGAGGACTTTAAGGAATTCTTATATGTCCAAGCGATCATAGGAAGGTTCCCGATCATCGCAAGCGGTTTGCCTGGAAATCGGGAACTTCCGAATCTGGCGGGAATGACCCCGAGTACTTTGGGTCCCGTCATTAATTCACGATGAATTCTGTGAAGTAGACTTCTTGGATCTTTCCGTCCGTGAGGATATGATTGATCTGAGCCTTGATCTCTTCTCTTAGATCCAATTGGTCTTCGACTTCGATCAGATCGTCCTTGGTCTTTCTTCCGATGATCAGGTTCACCAAGTCTCTCATTTGTGCGATACGTTCGGCAAGTTCTGCGGTGATCTTGGCATCGTCTCTCGCAACACCGAAGGACAACTTCATCTTCACGAAGTGGGTCTCTCCCTTGTCTGCGGTATTGATCCTGAACTCATCCTGGAATTGAAAGGTTACCAAAGGAGGAGGAGGCTTTACCAAGGCCACGTTCTTCATTTCTCGGAACGTGCTAGTCGCGGCCTGTTTCGCAACAAACATGGAAACAAGCACAACTATGATAATTCCAAATACGGCACCGGCTATATAGATCAGCCATTTGATAAGGGGAGACGAGCCGGCGCCAGCATCCGCTGCGGGTAAACCGCCTTCTTCCTCGTCTATTTCGGGATCACCCATGGGTATTCTCCTTTTCCTCTTCTACTGTCCACTTTCTGTGGAAGATTCCGAACCGGGGACCCTGCTCTTAGGCAGGCCGAAATTCGATTCGTATTCGCTACGTTTGGTGGATTTTTCCGTTAAGATTACGATGTCTATTCTTCTATTGAAGGCCTTTGCTTCCGGAGTTCCTTGGTTCTCTACAACCAAGGGCCTGTAAGATCCGAAGCTCACTGCTTGGAACCAGCTCGGATCCAATTTGCCCACTCCCACGATATAATCCGTGGAATTGATCGCTCTCGCTCCCGCAAGATCCCAGTTATTCAAATAGGTTCTTTCTTCTCGATTTGGATTGGCTCCGGGCAAGACAGCATCCGCGTCGCAGTGACCTTCTACCCGAACGAATCTTTCTAGACCCTTGATGAGCCCGCTGGCCTTTTTCAACGTAGACTTGATCGGTTCCTGTAAAATGGCGGAGCCTGGATTAAAATAATCGGCGCCGACGAGACTGATCACAAGGCCTCTTTCGTCCTCTGTCACTCGTACTTTTCCGGCTTCGATTTCCGGTTTGAATAATTCGGTCGCAGTCTTCTTGGATTTAGAAAGAGCCTTTCCTGTAGTCATGGAGGGAAGGCTTTCTATGTTCATCCCCATCTCTTCCAGTTTTCCTTTGGAAAGAGTTTGGCCCCCATCAAAGAAGCCTGTGGTAGTCTTGAATGCGGAGAGAATGATCTGCATCTCGATCGCATTCGTCTTACCAGTACGATACAACATGATGAAGAAGCAAAGAAGAAGGGTCACCATGTCCCCGTACGTGAGCATGTACTCGGGAATATTCTGAATGCATTCTGGACATTTTTGCTGAGCCATGACCTTCTACCGAAACCTCAATTAATCGTTCTCGTCCTTGAGCACACCGCGTTCTCCCGGAGGAAGATAACTAGCGAGCTTATCCTTAACAATACGAGGGTTGTCCCCGGATTGAATGGAAAGAGTTCCTTCTATCATGATCTGTCTTACTAAAAGTTCGTCTTCGGATTTACGCATGAGTTTTTTCATGATCGGGATCGCGACCATGTTCGCACCCATGGATCCGTACAATGTGGTGATCAACGCTGCCGCCATCCCTGTTCCGATCGCACTCGCATCCCCGGATCCAAGGTTCTTCAACATCTGAACGAGTCCGATGAGAGTTCCGATCATCCCAAATGCGGGAGCGAGAGCTCCCCAGTTTTCCCACCAGCCTTTTCCGGCACTGTGACGAGAAGCGATATTGCTCATCTCGGTTTCCATAATATTACGCACGAGTTCCGGGTCAGTTCCATCCACCACGAGAGTAATTCCCTTTCTAAGGAATTCTTCCGGAAGTTCGTTCACGTCATCTTCTAATGCGAGTAGACCTTCTCTCCTTGCTTTCTCGGAGAAGGAAACGAGTGTCTTAATGAGTCCGATCAGATCGCTTTTCTCTTCGCGAAAGGCCTTGCGAGTTACCTTTCCCAGATCTAAAGTATTCTGCCAAGGGACCGCCATGATCGTACAAGCGGTAGCTCCTCCGAACGTAATTAAGATGGAAGGAATATCGACGATATCCAAGGGATTCAAACCCGCGGATAAGATCCCGAAAATAAATACTGTTACGGCAGAACCAAAGCCGATGATTGTTGCTATATCCATGATCTTTTAATCTGCCCTCTTTAATTGATCCGGCGCGGAACCCAATGGAAACACCAACACGCGCTTTTTGAACTCGATGATCTTTTCGATCACCTGGGGTATGCTTTCCTGGACTACGTATTTTCTATCGTTAGACAGAGTGATCGTCGTATCCGGGTTCGCTTCGATACATTCTATATGAGAGGCGTTTAGAACGAATTCAGTCCCTTTCAATCGGTGTAAGGTAATCAACCGCCTCTCCTCCCATGAGAGTTCTTTTTAATAGTCTCGACCGTATTGCTGATTTGGATGATGAATTTTTCCTCCGTAAACCGGTTTACAGAGGTCTGAAAATCCTTGGATTTCCAGTCTTTGCGCTCTGCCTGGGCCAAGGCCTCATTCAAAGAATCCACAGTCTGCTCTTGGAAGAAGATCCCAGTCTTTCCAGATACTACCGTTTCCAAGGCTCCTCCTTTCGCAAACGCCACCACAGGAGTACAATACCCTTGTGCCTCTACAGGTGCGATCCCAAAATCCTCCATTCCAGGAAAGATAAAGGTCCTCGCCTTAGAAAGATACTCCTCTACTTCCTTTCTTGGTCTATGAGGAAGGATCTCCACGTTGGAAGGTAGATTTTTTACTAATTTCTTATACTCCTGCCCGCTCCCCAGGATCTTGAGAGTTCGACCGTTCTTTCGATACGCTTCGATTGCTAAGTCGATCCTCTTGTACGGAGCGAATGCGGAAACGATCAGATCGAAGTTTTCTTTTTTAGAAGACTGGACCTTGTAGCCTTGGGGCAAGCAAGGGGGGAAGACTACCTTTGCATTCCTTCTATAGAATTTTTGGATCCTTCGAGATACAAAGGCGGAATTGCATAAAAACTCATCCACGCGATTTGCAGAGGCTGCATCCCAGGTCCTGAGATAATTCGAGACCGCTTGGAACGCGAAGAATTTCAAGCCACTCCGATTCGGAAAATAATCATAATACAGATCCCATACATATCTCATCGGGGAATGTACATAGCTCACATGGATCGCGTCCGGATCCGGGATCACTCCTTTGGCCACACAATGAGAAGAAGAAAGGATCAGATCGTATCCTCTTAGATCCAAGGACTCGATCGCAGTCGGAAACAAAGGAAGATACCAGCGGTACTTGGATTTGAAAGGAAGTCGATCCGTGAATGCGGTTACGATCTTTCTATTCTCTATCCTTTCGTTTAGCTTTCCTTTTTCGTAAAATAGAGTGAACAGGTCCGCATCCGGAAAGACTTTGAGGATAGAATCTAAGACAACTTCCCCGCCTCTCATTCCGTTCAACCAATCATGGATCACTGCTACTTTCATAAAAACTAGGATCGGCAAGGAGGCCTTGTTTGTCCCCGCCTTTTCGCAAGGAAGAAGAAAGGAAAAAAGCTCTCTTTCTAGAGTCGGTTCAGGTAGAAATCGCTGGAAACATTCCCGATCAGGGTCGTCCTGCGATAGAGGTTGATAGAGAAAGGAATCGGAGCACTGCGCTCTATCTTTCTATATCCTTCCACATATCTTCTCGCATCGTCTCCGAATACTCTTAGGTCCGTAACCGTCTCGGCAAGATTATCGTAGGTATCCGGATCGTTTATGAGTCTCGGGATAGTTCCCTTATTCCCTTTTAACTTATACGTGATCTCATCCAGGTTGCGGAAAAGAAGGGTGATATCGTTCCGATTCTCTCGGATCACTCCTGTAGAAGCCGCAAAGAAATCATCGTAGTATCTGGCAGAGGGTGCGAAGTCAGGACGAAATCCGTCTTCTTCCTTGTATGTTGGCTTAAAGAATGTTGCTTTGGGATTCTCTTCTGCACTTCCAGGATCGATGTCTATGGTACGTCCCGCAAGCAGGGAAGCTGTCTTAAAACTGATATTATAATTCGAATAGAGAGTGATCGGCTCTGCCAGTCGGATGGTCAGCTCTACCGCCTTGGTCCGATTCTTGTCCAAGAATCTTTTGTCAGGGACTTCTTCGATCGAGACCACATCCACGTCTCGAACAATCCCTCTTTCCAATCCTAGAATGCTCACAGGAGTTCCGGGTCGAATGCCTTGGGACTTTGGATAATAAATCTTTAAAGTAAAAGGATAGTCCTCTTCCGATCCGGACCGCTCGAGCACAGATTGATAGAGAAGAAAGAAGAAGGCGCAGAAAAAGGCAATGCCTAGATGCAAAGGGGAAGGGATGGGGAACTTCATACTTTCTTCTCTTAGATACCTTCGGTCCCGATTCGTATCAACTAAAACCTCAGTTCTCGGGAAAATTGGACAGGATCAGGGTCAAATTCCCGATAGACTTAAATAGAAAGAAGAAAAAACCCTATCTAGGGCAGCATGAGACATAATATAATTGACTTTTTGAAAGAATCCGTTCAAAAAAGAACGAGTTGGTGGCTTCTGGCCTTCCTCTTTCTTTTAGCCAGTATGCTAGGATGGGGAGTTCGGAGAGGTTCTCTCCCCCAGGAGCTGAACAAGCTCATACTGACCGGACACGAGACACTCAAGACCGAAGAAATAGTTCAGATCATGGGAATCCAACCGGGGACCTCCTTCGAAAATTACGACCTGAGCCAAATGGAACACCGACTAACCTCTCACCCCAGGATCAAAGCAGCTCATCTGGAAAAGAAAACGGACGACCAGCTATTGGTAGAGATCACGGAAAGAAAACCTACTTATATCGTGAACTCAGACGGTCATCTCTTCGAGATCGATTCCGAACTTAAAATACTTTCTATGGACGATGTCCGCACTCCGGGTCTGGCTGTTCTTTCCGGAACCTTCCCTAGGGAAAAAGGTGCCATGGCAGGAGCCGCTTTCAAAGACCTTCACACTTCCGTAGAGAATGCATTTCGTTCTTATCCGGCATTGAAGAATCGGATCTCAGAAGTCTCTCTTCATGAAGACGGAGAGATCTTTGTGTATGCGGACATTCCGAATCCGGTGAGCGTGCAGGTAGGGACCTTATTCCAAACGGAACAGGTCCGAAAATTATACGCAGTATTAGCATATCTTGAAAAAGATAAAGTAAGACCAAAGCTCGTGGATATACGAGGAGAAGACGCGGTCTACCATTAAGAATATGGAATCTTCAGAAAGAACAATCGTAGCCCTGGATCTCGGATCTTCCCTCACGAAAGTGGTAGTCGGACGTCCTGTCTCCGAGTATGAAACCGAGATCATTGGCACCGGAGTATTTCCTTCTTCCGGGATCAAGAACGGCTCCATAGTAAATATAGAGGCCACTACCCGTTCCATTATAGAAGCGGTCAGCGAAGCGGAACTTATGTGCGGGCAGGAGATCGGTTACGTTGTGGTGAACGTAACCGGTAAATCTGTCAAGGCGGACAACTCCAAAGGAGTGGTTGCGATCACAAACAGGGATAGAGTGGTCACCGAGCCCGATGTGGTCCGTGTCATAGAAGCGGCTCAGGCAGTGCGAGTTCCCGCAGACCAAGAGATCCTGCACGTTCTTTCCAAAGAGTTTGCGGTAGACGATCAATCTTCCATCAAGGATCCGATCGGAATGACTGGAGTCCGCTTGGAAGCCGAAGTCCATATAGTCACCGCAGGTATAACAGCTCTTCATAATTTAGAAAAATGTATTGAAGCTGCGGGTCTAGCAGAAGAGACCAGAGTGCTTTCCAGTCTGGCTTCTTCGGATGCGGTGCTTACCTCCGGAGAAAAAGACCTCGGAACCGCGGTCCTGGACATAGGCGCGGGTATCTGCGATCTGATCGTTTATATAGACGGAGGGATCTCTTACTCGGCAGTGATCCCATTCGGAGGATATAATGTCACCTCCGACCTATCGATCGGGTTAAAGACCACCATCGAGACTGCGGAGCTAGTCAAGAAAAGATACGGTCATTGTTCTTTAGAGGAGATAGATCCTACGGAAACGGTAGAGATCCCACCGATTAGCGGAAGACCCGCACGCTCCGTTCTTAGAGAAGAATTGGTGCATGTGATCGAGCCCAGAATGAGAGAGATCTTCGAGATGGTGGACGCGGAACTCGTGAAATCCGGAAAGAAATCCTTTTTAGCCGGTGGAGTCATTCTAACCGGAGGCGGAAGCCTTCTGGAAGGAATAGAAAGTCTGGCGGAAGATGTGTTTCATCTAACGGTAACCAGAGCGCGTCCTGCAGGATTGTCCGGACTAGCGGACAGAGTCTCTTCTCCTGAATTTGCAACTGCTGTTGGACTTATTAAATACGCATCTCGGTTAGGGGATATGGAAAGGAAGTCCCAGGATAGAAGCGAGACCTGGGGCAAGAAGATCCGGAGATGGATAGAGGAAAACCTCTAAGGAGTGAATCATGCTGCGTTTCGAAGAAGAAGATAAAACAAGCCCGGCAGTTATAAAAGTTTTGGGTATAGGCGGGGGCGGAATGAACGCAGTCGCCAGAATGGCAAATTCCAGTCTGAGAGGAGTGGAATACGTCATCATGAATACCGACGAACAAGTATTAAGACGTTCTAATATAGAAAATAAGATCGCTCTCGGCTCCAAGACTACCAG
Source organism: Leptospira langatensis (assembly GCF_004770615.1). Classification (NCBI taxonomy): domain Bacteria; kingdom Pseudomonadati; phylum Spirochaetota; class Leptospiria; order Leptospirales; family Leptospiraceae; genus Leptospira; species Leptospira langatensis. Next base: position 265,959 of record NZ_RQER01000004.1, read on the forward strand.
AGGAATGGGAGCCGGAGGAGATCCTGACTTAGGCGCAAAAGCCGCAGAAGAGGACCGAGAGAAGATCTCTGCCCTGATCCAAGGTGCGGATATGGTATTCGTGACTGCGGGAATGGGAGGAGGAACCGGAACAGGTGCCGCTCCTATCGTAGCTAAGATCGCAAAAGAGCAAAAGTGCCTAGTCGTCGGTGTGGTCACCATTCCATTCTCCTTTGAAGGAAAAAGAAGAATGGAACTTGCGAAACGAGGGATCGATCAGTTGAGATCTCACGTGGACACTTTGATCCTCGTAAACAATGAATCCATCTTCCAAGTGGTGGAAAGAGATACTCCGATCGACCAAGCGTTCCGAGTGATTGACGACATTCTATTGAACGCAGTGAGAGGGATCAGCGATATCGTAAACAATCCAGGGATCATCAATGTGGACTTTGCGGATGTCAAAGCGATCATGAGAGATACTGGAGACGCAGTCATGGGAGTAGGAGAAGGTTCCGGCGAGAACAAGGTCTCCCAGGCAGTGAATTATGCGATCGATAACGCTCTCTTGGATTCCAGATCCATTGCTGGAGCGACTTCTCTTCTAATCAACGTTACCGGAGGAAGCGATCTTACCATTTCCGATTGGAACGAGGTATCTCAGATCATCACTTCTCAAGTAGACCCGAATGCAAACATCATTATCGGTTTGACCGAAGACGAAGAACTCGAAAAGAGAATTCGGATCACTGTGATCGCCACCGGATTCCATAAACGTCCTTCCGGATTAAGCTCTACTCCAAAACAGCAGATCCAGCCCCAAAGAAAGGCAGTCGGAATGGAAATGGAAGAGCAATACCAAAACTTCAAGTCTGAACCGGAACGCATCAACGAGGCGGAAACGTATAGGGCTTTGAAGGCAAAGAATCCTTCTGCGAATATGAAAGAGGACTATGATATTCCTGCTTTCTTAAGAAGAGGGGAAAAAGGCAGAGGATAACTCTGCCTATATTCTAAAAATCGAATTCGACTTTCGGATCGAGAAAGGCAAAGCCGTATTCAAGTATATCCGTTACTCGATAGCTTCGGCAGCAGAAGAACTTAGTTTCCTAAGATCAATCAAATAAGATTCTTCAGGACCACCCAATTTTACGGCTTGATCGTACAGTTCGCTGGCCTTCTCAAAATCTCCCTGAGAAAAATAGTATGTGGCTAGATTCGCTTTTGCAGCCCACGATTTCCCTTTTGCTTTTTGGTCCGCCTTTTCCCAAGCCGCTTTCGCTCTTTGGAAGCTTGGGGTTTCTCCCTTGATCTCTTCGTATCCCTCGGTGAGATAGGATTCGATCTCCGGATCCTCATCCTTAATAAAGATAGATACGTTTTCCGATTTCACCCTAGGGGAAAGTCTCGCTTCGATCTCCGGAATAGTTTCGTCTAACGCTTTTGAAAGAGAATCCAACATGGCAGGACAATTCGTATCCCCTGCCCCATTGTCCACTACAACCGGTTTAGTGATCACTGCCTTCTTCATTTCTCCGGTGTCCACCCGTACGAGACTCGCCTCTATCGGCAAAAGGATCCTGCGAACACCTGTTGGCCTCATCACCGGTTGGGATTGTGGCGCTCCGTACACCGGCCCATAAGAACGGTACCTTCTATTCTGGTTTACGGCAGCCGCTACCTGCAAAGCCTGAACGCCCATGGCCCAGTAATCCGCTCTCATTTCGATTGTGCATTCGCTCACCGGCCTTGCCACAGAGATATATAAGATCGCTTCCGCGCCTAAAAGTTTGCCCATTTCGATCCGGTTCTGGGTGATCCCTGTCAAAGAAAAGGTCTGCTCATTCAATATGTCCGCCCTTTTACTCAAATCGATCAGCTTAAAATAAGAATCATTGGAGAAGGCCTCGAAGATCTTTTCCGGAACTACCGCAAGAAAGGAACGACTAACGTCATAATCTTCCATCCAGACATCCGACTTGGGCGGCTCCACTGCCAGACCCACATTACGAACCCCTTTTAAAAAGACCCTAAGTTCCCTTCCTTCCTTGGTTTGGGGATAATACGGATATTCCACTCGCACCGACCGGCAGGAAGCGTAGATAAAACAAGCAATGAAAATATATAAAAGATTTCGGCGCATAGAAGATCCGACCTTCCCTCGATCTAAATACTATCCTTTCTTCTGAAAATTCGGAAATTATTTTTTCATTTTCGGATCCAGCAGGATCTTAAGCGGATTTTCTTTCCTTCCATACCCAGGCAAAGACCGCTGCCAAGGCATACATCACGAGCCCATACATTAAGATAGTCAGTAATGTCTCTTTTTGCCTTACATGCAATTCTGCGAGCAATAACGCCAAAGAAAGACTTCTGATACCGGATACCATGGACAGGGATGCTTTAGTCTCTCTTTCTGATCCAAACAACAACAATCCGGGAGAAAGAGAAACAAGGACGGTTCCGATCGCTGCGATCCAGATCAATGGTCCGAGGCTCAAAGCAAATTCCCCGTATTGAATGATCAAAAGCAAAATAGAAAGTGCCAGACAAAGAGTACTAAATCTTTCCACCCACTCCGAAGAAACGTCCGCTATTTTTGAGAAGAAGTATCTGAATCCCAAGCCGACCAATAATGGTAGTCCTTGTAAAAAGAAGCCGATCATGAATAGTTTCAGGAATAGATCCAGAGAGAATCCGTCCCCGCCTTGGTAGATGGAAAAGATAAGCGGGGTTAAAACAGTATTCGCTCCATTCAAGATCGCAATGAGCAGCCCGCCCAAGGCAGGATTTCCTTGAGCAGTCAATACAAACAATCCACCCGACGCTCCTCCTGGAGAAGCAGAGCAAAGAAAGATAGAGATCAAAGCAAATTCGGAAATGGAAAGCGACTTACCTAAATAGAATGCGGACGCAGGTAAGATCCCGAAATTCCAAAGGAATGCGAATCCTAGAATAGGAGCGAACTGAGTCCAGGAACCTATCTCTTTTCTTTCGATCCTCATACCCAATCCAAGCATGGAAGACAAAGACAGAAGGACTAGGAGGGTGCGTATTAGCATTTTTTAATTCTTTTCGAGTACGTTCCGAATGGATTTTCTCTCTTTGAACGTTTGAGAGATAAAACTGGAGATCGCGAAGAAGAATGCAAATCCCAAAAAAAAGTACGGGGCGATCGATACTCTTTCCGGAGGCAGACTAGTCTGCACGAGCAAACCGTAAAACCCTACAACCAGCAAAGTAGCAGGAACTGTGATCGCAGCTCCCGTATTCACATACAATTTGAATCGAATTCCATTCTCTGACTTCTTTGCAACTCCGTACGACCAGAGCCAGTTCCTGTATTTGGGCAGAGTAGACGCATTCTGGAATAAAAGTTTATCTTCCTTGATCTGGATCTTATAGCCGGCTTGCTCCAAGAGTTTGCCTGCCTGATCGAAATTCCAAGTAGGCTCGAATTTACCTTTTAAGATCGCAGGCAGGAAGGTATGAAAATGAAATTCAGAGAAAGATTCCTTCTTCTTACGATCCCAAAGAGAATAGAAGAATACCAGAATGAAAATCAAAATAGGAAGCGTGTTTAAAATTATATGGATCATCTTTGCTTTTATGCCGCCGTTAGAATGATGGGTCCGAATTCTGTGACAACCACGGAATGTTCGAACTGAGCGGTATAAGAACCGTCGGGAGTCGTCAAGGTCCATCCGTCCGATCCTTCTACAAAACCTTCCGCTCCTGTCGAAACAAATGTTTCCACTGCGATTACCTGTCCCGATCTTAAGATCCGTTTGTCCCTGGGTTCGTAATAATTACAAATATCGAATGGTTCTTCGTGGAGGGACTTGCCTACTCCATGTCCGCATAAGGTTCGGATCACCTTAAACCCGTTCTTCTTCGCGGTATTCTCGATGGTCCTGCCGATCGAATTCAATCTTTGTCCGGTTTTCACGTTAGCAAGAGCGAGCTTTAAAGCCTCGGAAGAAACATCTAAGAGTTTACTTAGACCTTTATGATCTTTTCCAACGATCAGAGTAAAACCCGTGTCCGCAAAGTATCCGTTCAATTCCAAAGAAACATCCAAATTCAGAAGGTCGCCTTCTTTCAAGATCCTGTCACTTGGGATCCCATGAGCGATCTCCGTGTTCAAACTAATACAAGTGTATCCGGGGAATTGATACATGAGTTGCGGAGCGCTTCTTGCCCCGAACTTGGAAAAATAAGAATGCGCGATATGATCTAATTCCTTCGTGCTGATCCCTGGCTTAGCAGCTTCTCTCATTTGGACCAAAGTGTCAGCAGTGATCCTACCTATCTTTTGTAACGCTTCCAGATCTTCTTTATTACGGATCGTCATAAATATTAGTTCTACAGAAAGAAAGGAAGTGGCAAACGATAAATCTAGGAATTCCTAGAAGAATCAAAAGAATCTCAAAGTTTCCGTTTCACTTCTTGGAATGTATACAGAAGTTCGGAAGCAATTTGATCGCACGTCTGCAAATATCTTGCTAAAGGATTTTCAGAGTCGTCCGCAGACTTAGGATCTTCGAAAGGCAAAGAGATCCGAGCCTCCGCTCCCGAAACATAAGGACAGGATTCGTCTGCTTGGGAGCATACCAAAATCACAACGAATTCCGAGGTCGGGTTCGGTTGGTCTTGGAATTTTTTAGAGAACGCAAGAAGGGCAGGAGTACCATCGGCCCAACGGATGGAGTATTTTGGATTGCGAGGAGGCCCTTGGTTCTCGAGCCTAAAACCGCAAGTCTCTAGAGCTTGGATCGCATTCGGATGGAATTCACTGATCGTAGTCCCACCGGAAAACGATTTGATCCCGGGAAGATCAAAATACTGAGGAATGGCTGCGGCGAATGCCTGAGAGATCTGGCTCCTTCTCGAATTCTGAGTGCAGACGAATAAAAGATTCGCCTTTTGCCTTGTCTCGAAAGATTGAAGGATCGCGTCGGAAAAAGAGTCTAGGACTTTTTTTCGATTCGGAACGATGTTAGCCATCTTGGATTGTTGCGTTTCCAAATATTTTTTAAGAGGTTGGAATAAGGGAGACATTCCGCGAACTCTAAGCAGTAATTACCAAGGGGCAAGCTAGATTTTTACACTTAATCCGTAAAATTCCAGAGCGTTGCTATATAAGATTTTTTGCAATAACTCTCCGTCAAAGGTATCCAAGACTATGTCCAGATCCTCTTTCGAGAAAGGAGAAGGAGATCTCGTAGAAGGCAGATCTGTTCCGAAAAGAAGGGAGTCCGGATTCCTTTTTGCGATTTCCAATAGAGAATCGGAGATCTCTAAATTTGTTCTACCAAAACCGGTTGCCTTGATTCTCACCCCCTTCTCAGCAAGCCTTAAGATAGTGGGAAATCCTTCCTTAGACAAACCTAGATGATCTACAGAAACCTTAGGCAAGGAAAGGAGAACTCCTTCTAAGAACTCATCTATTTCCTTTGCATCAATATATAATTCAACATGCCAACCCGCCAGATCGAATACCTTGGCTCCTATTTCCTTGATCCGAGAAAGCTCTTCCGAGCCTCCCCTTCTCACATTAAAACGAACGGCTCTCACTCCTGCCTTATCTAAAGCGAGAATCTCCTCGTCCCTAGTGTATACGGGAAGTTGGGTAACCCCTACATAATTTTTTCCTAATGTAGTTAGGGCATCCAACAAATAGGTTTGATCAAATGCTTGAAAGGAACCGGATACGACTGCTCCGGCGGTAACGGAAAGCCAATTAGTATGCTTACGATAATCGGATACAGTAAAAGACTCCGGCAAGAAACCATGGTTTGGGACGAGAGGGAACCTAGGATCTATAATATGGAAATGAGAGTCGAAGATCCGCATGTATAAGAGTATAACACCGGTAAAACAAGAGTCAAGATCTTGACTTATCGTTGGACTGGCTTTCGAACCAAACTACCCTGGCCCCGGAAACCATATCGTGCAATGCCCTCTTCTGATGAGAGAACAAGATCAGTAAGGCGGAAAGCCCGTAGTATACGACCGAATCCCAAACCGCAAAGTCCTCGAGAGGATTTGCCTTCTGGAGAATGCGATTCACACCTGCCCAGGTCAAACCGGTCATTTCCGCACTATGCTGCATGAATATCATAGAATCGAAACTTGCCTTAGTGATCGTAACAGCGGACAATAATAGCTCCGGCAAACAACGTAAGAAGGATTTAACCCAGCCCAGATCCTGGTAATCGCAGTCCACCACCAAGATACCCGCCCAGTTCTTGCCAAGGGTGCGACCGAACTTCGCATGCAGTATAAATCTATAACCTACGTATAAAAGGGAATGTAAGGCAGTATAAAAAGGAAGCAATTGATATACCGTCTTATCATGATAGTATATTACAAATCCGTAAGGAATAAAAACCGGACAGAGGACCAAGAAATCCAGGAGCTGCGCATAGATCCGAATGCCTAGTCCAGCATGTCGAACGGATCCTTTTTGCAGGACCACCTCTTTGAAAAAACTCATGCCTTTCCCTTGTTCATTCGTAGACTTCCTTGTCTGCCTTCCATTTTCCCTTGAATATAATCGAACCGTCGGAAGCCTTTAAGATTCCCTTACCGTCTCTCTTATTTGCTTTCCAAGTTCCTTCGTACGAGCTTCCGTCCGGATACAGATTGATCCCTGTTCCTTCCTTGTTTCCCTTTACCCAAGTTCCATCATAAGATTCTCCGCTTTCAAGCAGAAGTTTCCCTTTTCCGTGAGCGAGTCCATTTTCAAAATTACCTTCGTAACGATACGAACCTGGAAGAGATCTAATTCCGTAACCTTCTCTACAATTTCCCTCTAGACATCTCGCAGAAAAGTAATAATATGCTCCGAACACAATAACGGGCAGAAGGAGCATTGGATAATAGGATCGATTCATTCGGTTACGAATTAAGATGGATTCTCTTTGGAGAATTCTTTGAAATTTCTTTTACGAACGATGGAATTCAATCGTTTCAATAGACGCTTTAGATCGTCTTCGCCCATTGCACTGATCACGGCGTCTTGGGCTTTTTCCCAGATCGGGTATGCGATCCGAAGAGCTTCGAGGCCCTTGTCCGTCAAAGCTACCTTTCTGGCTCTCTTTGTATCGGAAGGAATATCGGAAACATATCCAAGCTCTTCTAATGGAGAAAGGTTTCGCAAGAGAGTGGTCCTGTCCATAACCAGGAGGTCAGCAAGAACGGAAAGTTCCAAACCATCGGAGGCTCCCAAGGTGTGCAGCAAACTGAAACGTTGAGACGTTAGTCCCGCTTGCTCCAATTCCCTATCGTAAAACTGAGTCACTGCGCGAGAAGCTCTTCGCAGGTTAAAATTCACACAATTCAAACCTGCGCTAGTCATGTCTTCCTTGCTCGGAAATCTTTCCGATCTACGAGCGGTAGTATTTTGCGCTTTCTTGGACATTTATCTAATGAGATCCAATTCGTTCTCCAGAGTATTTTCCTTCTCCGACTTGTTTTCGCAACTGTTTTACCCTGGCTTCGAAGGAAGTATCTTCCATATCTTCCTCCTTATACAAACAGGATTCTAGAAAGGAGAATATTTCTTGATCGTGACGGGCAGGTCTTCCCTTGGCTAGATCCACAAACGTAAAATCCACCCAGGCAACTGCCTTCAATCGGGTGCCCTCCTTATCGAATAGAAGGGCCTCATTGCTAATACCTCCCGGAGTCAGGCGGCTCAAACGTGTCATGATCTTGACGATATCGTTATGTCGTACCGGTTCCAAATACTGGATCTGGGTCCTGGATACCACCCAGGATTTGCCGTATCGATTCCCATATTCGTAAAAGTCAAAGCTGGCGCTCTCTCTCAAGTGCTCCGATCTGGCCTCGATGAAATAATCCATGTATCGGGAATTATTCAAATGCCCGAAAGGATCGCAGTCCTGAAAGCGGATCCGCGTAAAATTATAAGGGGAAAGCTCCGGTTTAATAAGAGTAGATTCCATTCGTTTCTCCATGAGAAGAATTTTAGTGCAAATACATATATGTAATTACACATGTGTATTTGCATATATAGACCATTCTCAGAGATCGGTCAACGGGATTTTTTAGGAAATTTTAGTTGGTAAGAAGAAGTATTAATCCCACCATAAAGGCAAAAGATGATCCTCTAGTATCATTTTCTCCATTTCTTCCAGAGAACCTAGGTTTTGCTCCACAGCATCCGGACAGAAATCGTACGCTTCTTTAGCGAGTCTCTTTACATCTTTAGGCGGATCTACGAGTAAGGCACTGATCGAATCCGAATCAATGATCACGAATCTCATGGAAGAATATTTTTCTTCCCATTGTCTGAACTTCTTCTCTATACTTTCCGTATCGATATTATATTTGGGTGCGGCAGTCCCGATCTTTCTCAGAAGTTCGTATTTGTCTTGTTTATAAACGATCACAGCTCTATAAAAGGCGTTATAATTCCCGCCCTCGAACTCCGCTTCGTAGCCCGTAAGAAAGATCGTATATTTCCATTCTTCTAGCTTGGGTCTGAGTTTTCCCAGAAGATCCAGTGCCTCATCTTCTTTCATTCGAACGCTGATCCCGGGAGAAGGGACCAAGACCTCTTCTCCGTCCGGAGAGGCTTCTGTAGATCTTATATAAAATTTTTCTATTTTAGAATTTGTGAATTTTCTCACCAACTCCAAGACTTCCTTGTCCTTATCCCCACCGATCTCCGACTTGGAACAAGATAAGAAGAAGCCGAAAAGAATAAGTGATAGGAAAATCCTCTGCATGTTTGCCAAGATCCAAGACCTTTCCGATTTGGGAATCAGATTGTTTTTATTTACCAGGGATCTTATCCAGTACATCCGACCAATGAGATTTGTCCTGATCGGACATCCTTCCCTTGCGATCGTATCTGACGTTATAGATCCCGTATTCCCCTCTAAAAAGCTTGGCGACTTGGGAATTCAAAGTCTGCTTAGTACAGGAGGAATTCTCCCACGAATAAGCGATCCGATTTTCCGATTCTTGGTCTTTGGACCAATTCAGATTAGGACAATCCTTCTTCTTTCCGGACTCCAGAAGCGAATAGATCTGAGAAACAGAGGAAGATCGTACCTTATATACATGAATGGTGACCATTTCATTCCAATAGAGGACCGACTCGGCTTTAGGAACATACTGCAATAAAGCCTGTTCGTTTGTATTCACTTCGGAGGCAATCTTCCACTCTCTGCCATCCAAACGAATGACCTCGCCTTCCGCTTCCAATGAAAAATCCTTTCTGAGTTTCTTTTTCTCGGATTCGTGGACCAAGACTTCCGCTTGCAAGTGAGTGGGAAGCCCATTATCATTTTTTAATGTAATAAGGATCCATTTCCTGGTAGTACCGATCTTACGGATCCAGTCCATATTTTGAGCAGAAGAAGGGATCCTTTCCTTAAGAGAGAGTGTTCCCATAGGAAGAGGCTTTTCCTTCTTCCATAAAAATTGTTCGGAGGAATCTTCCGGGATCTCATACACTTCCAGACTTTCCAAGGAAGGATTTTTGATTGTGCCGGCCAGGCTCAATTTCAATTGTTTGTTTTCCGAAAGAAAGGAGATCTTTTCAATTTTGAACCAATCATTCTCCATCTTCTTCTTGCGGACCATATCCGGAAAACAAGAGGATCCGAAGATTACAAAAATGACAAGGACCCACGGAATCTTACCGAAAAAGATCATAGAAGTAAATTGTTCTAAAGAAAGAAATTCTTCGCTTCCCTTTTTCGCCTAAACATTGTATTTTGTGCGTATCCGAAATTTACTGTTAGAATTCCGCCCAAATTCTCATCTAATAATGGGTAGTACTATAGTTTCTCCAGGTTATTTCCATGTTTTCTCAAAAACCTAAGTTTTCCGTTTTTTCGTTCCGCCTAGCGAATGTCCTTTTGATACTTCTTCTCTCCGTATCCATGATCGGCTTATTGGCAGAACCTAAGAAAGGAGTCCATGAAGACGTATTCGAGTATAAGGTAAAAAAGAACGATACACTCTCAAAGATCGCCAAAGAATTCCTGCAAGATCCTAGAAACTGGAAAGAATTACTAAAATATAATGAGATCCCAAACCCTTCCTTGATACGTGAAGGCACGACTCTTTTCATTCCTGGATTCTTAAGAAAGGACACTATCTCCGCAACAGGAGAAAGAATAGAACCGAATTCGGGACCAGTGGCGATTGCCGATTTCCAAAAGGGACAGGTCCAGTATTCCAGGGATTTCGCTCCGAACGGCCTTCCCGCTTCCTGGAACAAACTCTCCAAGGACCAGATCTTGAATACGGAAGACTGGATACAAACTGGAGCGAATTCGTCTTCTAAACTTCTCTTTAATAAAAACGGTACCGTCGTAGAGTTAAGAGAGAAAACTTTGACCCGCATCCTGAAAATGAATGCGGACTCTATGAGCAACTTTAAGATGAACAAGGACGGAAGCATTCTGGAACTTAAGTCCGGTTATCTAGAAGCAAAAGTCCCTCCTAAGAAAGCGGGAGACGAGATCCGCAAATTTACAGTAGTCACTCCGACAGCAGTTGTGGGAGTTCGCGGAACGGAATTGTACGTGAACATGGTCGATCCGGACACTACTGCAGTAGGATGCTATAAGGGAGAACTAGAAGTCTCCGCAGAAGGAAAGACTGTAGCAGTCCCGGCAGGATTCGGAACGAATGTGGTCAGAGGGCAGGCTCCTTCTAAACCGGAAAAACTTCCCGAGAAGGTGGAGTTAGAGTGATCCAGAACCGCCAGTATATTAGAAAATTATTATTTTTAATTCCATTCCTATTTTCCTTCCTGCTTGCAGAAGGGATCTATTCTCAGCAACAAAGGATCAGCCTTCGTTGGAAGGCAAGTGCCGGAGCAGTGGAATACATTGTGGAGCTCTGTGAAGACAAAGAATTCACGAGCGTTCACCATTCTTATAAAACCAAAAATACCCGGTACGAATTCCATTCTCAGGATTCTAAATACTTTGTTCGAGTCGTCGGACTCAATGCGGAAGGTGTCAGAGGAGTCTCTTCTCCTGTAATTTCCTTGGAAGCAAAGTTTGCGGCGGCTCCAAAGGTTAAAGTAGAAAGACCTTCTAGTGTGGTCGCTGCTTCCGAAGAATTGCGGATCTCTTTGGGAGATCCGAACATGCCTGCAGTCTCAAATTCGAATACTTCTTCCGCAGGAACTCCTACAAAGCAGATCCCGGTAACCACTTACTATAGGGTCAACGGTGGAGACTGGCAAAAATATGACGGATCCATTTCTCTTATCAACGAAGGCTGGAACGAAGTTGAATTCTATTCCGAAGATATTTTGGGAAACAAGGAAACCCCTAAAAAGACAAGGTATCTGAAGGATACTACTCCGCCTTTAGTTCGTTTGGTGGGCCAGAAGAAGGGACCTTCCGGTCTGTACGAGATCAAATCCGGTGCGGAACTTACTCTGCAGATCACGGAGGAAGGCTCGGGTATGGAGGAGATCTCCGTTTCCCTATATTCCAGAGACGGAAGCGGCGCAGAAGAAAATGTTTCTCGCTCCGGAGAGGAAGCAAAGAAGCCGATCACCATTTCTTCCGCAGGAATAGACGGACTTTCCATTCTACGCTGGGAAGCGAACGATAAAGCAGGGAATTCTATTCAATCGGAACTTCCCTTGCTTTTAGATGCAAGAGCTCCTACCTGCGTTTTTGCTCCTACCGAGGGAAAGCTAAGAGAAGACGGCATCTACTATCTGAAAGAGAATGGGCTTATCTCCGTTCGATGCGAGGATCCAGCCACCGGTTCCGGATTGTCTAAATTGGAATATAAGATAGGAAACGGGCCTCTCACCGCTTATCAAACTCCGATCGGTTTCCCTGTCGGCGCTCATACGGTAACCGTATATGCTTCCGATCTGGTCGGGAATCGATCCGAGTTTAAGATCAAAGTAAACGCACTTCGTCCTGACTGGCAAAAGGCCGGAACGGAACTCCAAGAGAAGTAATCTTATTACTTCTGATATGCCGTTTATATAATTACACAGAAAGATACCTTGCTGCGTCTTCTTGTAAAATTAAGAAGGCCGACCTGCATTAAGAAAAGAGGATCAGGATCCGCCCGTTAGAGACGGATCCTGATGGGAATATTAGTTTTCTGAATTAGTTGGAGTTGAAGACGGGGCGGAAGAAGCAGGCTTAGCTGCTGGGGTAGCAGGAGCCGGTTTGTTGTCCACTTTCTGGATCTTAGTTTCAGGAGGAGTAGTATCCACGATGAATGCGATCCTTTTCACATCGCTTTCATTTCCTACCGAATCAACAGACTTAGCTTCTATCGTATGATTTCCTTGTGCTTCTACCGAAACCGGTTCTGTATAAGGCTTCCACTCAGATGCGTCAACCTTAAAAAAGATTTGTTTAATCCCGGACAGGGTATCGGAAGCCTTAATCGTGAAAGAGTTCCCGTTCTTTACATAAATCTTATCTTTTACGGTGACTAGGGCGGAACCAAAAAGCTCGACCAAAGGTTTTTCTTGGTCCACAGTCACTGCCAATACGGAATCCGTAGAGACGTTCCCGGATTTGTCCAATGCGGAAAACTTAATGGTGTTCACGCCGGCTTTCTCCAGCTGGATCGGCTTTCCGTCATAAACTCTTGGCTCGGAACCATTTAAAGAAATCTTAATATCTTGTACTCCGGCCAAATTATCCTGAGCAGTGATGACATAAGTCACAGTCTTAGTTGCATAGTTCGTGTTCTCATGCACGATCAACGCAGAACTTGGAGTGATCTTGGTAGAAGGAGGAGTATTGTCCACGAGCACGTTCAGATGCTTCTCCGGTTCCTTATTCCCCGCCTTATCGACAGCACGATAGGTGATCTTAGTAAGACCTTCTTTTACGAGAGTAATTGCGGATACATATTTAGTATAATCTCCGGAGCCGATCTTGTATTCGATATAATCCACCGAAGAACCTTCGTCCTTAGAATTAAAATCGAAAGAAGACTGGGAGTTAATGTACATGTCCGGTTTTTCGGAAGAAGACTCTCTTTCTGCGCGATCCGCAGAAGACGCAGGCTGAGTTCTGGAAGTCTCTGCCTTGGGAGCTGAGCTCTTAGGCTGATTGGAACCGGTAGGAGTTTGAGCAAAGACTGCACTGGAAACTAGCAAGAATGCTAGGGATACCCATAAGGGATTTCGATTCATTATCTTCTCCAATAGAAGCTTAGTGTTATCAGTGTTTGACGAAGAAAAACCTAGGATTCCGGGCTTAATTTTTGTGATTTTGCCTCGAAAAAGACCCTAATTTCCAGATCCGATACGCCGGGAAGAACGTGCAAATCACCGGCAAAAGCATCAGAACGGCATAGGTCCTAGAGAAAAAATTCGCGGGGATGGCAAGGATCGGAGCATGTGCCGACGAGTAGAGAGTCAGGTCCGAGTGAACCACAGCGCAAAGATGTAAATTTTGGATTGTGGAATATACGAAATAGATCGGGACATACGCCACATAATAATAGACGGAGATCAAAAACGGCAAGAAAGCGAAGACTAAGGACACGAGTCCGGTCGAAGGCAAACCGTAAGAAGTCAGAAAAAACGAAAAGATCGCACTCGCAAACGCCACCTGAGTAAACAGTACGAAAATAGAATCATCTTCTTGCAGGCAAGTCCCTGCATCCGCTAATTGGATGCAAAAAGGAACCAACAAGAAAGAGAAAACTCCCAACCAAAATAAGATCTTCCTTAATACATTCATGTTCTGTATTTTTCATTCCACAAGAAAAGAAAGAAGGAGTCAAACGCAAACTAAGCGGACAGGAATTCCCGGAGAGCGACCGCATTATTATATTCCGTATTTTTAGCAGAATATAAAAACGTAATCACCGATTGGTCCAAGGAAGCCTTTAGCTTTTCTACTCCTTCCGGATTCGATCTCAATTCCTTAAAATACCTGGCTTTGAATTCTGCCCAATGTTCCGGATCGTGACCGTACCATTTTCTGAGTTCGTTGCTCGGAGAGATTTCCTTTAACCAAAGGTCGATCTTTCCAGCCTCCTTACTGATCCCCCTCGGCCAGAGTCGATCGACTAGGATCCTCTTTCCGTCTTTGGGACTCGGAGCCTCATATACTCTTTTGATCTGGATCTTCAATGCAAATCCTTAGCGCAGAATAAAGTCTTCTACGTCTCTTCTTGGACTAAAGAAACGATAGTCGCTTCTTCCCAAACGAACAAGCATCTGGATCTTTTCTCCGGGCTTCAAAGAAGATTCAAATTTAGTCCTTAACTCGTTCATCTCCGGAAATTCTTGCAAGATCTGGCTCAACGGGTGCATCGCAAATCCATTCTTAGTTACGGAGAGATGCAATCGAGCATAGTCCCTTCCCGCCTGTACCCAATCCAAAGGTTCGTTCTTAGCAGTCTTGATAAACGCAAATCCTTTCGAACTTTCTACTTGAGAAGCGAATATGTCCATCCCTGATTTCTTATTTGCATCCGAATGCCAGGTTTCCTTTCCGGGGGTTAGAAAGAAGTTCCTGGCAACTAAATTCCTGAGACCGGATACCCCAAAACCTCTCATGGAGATCCCATCCTTAAACTTTTCCATCTCCGAATCGTTGTATCTGAACCAGATACGGGATTCCTCGTATTTAGGATAGGTGTAGGTCTCCACTTCCATCGCTGAGATCACTTGCTTTCTTAAAACTTCCGATTGGGACTTGGGAATAAAACCAAGTTCCGAGTATCGAATATTTGCATCCTTACGTATGGCGGAGAAGTCCTGCTCGGTCAGATCCTCTCCCTCGTAAATCGATCTCTTAGTGGCTCTTTCCGAAATAAATCCGGAGATCGGTTCCGTCACGATCGCATCCTGTTTTCTTAATATGATCTTTGCGATCGGTTTCTTTCCGATATCCTTAGTCGTATATTTTCCTTCCGGAAAAAGGGATATCTCCGCCTTATAACCTAAGCGAGTCGCTCCTAGGCTCAGCACTTCTAAAAAAGTACCCTGGCCGATATGCACTTGCCGAAAAGGAGGATCTGTTTCCTTCAGTAAACGGGTCTCGTCTACATACAAAAGAGCGGACTCGTCGTTTAGTATCTTGAATTTCCAAGGTTGGATATTATGCGGATTGGGAGCAGAGATCCCGATGCGGATCGCTTTTAAGATCGGACTTGCCGGTCCGGAAAGAAGAATTGGATCGAGAGGATCGGGTCTCTCATAGTCCTTTCTAGTTTCGGCACCAGAGCAGTACTGTAAAAACTGCGGAACGGTTAGAACAAGGCCGGAGGCGATACTTACTTTTAGGAATTTCTTCCGAGTCATGAAATTCATGAGCGAGAAAACTAAGAGGCTCTCCAGCCCAGTCAATCCAATTCGAAGGAAATATCTTGCTCTATTCCCAATAATTTATCATCAACTCACTCGACCAATCCGGTTGGACCACAGAAGACATAGGAAGGAATTCTCGCATCACAGGCTTGATATCCACCACGGGAGTTCCATCGATCGCATCCAGATATTTTACGAGAAGGTTTCTTCCATCTCTTCTCAACAGTTCTACGATGGTAACACCTAAATGGTTTGGACGGTCCTTCTTTCGTTGGGCAAAGATCCCGACCCTCGGCCATTTCTTATTTTCTCTCGGATGTTCGCTGCCTAGGACAACAGGCTTGTCTATCGCCTTATGAAAAATATATACAATCTCTAAATGGGAGAATGATTCGATCCCATCCAAACTCTCGGTTGGGATATCCTCCTCCAATCGGATCTCGGAGACTATCTCGGCCCAATAATCGTCTTCTGTTTCCTTGCGTGAGTTTGCAACAGTCGCAATCGGTCGAATCGTAAAATCCATATAGCCTCTGTTTTCTTCTATTGAGGCATTGAGACGAAGAATTCGGCAAGAAATTAACAAACGCCGTTATCCTCCATTTCGGATAACAACGCTTGTTTTAGGACCAGAAAGGAGTTATCTGCTCTCGTCGCCTGGTTTTGCGACTAGGAAGTTTTTGATGTACCCGATATTCTCCTCATCGAATTGGAAGGTAAGAGGCTTGGAACCGCTGTATACTCGAATAGTAAATTGGTTCGTTCCAAGAATAGCCTGTTCATCTTCTTTTTTTAAGAGAAAGGTACCGGTAAGTTCCTTATGAGTATGAGAAGCGGTCTGGGTCTTCGTTTGGGAAGAGTGAATACTATTATTTGTCTTCGTAAAATCCACAAATGCACTTTTATGACCGGTACTCGCATTGTTCGAGCTGCTGGATGAAAACCCAGGAGATGTAGACGAGGTAGTAGTCGTAGTCGACGAGAAACTTGTCACCATTTGACTGTTTGCATTTGCTATGATCAAAGGATTCGTTTTATCGCCAATCTTAATGAAACCGGTCTTTTCTAGAGAGCTATCTTCTGTTTCCACATGAATATTAAATCTCACTATGCTAGGGATCGCCTTATTATCCGCTCCAATCTCTCTAGAAAAATCGAAAACAGCGTAATAATGAGCCCAAGAAGCCTCCCCGAATGGCGTACTCACACCTTCGGAAGTCTGTTGCTGTAACTTCATAGAAACAATATGAGAATTCTTGAAATCGTCTCGCACGATGTTTACTTTTCCGAAACTAGCACAGTTCACCGCAAATAACGCAAGGGCCAAAAAACTAAGGATTGTTTTTAACAATTTTCCACTCCAATATCTTTGTATTTGATAAACAATTATTCTTATCCTCCCAGTCAAGTGAAACGGACAGAAGAACTAAAAGCCGTATACAGCCTCGAACAGACCGAGCACACTTCCTAACTTAAACGAATGCCCTCAGCTATTTCATTGACAACGAACCGGTACCAAGATCCTATTTATTTGTGGATCGAAATCGAATCGCCTTAGCCGTTACCTTTGTAGTAACCATCCTTTCCTTACTCGTGGGACTCATTAACCTGGCCTCCAGCGCCTCTCCTTCCAAGCTAACCAGAGTAGACGGTAGCTCCGGATTCGGAACGGATCGACTGGGAGCCACTCTCATCAAGATAGAAGGAGAGATCCACTCCGGATCTTCCAGCTATGAGTCCGCCGGAGCGCAAACCATACTACACCAACTGAGAGCCGTCGAAGACGATTCGAATATCGTGGGAGTCCTGATAGAGATCAACTCACCGGGCGGCTCCGTAGGCGCTTCTCAAGAGATCTATAAAGAGATCATGTATCTCCGCAAAGAAAAGAATAAGAAGGTCGTAGTCTCCATGAAGGACATCGCCGCTTCCGGAGGATATTATATAGCTTCCGCAGCGGATAAGATCTACGCGTTAGGCGGAACACTCACAGGCTCCATCGGAGTGATCGCAATCGCTCCGAATATCAAAGGCCTTTTGGATCGCTACGGTGTCAAGGTCCGCACTTTCAAGGAAGGAAAATACAAGGACTCACTCTCTCTCTTCCGGGACAATACACCTGAAGAAGATACGATGATCCAGAAAATGCTCTCCGACACATACGAAGAATTCGTCGAAGACGTAGCCAAAGGAAGGAACCAGACCGTTAAGTTTGTAGAAGCCTTGGCAGAAGGAAGAGTATATTCAGGCCAAGACGCATTCCGGAACAAGCTAGTAGACGATATAGGCGGAAGAAGAGAAGCATTAGCAGAACTCTCCAAGCTCTGCAACTACGAGGGAACCCTTCCACTCTACGAAGAAGAAGCGAATCCTTGGGATAAATTCTTTCAATTGCTGCAAGCTAAGTCCGGCAGTGTATTCGGCGGAGAAAAAGCGATCCTGCAAGAGCTGAAAAGATCTCCAGTTCTCGTTCTATATCCACAGGCAATGGCTTGGTAAGATTGTGCTAAAAGAATTATTTTTTAGATTCATAGACTTACTTGATGCGGTCTTGTTCGAACCCTTTCGTGCGGAGAATGTGATCTCCTCATGGGGAACCAATCCTCTTAGATCGGTTTGGACCTTTATCCTATTCCTCTCCTCATTGAGTGCGGGAGCCGGTTATGTTTTCATTTCCCCTCCTTTTACGAACCGAAGCGTAGGACAATTGATCACTGCGGCGATCGCTCACTTGATCTTCTTCCTTCTTCTTCCGTATGCAGTCGCGTTCATCACTGACGGTTATGCGCAGAGTAGAGGAAGAAAAGGGAACGCTGCCATATTTCTGCATTTCGTGCGCTTCTCCCTTTCCTTATTCCTCACTGCCGGGGCCTGGGGGATCCTACTCTCTCAATTCGGATTAAAGGGAAGCTTCGGGATCGTCACTTTGTATACGATCCATTACGGATTCTTTATCACGGTAATGGTGCGTGGGACTTCCTATATCTACGATCTGAAATTCAGGGATTCCTTAGTGATCAATTTAACTACCTTTCTAATCACTTTCTTTCTTCCCTTAAGCATGTACTTTGCTATCATTTCCTCGTTTACACCGGCTTTTCAATAGGAGAAATCACAAAAGAACTCTCGCATGAACATCCTGATCACGAACGACGACGGAATTTCCTCGAATGGAATTCTTGCCTTAGAAAAAGTTCTGGGAAAAGAGCATAATACATTCTTAATCGCACCTCTAAAGGAACGCTCTGCAACTTCCATGGCTCTTAGCATTCACGATTCTTTGAGAGTAGAGAAGGTGAATGAGAACCATTATATCGTAGATGGTTACCCGGTGGATTGCGTGAACATAGGGCTTCATGGAAATATCTTTCCTAAGATCGACCTGGTACTCTCCGGTATCAATCGTGGAGTGAATATGGGCCACGACGTTCACTATTCCGGCACAGTGGGTGCTGCGAGACATGGAGCCATCCACAATCGACGCTGTCTAGCTGTGAGTTCCGGGAATTGGGATAAGAGTTACGATTATATAAAAGAAGCGGAGCTCGTACGGGAAATACTCCGAGCCTGGACAGAGAACTTTCTGTCTGGCATCGTATACAATATCAATATCCCCGAAAAATTCGAGGCCTCGCTTTCTTCTGTCGAAGTAGCCAGACTTGGCAAGAGAACCTATGTGGATACCTATGAGTCCAAACCGATCATCGGAGGGATCTCCGAATTCTTCTTAGGAGGATCCGATCTAGGACATATACAAGAAGAAGGGACCGATTTCGATATCTTCTTCAAAGGTAAAGTACCCATTACACCTCTTAGCTTGGACCAAACCGAGAGATCGGAACTGGAAGAGTTCAAGAAAAGGATCCACGCAAGATCAAAATGACGGAGAAGAAGACCCCAAGAAAAATTCCTGCCAAAAGAAGGATCTTCACCGAGATCCTAAAGGAAAACTATACTTTCGCGATCACCCTCATAGACAGAGAGATGGCCGAAACAGGAAAGGATCCGGAACTACTTTACAATTTTGCAATATGTTGTTCCAGAACAGGAAACCACAAGAAATGCGTTTCCGTCCTGGAAGAATTGATGGAAGCCTTTCCTAAATTCTCCGAAAGGGATAACGCATTCCGGATGATGATCTATTCCATGATCAAGACCGGAAACTACAAGCTTGCGATCGAAAAGACAGACGAAAGATTAAAGCTTGCAGTCGACGATATCGTATTATTATCCCTAAAGGCTTCCGCTCAGGAAAAATCTGGAAACACAAAGGCCGCGATCGAAACCCATCTTAGGATACTCAGACTCAGACCGGACCATAAAAACAGCCTGAACTCGGTGGCCTACTTGCTCTTAGAAGGAAAAGAACCCAAACCGGAAGAGATCAAAATGGCAATGGAGAATCTAAAACGGGCTCTCCAGCTTGAACCGGACAATGCGGCTTATTTGGATTCCTTCGGAGTGCTTCTTTCCAGATTAGGCAAAACGGACGAAGCAAGAAGAGCTTTCGAAAAGGCCCTGGTCAAAGCTCCTTCCGAAGATATTATTTTGGAACATCTGAAAAAACTCGCTCAAAGCAAGTAACAAGCAGCTTGACACCTCGCCCTTCTGCGAAATTATGGATTACGATCCGGGATGTAGCGCAGTGGTAGCGCATCTGTTTTGGGTACAGAGGGTCGCAGGTTCAACTCCTGTCATCCCGAATCCCTCTTTTACAAAACAAAAGACTCGGTAGCTCAGTTGGATAGAGCAACTGCCTTCTAAGCAGTGGGTCGGGGGTTCGAATCCCTCTCGGGTCACCAAACATGGTGGACGTAGCTCAGTTGGTAGAGCTCCAGATTGTGGTTCTGGCTGTCGCGGGTTCAAGCCCCGTCGTTCACCCCAGTTTTCTTCTAACACCAATCAATTTTACAAAATCAATAAGATCCAAAGGAGCTCGAAGCTTTTGCACGAAAGCAGGCCCCTATTTTCATCTTGACAACTCCTTACTTTTTTTGTTATCGTAAGGAAATGAAGCTCCGATCCAAAATCACTTCAAAGTATCAAATTACAATTCCAAAGGAAATCAGGGATTCCCTAAAACTTTCTATGGAAGATGTAATTGAATGGTCTATCGACGAGCACGGTATTCATATCGAATCCGCAAATAAACCCTTTTTGAAATACCAAGGTTTTCTGAACGAAGGATCGACCGATATTAAATTGGATATTAAGAAAGCTTGGGAAGAAAGAGCTAAAAGATACTCTAAATGAAACTCATTTTAGATACCAATTGTTTCATTTCATTCTTAAATCGAAGGAACCAAGAACAACATGAAAAAATGGTCTCGTTTTGGGAGAAAGTTTCCCGCTTAGAATATGAAGTTATATTAACTTCCCACAACGTCTCCGAGATAGTTTTTGTATTTAAAAGTATCTATTCCGTTGAGCAGAAGGAGATCAATCAACTCATCCAGGATCTTTTAGCAAACCCAGGAGTCTCCTTTGAACCAGCTTATTATCCGGATATAATTCTATCCTTGTGGCCGAAAAGTATCAAAGATTACGGAGACGCAGTTTTAGCTGCAGCAAGCAGAATATTAGAAGTGCAAATTGTGACCTTCGATCAGGAATTCAGCAAATCCCTAAAAAAGCTCGGAATGGACCCTTATCTGATTTGAATGTCGCTGATCAAATAAAGAACCAACTTGTTTATTCCAAAACCTGAATGTCTTTCAGGCAGACATCTTTTCCGATCTCATCGAAATTGCCTTGGACTGCCCAGATGCTAATTCCTTTCGGATAATCCTTTTGAGGAACAGAAGAAAAGTTACTATGCAGAGGAATATGGACCGTATCCGATCCGGAGAAATCCAAAACCTTGGTCTCGTAATCCGTATCGTCAGGCAGTCTGGATTCTTTATCTACGTTGATCGCTTCTCTCAAGACGATCCTGAGTTTTAGTTTCGGGGTCTTGGTAGAACAAGCGCTAACTTGGATCTCTTTCCAAGGAGTTGGTCGATATACTCCATCCTTCAAACGATGCGTAAGTCTTAGCTCCAGATCGAAATCCGATTTTTGAGAAGAAGGTCTTAATTTTCTCCATTCTGTCTTTGGATTTCCGTCCGCAAGATACGGAGCCTGAGAGGATCTATCTTCCAGATAGGAGTCCGTGAAATCAAAACGTAAAAAAGGAGGTTCGGATTTGTACGACTCCAACTTGGAGATCGTAGAAGAATACAGGTAATAATTGCAAATTGCCAATCCGACCACGAAAATTAAGGCAAAGATCTTTGGAACGGCGTTCGATTTTATTGGATCCACTCGTTTCATCTTCCGATTTCCGACGCAAGAAGCAACTCGGATTTCCTTTCTTCTTGTCGAATCGAAACCGATTTCGAATCATGATCCCCAGAAGAATTTAGGCAAAAAGTTTTTAATTCTTCCTACCAAGTTATGGGGAGCTTCGCCTTATGCTCATTGGAATTGCCGGCGGCACGGGACTAATCGGATCCATGTTGGCGATCCGCTTGAAAGCGGAAGGTCATAGAGTCAGGATTTTCAGCCGTAGCGGAAAGCTTCCTCCTCGCCTGCAAAGAATTTCCGAATGGGATGTGCGGATCGGAACTCTTCCCACACGCGCCGACTTAGAAGGAGTCGAAGGGATTATCAATCTCGCAGGAGAACCGATCGCAGGAGTTCGCTGGACCCCAGAATACAAACAGAGGATCCGTTCTTCCAGGGTGGATTTTACGAGAGACTTGGTGGGACGACTGACTTCCATGGGAGAGTTCGGACCCAAATTCCTATTCAACGCTTCCGCAATCGGGATCTACGGTTCCTTCGAAACTGCTACTCCTCCCTTTGATGAGGATAGCCCTCCCGCCGAAGACGAGTTAGGCGTTCTTTGCAAAGATTGGGAAGAAGAAGCACTCGAAGCCCAAAAGGTCGGTATTCGCACGGTTCTTCTTCGCACAGGAGTAGTTCTCACTACAGAAGGAGGAGCACTCTCTTCCATGTTGCCCGCATTCAAATTATTCGCAGGCGGTCCCATCGGCACAGGCAACCAAGTCTTATCCTGGGTACATATCGAAGACCAACTCTCTGCGATCCTATTCCTTCTCCGCAAAGAAGAAGCAAAAGGACCTTTCAATATAGTATCTCCGGAGCCTCTTTCTAACGAGCAGTTCAGTAAAACATTAGGAAAAACGTTAGGACGTCCTGCATTCACTCGCATGCCTTCTTTTGCACTTTCACTCGCTCTCGGCGAAGGCTCGATCGTCGCAACCCACGGCCAAAGAGTGGTGCCAAAAAGACTGCTGGAACTAGGATATAAATTCAGATACCCAAGCTTGGAAGGCGCCCTGCGGAATCTTTTAGGTTAAAAAGAAAAAAACGGATTGTCCATTTCGATTTAGAATGTGTCTAATCTCTGTATGGAAAACACATTACCAGGTTCCTTCAACGACCTACTCAACAACCACGATAAACCGATCCTTGTAGATTTTTGGGCAGAATGGTGTGGCCCTTGTAAAATGGTAGCTCCCGAGCTAGAGAAATTCGCTCAGGCTCATAAAGGGGAAGTCACCGTCGTTAAGATCAATATCGACGAGAAACCTGAACTGGCTCAACAATATGGAGTGCAATCCATTCCTACTCTCGTTCTTTTCAAACAAGGACAGATCGCGGAGAAGGTTGTAGGAGCCATTCCTCAAGCGCAGATGGAAAAAGTCTTCGCTCCTAAATTAGCTTAATTGAATTTGCTTGGGCGGCCCTCTCGCTTCGCGAGAGTCGCGCTGCTCCGTGCTACGCTATCGCTTCGGTCCCAGCTTCTCTCGAATGAATAGACGAGAGTTCTTAAACAGCTGGGACTGATCCTCACACTTCGCATCGCTGCCGCTTAGTACAGCAAGATTACCAGTTTACGATCTCATCTACTTCTTCCGCAGTTAAACGGAAGGCTTCGTAATTCCCTTTCGCTTCCGGCAAGGTCTTGAACAGAAAGGCTCCCATTCCTTTTGCAAATGCATCGAACTTGGATCTCTTCGCTCCAGATTTCCGATCATGAACTGCTTGCTCTAAAAATTCGGAAAGAACCAACGCGCCGTAAGCCTGGTCAGAAAGATCCACTCGATAGGTCTCTTTCCATTCTCTTGGCTTCTCTTCTATATTGCGGTTCCAATCGTTGAGTAAAGCCTCTCCTAAGGAAGCAACCTCTTTGAGTTCAGGATACTCTTTCGCAGCTTGGAAATTCTTTCCTAACTCGGAAACGAAGGAGTCTCGGATCTTAGTACGATTCATCGCTCCCAATGCATGATCGGTGATGATCAGGTGAGTTCCTTCCCAGGTCTCATTGATAATACAATCGTTGTGCAGTCTAGGTAGACAAGTATAGTCCCCGATAATCCCGGAACCTCCCAAGGCCATGATCGCCCTATGAGTGATCAATGAAGAAAGAGAGGAAGAACGGTATTTCATAAGAGGGGTAGAGATCTGTTCCGCGAGGATCCCTTTTTGGGTCCAGTCGATACCTCGGAAGATCGGCATGACCAAAGCCGCATATAGGATCCTGATCTCGGCCAATTCCCTCGCATAAGCGGAGAATTCTTCGATCTTCTTTCCGTAAGCTGTCCTATACCGGGAATACTCCCTTGCTTCCATAAAGGCCCTTCTGGACATTCCCGCAGCGGCCAATCCCACATGCACTCTGGAAGTTCGGATCACGTATCGGATCAGGTTGGCTATCCCGTGGGCAGGACGACCCAAGGCCTCCGCCTCTACGTTCTCGTACACGATCTCGACTGTGAGTTTTCCTTTGGAACCGATAATATCTTTTTTTCTTAATATATGGTGACCGTTCAGTTCCCCGTTATCCTTGATCCGAGGAACCAAGAACAGACCAACCGTATCGGTATCTTCTATCTTAGCGGTGGTAACCCAGAGGTCTCCCGGATTGGAACAGAACCATTTCTCTCCGTTTAAGATCCATTTTCCGTTCTCGCCCTTGGTAGCGATCGTCCGGTTGGCTCCTACGTTACTTCCGCCCACTCTTTCGGTTACGTACTGTCCCGCCATAAAATGGGAGTCGGAACCTTTACCCGCGACCAGAGGAAGGTATTTCTTTTTCTGTTCTTCGGTGCCGATCCCCTGGAGAACGCGGATCATTCCCTCCGTCATTGCGAGAGGACAGGTGACCCCTCCTTCTCCGTTTTGATTGGCAAGATAGGTCAACGCCTGTCTATGTAGATCGGAAAAAGGAAACTTCCATTCATCATGAAAGTCTAAATTAACAATTCCGTAATCGTAGGAGATCTTTCTGGAAAGCTTTTGCTCGTGAGAATATACGATCTGGTCGATCCGCTTTCCTGTTCTGTCGTATTTGACTACTTCTCCGTATTTTCCTTCCTTATGAGAGGCTTCGGTGAGCTCGTCCAGGACTCCTCCCACCAATTGTCCGTATCCTTTGAGGTGATCTATCATCGCCTTTTTATGATCCGGTTTATAATCGGCAGAATATCGATCTATGATCCTTTGGAGGATCTTGTCTTCTTCGTAAAAATTCTTACCTCGATTTCCCGGATAACCTGTGAGATCGTAGGCGGATAAGGCGGGGTTCTCCGCAGAGTAAAGAGTATGACTCATAGCAATTCCCGAAGATGGATTCTTCTATCGCAATAATAAGCCTTTATGGTACGACTGCGAGAACTTTTTCCGGGACTATAGCCACGCTTGGCCCGATTGAACGTCGTTTGTTTGGAAGGAAAAGATCTGGACGGCTATAGAACGGATCGAGAAATCGCAAAGTCCTCTTAGTATTCGAGGACCATTCCTTCGTAAGGAGCGATCTCGAAGACTACCGGGATTTCCATCTTCTCCGGTTTTCTATGAGTGGAGATCAAGATCTGAGCAGTGCGATTCGCATTCGCCACGATCTTCTTGGATTCGTTCTCAAAGTTAAGAATGATCAGACACTTCTTCTTATCGTATTCCCGAGTGTATTGTAATACGCCGGGAGGAGAATCGTAATCCAGGGCTATGGTTCCCTTTTTCAGGATCTCATTCCCCTTACGAAGCCATATTAGCTTTTTATAAAAATTTAAAAGACTTTCTATGCTACGGGACTGGGTTTCCACATTGATCGTATCATGCTGAGAGAAAACCGGAAGCCAAGGCTCCCCTTCGCTGAATCCCGCGTTCTTATCGGCAGACCAGCACATCGGAAGACGGCAATTGTCTCTGCTTGGATACACCGGCCAATAGCGAATACCCACTGGGTCCTTGATCCTATGCTTCGGAACCCTCTCATCCATCATTCCGAGTTCCTCTCCATAATACAGAAAAGGAGTTCCTCTCAGAGTGAGTAACATCATCGCAGCGATCTTTGCACGATGAACTGTTTCCCTTCCCTTAGCATATCGAGTAATATGGCGACGAAAATCATGATTACTTAATGTATAGTTGGGCCATCCGCGATCTCGTAGGTATTTCTCCCATTCCTTGATCACGTCCCTGAATTTTTCCGCCTTCCAAGGAGTGTAGAAGAATGCGAAGTTGAACGCAAGATGCAGCTCGTCCCCTTTGTCTCCGTAATAGGAAGCAGGAAGAGCGCTCGTGCCGGGAGGTTCCATCATGACTTCTCCCACCGACATCTTGTCTCCGTAAGAATCCAAAAGTTTACGAAGATCTTTCAGGATATCGTGCATTTCCGGACGATCCCGATCGTAAATATGGTTCTGTTGGTCGAACGGCCTTGCGATCCATCTCTTACGAGGATTGCTTCTGAGCTCGGCGTCCTTAACGAATAAGTTCACTACGTCCAGACGGAAACCGTCTACTCCCATATCCAACCAGAAGCGGACCATATTAAAGATG
The DNA here is from genome assembly GCF_004770615.1 of Leptospira langatensis. Lineage (NCBI taxonomy): Bacteria > Pseudomonadati > Spirochaetota > Leptospiria > Leptospirales > Leptospiraceae > Leptospira > Leptospira langatensis. The sequence continues at coordinate 292,099 of NZ_RQER01000004.1, forward strand.
GCTTTTTTGACTTCCGGATTTCTCCAGTTCAAGTCCGGCTGTTCGGCTAAGAAGGAATGATAATAATATTGCTCCGTATGCTTGTCGTAAGTCCAAGCCTTTCCACCAAAGGTCCCCATCCAATTGTTCGGGGCTCCTCCTTTGACTGGATCCCTCCAAATGTACCAATCCCTTTTAGGATTATCTTTCGAAGAGCGGGATTCGAGGAACCAAGGATGCAAATGAGATGTATGGTTCGCAACCAAGTCCATGATGATACGGATCTTTCGTTTATGAGCTTCTTTTAATAAACGTCTGAATGAATCCAAGCTCCCGAAGACAGGATCTATATTCTCGTAATCCGAGATATCATATCCGAAATCGAACATAGGAGAAGGATAAATAGGAGAAAGCCAGATAGCATCTATGCCTAGGGAATTCTGAGTACCGTCGTTGAGATAATCCAATTTTTGGATAATACCATCTAGATCGCCTACTCCATCCCCGTTGGAATCCTTAAAACTCCTAGGATAGATCTGATAAACGACCGCGTTCTTCCACCAGTCCGGGTCGATTTTTTTGGAACGGTGTACAGGGGCCGGCTTCTTGGTGCGCCTGGCCGTAGCCCCGATAGCTTTTTTGCTTTTGGAAGCGACTGTGGAACGACTTTCCGAATCCATTCTGGGGACCATTTTTAAAAGACGAGTTCCCCTGTCATCCTTTCCACTGGCTGAATTCTTAAGATCCGAGCTTCCAAAGATCGTAATAATTCGGGGTCCTTGACCTGCTCCCCTTCTGCTGTTTGCAAATAAAACGAATCATATGCGTAGTCTGCCGAAGTAGAAACTCGTAAATAAGAAACCTTTAAACCGAAGTCGAATACCTTTCTTAGGATCCTGTATACCAAACCGACCATATCCGGCATCCGGACCTCCATGATCGTAGTGTCTGTCAGATCCTCGTTAGAGAAACGAACGGATCGATTCACTATGCTTTCCGGTATCGTCTTACGTGGATTCCATTCCGTTCTTTCGAAGGCGATCTTATCTCTTTGCAATTCTCCGGAAGCCATCAGCCTTAGCTTTCCTTCCATACGGGAGATCTTTTCCGCAGGAATATTGCCGCTGCCCTGTGAGTCTGTGATCTGAAGAATATGAATATGAAATTCTCCGTGGGCATAGCTCTGCATTCCGACAAGGCTCAAGCCTTCGGAAGAAACAGAACAGCATAGATCTAAAAGGATTTCAGGAATATTACGGCTAACCACTTCTACCGTTACGAATGCAGGATCCTGTTCCGAATCGAAGAGAAGATCGTTCCCTTCTTCTTGACTTAGGATCGCGATCGCTTTAAAATGTTTTAATATTTTACGATTGGAAACCGTTTTTAAAAAACTAGCAGGGATCACGGAGTAAGCAAAAGAAGCGATCGATTTCGCGATCTTAGCATCCTGTCCTTCTTTTTCCGTGAGATAAGCGACCAGATCCTTACAGAGTGCGAGTCTTTCCTCTTCTCCGTGAGCGTATTCGTCGTCCGGTTTCTTATTTCGGAATGCATCTATCGCATTTTTATAAAGTTCATTTAAGATAGCCTTTTTCCAATTCGTGAGCACATTGCTGCCGACGGACTTTGTATCTATAATAGTAAGGACGTATAGAAGTTTTAACCTCTCCGCATTAGCGACAGTCCTCGCAAAATTTCGGATCAAAACCTTGTCCGAAATATCTCTCTTGGAAGAAAGCTCCGACATGAGAATATGCTTCTCGACTAAGAATCTGAACAGGTCCGTATCCTCTTCCGAAAGGCCCAAACGAGAACCCACAGATACCGCGAGCTCCGCTCCATATTCGGAATGATCTCCTTCCTTTACCTTCCCCGCATCATGAAGAAGAATGGCAAGAGCAAGGATCTCGGTCTTAGTGCATTCTTCGTAAACTTGAGCGATATCCTTGTCTTCGAATTCGTTCTTATCCAAGCGATCCAATTCGTATAGGATGAGAAGAGTATGTTCGTCTACGGTAAACTCATGATGATAACTGAATAACGGGAAGTTTGTGCAGGCCCCAAACTCGGGAAGAAGAGCACCGAGCACCTGGCATTCATGCATTAATTTTAATATTTTTCCCCTATCCTTAGGGTTACGAAGAATGTTCAAAAATTCCCCGTTTACCTCCGCAGAATAACGGAAGTCATCATCCAGAAAATGGGAAGCGAATCGGATCTCGCTCAGAAGACTTCCCGAGATCCGGAAACCGGTCTCCTGTATCATTCTAAAGGTAAGAAGGATATCCTTATAGATCGTATGGGGATCCGCGAATAGATTTCCTTCGACAGGAGGAAATACCGTATTCTCTATCCGATTGAAACGAACCCCTTCATAAACGAGATCGTGACCACGATCGGATTTTCTGGACTCTATTATAGAATCCAAATATAAGCGGATCGTAAAGAACACGTTTTTCTGATGGCTGTAGAGAATGTTCATGAACTTCTCTACGGTCTGGAGTTCTTCTTTCTTGCCGAAGCCGAGGTATTCCGCGACCTCAGGTTGCAAATTCAGATCCAATCTGTCGTTCTTTCTGCCCGAGATCACATGCAATGCGATCCGCGTTCTTACCAGAAAATCATATGCTTCTTCCAAGGCTTGGACGTCCCCGTTCTTAAATACGGGAAGATGGGCCAGTGCACCCAAGGATTGGATGGGGCTTGTGGACTTCTCCTTCCAATATACGTACTGGATGTCCCTGAGTCCGCAGATATCCGTCTTCAGATTGGGTTCCGAAAGAAGGATAGGCCTTCCTTCTCGAAGAAATCTTTCGGAGAGTTGGCTTTCTTTTGCCTCGTTGTACCTTGTGGCGTACTTTGCAGGGAGCTTGTCCAAGAAATCGGTTTGGTATTTCTTAAATAACTCTCTGGAGCCTGTGAGAAATCGACTGTCCAGAATGGCATGATAACTGGACATATCGTCCAGATAACGAAAGGACTCTTTGATAGTACGGCAAGTATGACCGACTTCCTTTCCGGAATCGTAAAAGAAGGTATTTATGGAAGAAATGATCTCGGAAAGCTTCGCATCCGGAACTCCATTATGCAGATATAATATATCCACGTCGGAGTGAGGAGCCATCTCCATTCTTCCATAACCGCCTAACGCTACAATGGCGATCTCTTCTCCCTTTTTCAGGATACCCGAGACCTTTTCGTAGCGATTCCTAAGAAATGAATCTATGATAAAGGTAAGTTGCCTGGAAACCAATCGGCCGGAAACGGTTCGGCTCTTTTCCAAAAGCCTTTGGAAACTATAGGAAATATCTAATTCTAAAGGCATACTCTACCGATCTCGGTCTTCTTATTTGACCGATTTATTAGACTCTTCTTATTTCAGCTTATCGCCTGGTTGCGCTCCGCGATGAGGAACAAAAAGACTCAAGCCTTCTCCTTCTCCCGCAGCCAAAAGCATTGCTTCGGAAACCCCGAACTTCATCTTTCTCGCTTTCAGGTTCGCAACCGCAACGATGCTTAAACCAACAAGATCCTCAGGCTTATAAGCGGCTTTTATCCCAGCGAAAACGTTCTTGGTCCCAAGAGGTCCCAGATCCAATTTCACTTGGACAAGCTTATCCGCTCCATCCACAGGACCCGCTTCCAGGATCTTACCGACCCTTAGATCGACCTTACTTAATTCTTCGATAGAGATCTCGGAAAGATTCGCTACTCCTTCCGTTTTAGGAGCAATGGCACTCTCCGGTTTAGCAGTTTGGCTTGCGTTTTCTTCCAACATAGTTTGAATCGCTTTTTCCTCTACGCGTTTAGTGATCATTTCATATGCGGCCACTTTCGTTCCTTCCAGATCGGAAGAAAGATCCGCAAATTCCGGCTTCTTATCCAAGCCTAACAGTTTATATACTTTCTCTCCGGCCTTTGGTGCGACAGGATAAAGATAAATGGAAAGAATTCGAGCTGCATTCAAAGCCACAGTGACTGTTTCTCTCGCAAGCTCAGCGTCCGTTTTGATCTGGATCCAAGGAGCAAGATCGTTCACGTACTTGTTAGCGATATCTCCTAAGCGAGAACATTCCTTCATCACTCTGGTATAATTGCGAGTCTCATACCATTCTCTGATCTTGGACTCCGACGCTCTCAGTTCATCCAGGATCTTACGACCCTCTTCGCTTAGTTTACCGAGCCTTCTATCAAGTTTATCTAATATAGAAGTGGAAGTCCTAGAAACCAAGTTCACAAAATTCCCGACAAAATCCGAGTTCACTTTGGCAGTATAATCGTCAAAGGAAAGATCCAAATCGTCCATTCCCGGCCCGAGCTTTCCCGCCAGATAAAAACGAAGGTGCTCCGGATCCAAGTGTTTCAGATAACCTTCGGCCTTGATGAAAGTGCCTCTGGATTTGGACATCTTCTCGCCATTGACCGTAATGAATCCATGGACATGCACTTGAGAAGGAGAACGATAACCGCTTCCCTCCAAGGTCGCAGGCCAGAAGAGAGTATGGAAATACAGAATGTCCTTGCCTATAAAATGGAAGATCTCCGCCTTCTCATCCTTCCAAAAGGAATCGAAACGAGCACGATTTCCTTTAAAGAAATGTAAACTAGATGCCATATAACCGATGGGAGCATCCAGCCAAACGTAGAAATACTTTTCGACTTCTCCGGGGATCTTGAATCCGAAATAAGGCCCGTCCCTGGAAATATCCCAATCTTGCAAGCCTGCCTCGAACCATTCCTTTAGCTTTTTGCGGACTCCATCCACAACATGATTCTCTTTTTCCACCCAGTCGGAGAGATACTTCTCGAAATCCCCAAGCTTGAAGAAGATATGCTTGGAGTTGCGACTAACGGGAGGAGTTCCGCATAAGGAACAATGGGAATTCTTTAGATCCTTAGGGGAATAAGTGGCTCCGCAGACTTCGCAGCTATCGCCGTATTGATCGGGACTACCGCAATTCGGGCAGGTTCCCTTGATAAAACGATCCGGAAGGAACATCTTATCAGTATCGCAATAAGCCTGCTCTATCTCTCTTTCTGCGATATGTCCTCTTTGCTTTAAGGAAAGATAGATCTCTTCGGAAAGAACTCGATTCTCTTCGGAGTTAGTGGTATAATAATTATCGTATTCAACCAAGAAGCCGGAAAGATCACGATAATGTTCCGTCCTTACGCGATCGATCAATTGCTCGGGACTGATACCTTCTTTTCTCGCAGCCAACATGATTGGAGTACCATGAGTGTCGTCTGCACAGAAAAAATGGCATTCGTGACCGGCAGTCTTTTGGTACCGAACAAAAATGTCGGTTTGGATTGCTTCTAATACGTGACCTAAGTGGATAGGACCGTTAGCGTATGGCAAAGCGGAAGTAACGAGAATCTTACGTTTTGATTCGGCTCTCACAGAGTCAAGTTGAGAAAAATTACCGCAAAAGCAACATGGATTTTCATTGCAAAACGATTGGTTCGATTAAAATACAACGGAAAAAAGGGAATGCCCTCATAAGGAAGGCTATAAGATGGAAAGGGTTTCATCCTTGGCGAGTAAGGTTCTACCAGGCCATGAGTTCTATGAAAAATTCCAGAAAAGTCTGGATCGGGAAACCGAGATCTTTCAACTCAAGATGAATTATGCCAAGGTCTTAGTCAGCCTTTGGTCTTACTCTTGCCATGCGGACGGCGTTTTCCATAGAAAAGAAGGAAACTTGGTGGGACAAATGGTCAAGGCCATGTTCGACAAGGATTGCATTTTTGATCATCACCACGATCAAAAGGCAGAGATCGTCGAAGAACTTTCCGAAGTATTCGAATCCCCACTTCCCATCAAAATGATCACTGATTTCGCGGAAGGAAATCCTGTGCTCGCAACGAACTTTTACGAAGATGCAGTTTGCATCGTGACTGCAGATGGGAAATTTACAGTAAGAGAAAAAGAATTTTTAGAGGATCTCGCCAAAGAATTAGAGATCTCCTCTATGGATAAGAAGAATATCGAAAATAAATACGCGGGCGACGAAGAGTAAAATCGGTCGCCCGACCTTGCATGCCTCCTAGTATTACGTTTTTATTGTTCGCCTATTTAGGCCTTCAATTCCTACTCTCCGGTCCCTTTTTACAATTTCTTGTAAACATCTTCTCCTATAGATTGTTCAAGTTCCGTTGGTTTACGCCGGGCATACTACTCCCCGGGCTCTGGGTCTGGGCAAAGCATTTCATTATCCATTTTCCTGGAGAATTGGGAACCGATATAGTACACGCAAAGGGAAACCAGATCCATTTCAGGATATCCTTTGCCAAGTTATTTAAAGGAAAATTAATATTCAAAGGAGTGAATATACGCTCCTTCCACATGGACTATACAAATCGAGTGGACTCCCGAAAGAAGATAGAGTTCCTACCGAGGCGGGGAAGGATACAATTCCGACTGGAAAAGGTCGCTCACTCCAGCATAGACATAGAGGACAGAACCCTGACTCCTGTCTTTACCATACAGATCAGGGATATCCGAGTGGAGAACGGGCTCTTGGATGCAGGATCTCCTCTAGAGATCTTGTTCAGAAGTAGAATGGGCTCCTGTCGCTTAGGAAGAGAAGGTTTACTCCGAACAGGAACACTCCGAAGCGGGGACCGAGGCTATCTGAATCTAAGCGGGATCACTTGGGGAGAATTAGCCGGTTTAGAGATCATACCATTGCCCTTATTCAAGAAGCAGGTCCATCTCACAGTAGAGTTCCGGCATATAGACGAAAATCATACCGACTTCGAAGGAACCTTAGTGCATACAAATCCGGAAGAAGAAGGAGAAAACGAAACGTATCCATTCCGTTTCGGAGTCGACTGGAATGAATTCAATCTTCCTTTCGATCTTGCCTTACGTAAACTGATCATGGAATTATTCTTACAAACCAAGTTAGAAGGCCTAATGGCCAGGACACTGCAAACGATCGCGAAAGGGATCCGGCTTTTTTTAGGGAAGGATTGAATACGATTAAATTTTCCTCCTACCTCTGGGCGACCCCGCTACAGCGGGCCGGGCTACTACGGGTTCGCTACCGCTCATCCCTTCGCCACTCCATTACTTTTATCTAAACTCTTCTTCAATCTCTGCTCGGGACTGAAGCCCTGCGTATCCCTGTCGCAGGGTGTGAGCGGGGGCGGATTTCTTTTATTAAACCCAAACAACCAAGTCAATTACCCTTAAATAAAAAGAAAATTTGTCATTTTAATTATTATGAATATGCGTGCACCCTAAATACGAGACAGGAAATACATTCGCTGCATGTTGCTTTTCTGCAGCGGTATAGTTGGGACTCTCAATTATAGAATTATAAGTAATTACAATAGTTTTTATACATTTTTGCCTAAGCACTTCATCAGATGGCATGTCGCAACTAATAGTCAAAAATAAAATAGTTAATAATATAATGAATTTATAAATTACTTCAATCCTGCTCATAAAAATAGAGGTAAATACTCCCATATGTTCTGCTCCGTAATTATATCTGAGTAGATTCCGAAAATAAACGCTAAAGATGGATCATTTCTGACTATAGCACCAAAAATCTGCTCTACCAGAACGTTGCTACCGTATAAATCGGTTCCTGCTAAATGATCCGCATGAGATTCCAAAAAAGGAGTCCCGTTTCTTTGGGAAGGTCGTCTCAAAATCCTTCCAAAGAAATCAATACCATTCATACTATAAAACTCATCAACATGACCATACTCATGTTTCAAAGTAGCATTCCATTCCATATGGCCAAACCAATCTCCAGGTTTCTTATACATAAATACCACAGGACCGGGGGTTAATCCTCCGCCATTATTTAATACTGGAAAATCATGAAATAGGTTACCTAATCCAGAATTGGTCACTAACACTGCCCCATGCTTAAAGCTATACTGAGGTAGTCCTTTACCTGT